>JAIBAC010000238.1 GCA_019695375.1 Acidimicrobiia bacterium
GAGGGGTCCACGGCGGTGCCGCGCCCGAGGCGCGCCGGGCGCGGGTCGCCGGGATCGCCGACGACGACGATGCCGGCGCCGACCGTGCGGATCGAGTCGATGAGCACGGCATCGAGCCACTCGTCCCCGGAGTCGAGGACGACCACGTCGGGGCGGTCGAGCACGAGCCGCGCACGCAGCTCCCCTGGGTCCGAGCAACGCGCGACCAGGTCGATCGCGGTGGCAGCGCTGCAGTAGGACGCGAGCTCCGGCACCCACGTCGCGCCGCCGGACGCCGTCACGGTGCGGTGCCGGCCCATCACCGCCCGTCTCCGACGCGAACACCCACGGCGCGCACGATCGCCCGTGGTTCCCGCGTGCTGCGTGCACGCGACCTCGACGGGAGCGCCACGATCGCATCACCGCGCAGTGTTACGCTTCTGACGGCACCCCGACGCACCGACTCGACGAGCAGGCCATGGAAGCCTCGGAACTCAAGAAGCTCCTGACGCCCAACGAGGTCGCGGAACTGCTCAACGTGAGCGTCGCGCAGGTTTACACCCTGCTGCGTGGCAACGAGCTCCCCGGGCTCAAGATCGGCAAACGCGGAGTGTGGCGCGTCGATCCCGACCAGCTCGCGGCATACGTGCAGAACCTCCGGACCGAGGCGCTCGACCGCGTCCGCGCCGGCGGACGCGGCTGATCCGGAGGCGCTCACGAGCGCAACCGCACCTGTGACGTGACCGCCACCACCGCGCCGAGCGCCACGACGTGGTCGGCCGCGACCCCGAGACCGCCGGGCAGGTCGCCCTCGACGACGCGCACCCAGTCGACACCCACCGCGACGACGCGGCCACGTATCTCGGAGCGGTCCGCGAGGCGCACGACGACCGGGGGGCCGAAGCGCAGCCGTGCTATGCGGTCGCGCAAGGTCTGACGGCGCTCGGCCTCCTCGACGACGTCGGCGGCGTAGGCCTCGTCGTCGAGACGCATGGCGGCGGCGAACGCGGCGTCGAGGCCACCGAGGACCGCTTCGGTTTCGTCACGACGGGGTCGCCGCGCAGCGCCGGCACGTCGCATCTCACCCACCCCACCTCGGCAAGCCAACCGAACGTGCACCAAGTGGGCACAACCTACGCCCGGCCGTCGGTGCCGGCAACAGCGCGACCGTGTGCCGTGGCAGAGCACGGGCGCCACATGGCATCCTCGCTGGATGCTGCCGGGGGGGGATCCGACCGAGGTGCTCGACGAGGTCGTGACGGCCGTCGCCCGATCGCGGCGCACCCTCGTGTTCACGGGTGCGGGCATCTCCACCGAGAGCGGCATACCCGACTTCCGCGGACCCCAGGGGCTCTGGAAGCGGGTCGACCCCAACCTGTTCACTATCCAGAACTTCGTGTCCGACCCCGAGATCAGACGGCGCTCCTGGGAGATGCGCCTCGAGACGCGGATGTGGGCAGCCGAACCGAACGCCGGCCACCATGCCGTCGCGCAGCTCGAACGCCTCGGCGTCGCGCCCGTGGTGGTCACCCAGAACATCGACGGCCTCCACCAGGAAGCCGGTTCCACCGACGTGATCGAGGTCCACGGCACCACCCGCGAGTACGCGTGCCTCGGCTGCGGAGACCGCGGCCCGATCGGCGACGTCCTCGAGCGCGTCGAGGCCGGCGACTTCGACCCGCGTTGCGCGACATGCGGCGGGATCCTCAAGAGCGCCACGATCAGCTTCGGGCAGTCGCTCGACGAGGCCATCCTCGACCGCGCGTTCGAGGAGGCCGACCGTGCCGACCTGTGCCTCGCGCTCGGATCCACCCTCTCGGTCGTGCCCGCCGCTTACGTGCCGCTCACGGTCGCACGCAACGGCGGCACGCTCGTGATCGTCAACGAGGAGGACACCGACCTCGACCATGTCGCCGCGCACAAGCTGCGCGCCCGCACGGGGACGGTGCTGCCGCGCCTCGCCGACGGCGTCGCCGCGATCATCGGGGCGTCGCCGTGAACGCCCGGCGTGGCCCCACGTCCGCCCCGGCACCGGCGTTCGCGGTACCGTTGCCGGATCCGGGGCGCGGGATGCTGGCGCGGCGGGCGATTCAGGTCGTCTCGGCGGCGGCGCGGCACTTCGGCGCCGTCGCCTGGCACAGCGCCCGAAGCGACGACCACGCCGACGACGACGCTGCCCGCGCCCGCGCCCTGCGGCTCATGTTCGAGGACCTCGGCGCCACGTGGATGAAGTTCGGCCAGCTCATCGGGTCCGCGCCCGGCGTGTTCGGCGATGTCACAGCCGCTGAGTTCCGGTCGTGTCTCGACACCGGCCCCGCGCTCTCGTTCGCCGAGATGCGCAGCGCCGTCGAGCTCGAGCTCGGCATGAACCTCGACGACGCGTTCGCGCAGCTCGACCCGGTCCCGATCGCCGCGGCCTCGATCGCGGTCGTCTACAGGGCACGCACCCACGACGGCCGCGCCGTGGCGGTCAAGGTGCAGCGGCCCGACGTCGCCGCGCTCGCGGCAGCGGACCTGAACCTGATGCGGCCCTTGTTCGAGTTCATGTCGCGCCGCGTCGGGCTCTCGGTCGCCGGCGCCCTCGTCGACGCCGTCACCGGTCTGCGTGAGCAGATCGCCGAGGAGCTCGACCTGCGCAACGAGATGCGGGCGATGCAGCACCACTGCCGCCTGCTGGAGCAGGTCGACCTGCCCTACATCGTCGTGCCCGAGCCGGTCCCCGAGCTCTGCGGCCGGACCGTGCTCACGATGGAGCTCCTCGACGGCGTCGCCATCGACGACCTGGCCGCGATCGAGGCCCTCGGCCACGATCCGCGCCCACGCGTCGAGCAGCTCCTCGAGGCGTGGTTCATCACGACGCTGCGCAACGGCGTCTTCCACGGCGACATCCACGCCGGCAACCTCATGGTGCTGCGCGACGGACGCGTCGGAGTCCTCGACTGGGGCATCGTCGGCCGCCTCGATCCCAGCACGCACCGCTTCTTCAGACGCCTCATCGAGGGCGCCCTCGGCGACGCGGCAGCCTGGGACGACGTCGCCGACCACTTCGTCGACGTCTACGGCGACGTCGTCCTCACGCAGTTCGGCCTCGATCAGGAGAACTTCCGTCGGTTCGTGCGCGCCCAGATCGAACCGGTGCTCGCCCTTCCCTTCGGCGAGGTGAGCCTCGCGGCGCTCGTGCAGGATCCAGCGGTGCTGCTGCGCGACATGCAGGCCGACGAGGCGGGGACGGGACCCGACCGCAGCTTGCGTGAGACGATCTCGCGCTGGCGCGACACGCGCCGCCGCCGTAGGGCGACGATCGAAGCGGGCGGGACGGGCTCGAGCTTCGATCGCGGGATGTTCCTGCTCGGCAAGCAGCTCCTCTACTTCGAGCGCTACGGACGCATGTTCCTCGCAGACCGTCCGATAGTCGCCGACAGGGAGTTCTTCGAGCAGGTCCTCGCGGCCGACCCCGTCGAGGTCTGAGCGGGACAGGTCGGCTATCCCGCGGCACACCGCCGGCCGGACTCGGCCAGCATGGGGGCATGGACGTCTCATGTGCCTTCCCGCCACGACGTGACACGCCGGAGCTGATCGCGGTCGCCGAGGACCTCGGCTACGCCCGCGCCTTCGTGTACGACTCCCCGGCGCTCTACCAGGATCTCTGGGCGACGCTGGCACGCGCCGCCGACCGCACGACGCGCATCGGCCTCGGCAGCGCCGTTCTCGTGCCGGGCCTACGCCATGTGATGGTCAACGCCGCCGCGATCGCGGGCCTCGTCGACCTCGCCCCCGGCCGTGTGACGGTCGCGGTTGGTGCGGGGTTCACGGGGCGCATGACCATGGGCCAGTCCGCGATGCGTTGGCGCGCCGTGCGCGACTACGTCGAGACGTTGCAGGCCCTGCTCGCAGGGGAGACCGTCGACGTCGACGGGAAGCCGTGCCGGATGCTGCATCCGGAAGGCTGGGCGCCACCGCGCCCGATCCGTGTTCCGTTCCTGATCGGTGCCGACGGCCCCAAGGGCCACGCGGTCGCACGCGAGCTCGGCGACGGGATCGCCACGGCGCTCCCGGACGGCGCCGGTTTCGCACGTGCGGCGATGCTCACGTTCGGGACCGTGCTCACCGAAGGCGAGCGAGCCGGCGACGAGCGTCCGGTCGCCGCTGCCGGGGCGGCCGTCACCGTCGCGGCCCACTTCGGCTACATGCACGGTGGCATGTACGGCGCCCTCGTCGACGCCCTGCCCGGAGGCACCGAGTGGCGCGCGTCCATCGACGCCGTCGACGCGGCGCAACGACACCTGCTCCTGCACGAGCAGCACCTGACGGGAATCAACGACCGCGACAGACCCCTCGTGACCGCAGACGCCATCTCGACCCTGACGTGGACGGGCACCGCCGACGCGCTGGCCGCACGGCGCGATGCCACCGCTGCCGCCGGTATCACCGAGCTCGTGTACCAGCCGATCGGGCCCGACCCCGTCCGCGAGCTGCGCGAGTGGATCACGGCGCTCACCTGAACGCCGTCAGCGCTGCGCGGCGATGCCTCTCAAGTCACCCTCGGCGTCGTGCCACGGCGCGATCTCGACGAAGCCGGCACCGCGCATGGACGCTGCGAGGTCCCGGTCCTGACGGCCGCCGGCCTCGACGAGCAGCCACCCGCCACGCCGCAGGAGACGCGCCGCGGCAGCGACGACCTGCCTCAGCACGAC
>JAIBAC010000239.1 GCA_019695375.1 Acidimicrobiia bacterium
CGCTGCAATCCATGTGCGCCTCATGCCACGCCATCAAGACGGCCAGGCACGACGGGTCGTTCGGCCGACCACGTAGGGGGAGGGGTACGACCGCTTAGAGTGGTCAAGCCCCCGGACCGATGAGGGCTGGTGCCCCGGGTGAGCCTGGGTTCTCAACCCTAGGAACCATTCCCAATAACGGCGTGCTGAAGCCAGAACAACTCCGCCTGTTGGCGGCATAGGAGGAGGGGCGCGATGCCCGGACCCCCCAAGAAGGACACCAGCAAGTACGTCCAGCTTCCCGCCGAAGGCCGGCGGGGGGCCGCCCCCAAGTGGCCGCTGTCGAAGGCGCTGGCGGGCGAGATGCCCATGTGGCGCTACCTGTGGTCGACCCCGCAGGCCGTCATGTGGGAGCGGTTGCACGCGACCCGCAACGTGGCCCGCTTCGTGCGCCTGGCGGTGGAGGCTGAGAAGCCCGAGGCGTCGACCCGCCTGCTCGCCGAGGTCCGCCAGATGGAACACGACCTCGGCCTTACCCCGATGGGTCTGCACCGCCTCGGGTGGTCCGTCCCCGTCGACGAGCTGGCCGAGCAGCGCAAGGCCGGCCCCCGTCGCCTGTCGGCCGCTGAGCGCCTGGCTGCTGCCGCTTCGTGATCCGGTCCATCGGCTACGAGGTGGCCGACTGGATCGAGGAGCATTGCGTCATTCCCGACGGGGACCGTCAGGGCGAGCCCTACGAGCTGACGACCGAGATGCTTCGCTTCCTCGAGGCGTTCTACGAGGTCGACGAGCGTGGCCGGTTCCGGTATCGCCGCGGCCAGTTGGTGCGCCCGCAGAAGTGGGGCAAGGGTCCGTTCTCGGCGGCGATGATCTGCGCCGAGGCTTACGGGCCGGTGCTGTTCTCGCACTTCGACGCCGACGGCCGCCCTCGGGGCAAGCCGTGGCCGACGCCCCACATCCAGATCACCGCGGTCAGCGAGGACCAGACGGCGAACGTGTGGCGGGCCCTGCAACCGATGATCGAGCTGGGCAACCTGGCCGCCGACATCCCCGACACGGGCCTCACCCGCATCAACCTCCCCGGCGGCGGCCTGATCGAGCCGGTCACCGCGTCGGCACGGTCCCGCCTCGGTCAGCGCATCACGTTTGCCGTGCAGGACGAGACGCACTCGTGGCTCAAGTCGAACGGCGGTCACACGCTGGCCGACAACCAGCGCCGCAACCTGGCCGGCATGGGTGGCCGCAGCATCGAGACGACGAACGCATGGGACCCCGCCGAGGGTTCCGTGGCGCAGCAGACGTGGGAGTCGGAGTCCCCGGACATCCTCAAGGACATGACGTCGCCGCGAGCGTCGCTGTCGATCCGCAACAAGCGTGAGCGCGTCGTCATGTTCCGCGAGGTGTACGCCGACAGCGCCCGCCCGCCGTTGGGCTGGGTCGACCTCGAGCGCATCGACGCTGAGGCGGCCGAGCTCATCCAGCGTGACGCCGCCCAGGCCGAGCGGTTCTTCGGGAACCGCATCGTGGCCGACGAGGACGCGTTCATCGCCCCCGCGGCGTGGGACGAGTGCGCCGGTGAGCCCGCCCCGCCGGCCGATGGTGCTGCGGTCACACTCGGGTTCGACGGTTCGCTGTACGACGACACGACAGGTCTGGTCGGCTGTGACGTGGAGTCGGGTCACCTGTTCGTGGTGGGCGTGTGGGACCCGCTCGAGCACGACGGCGAGGTGCCGAAGCACGCGGTGGACGCCGCAGTCGCTTCAGCGTTCGACCGGTGGCAGGTGCGGGCGTTCTACGGTGACCCGCCGTACTGGCAGGAGGACCTGGGCCGCTGGTACGGCCGCCACGGTGACGTGGTGAAGGAGTGGTGGACGAACCGCCCGAAGTTCATGGGTGACGCCCTCGAGTTGTTCCACACGTCGGTGATGACGAAGGCGGTCACCCACGACCGTCACCCGCTGCTGGCGACGCATGTGGGGAACGCCCGCCGGTTCAAGGACCGGGGGCACCTGGCGGTGCGGAAGAAGTTCCCGCAGTCGCCGGACAAGATCGACCTTCTGGTGTGCGCCGTGCTGGCGCTCGAGGCCCGCAACGACGTGTTGCGTGAGCCTCCGCCGGAGGAGAAGCGCCCGGGTCGCCTGGTCGTGTTCTAGAGCCCGGAAAGGGGTTGCCTGTGCCTGACACCCCTGTGGGTTCACCCGAATACTGGCTGCACGACCTGTACGAGGACCTGATTGAACGTCGCGCCGCGATCCAGACCGCCACCGACTACTACGACGGCATCCACAACCTGGCGTTCCAGTCCAAGCGGTTCCGTGAGGCGTTCGGCGGCATGTTCCGGGCGTTCGCCGACAACTGGTGCTTGCCGTCCGGTTCCCCGGTCGTGACCGCCGACGGCGTCTCCGCCATCGACAGGATCACACCGGGCCAGTTCGTGCTGGCACACGACGGCGAGTTTCACGAGGTGCAGCGAGTCCTGGCGCGCCCCGTTGACGAGGATCTTGTCACCGTGCGGACCTACGGCTCGCCGACGGCCCGCATGACCAGCAACCACCCGGTTCTCGCGTCGCGTCTCGCCGAGATGACCAGCATCACGGCGAAGTACGCCGACCCCTCCATCCACTTCCGCTGCTACGGCACCGAGCCGAACAAGGCGTGGGAGTTCGACGTTCAGCGCGAGTGGGTGCTGGCCGGCGACCTTCAGCCCGGCGACATCGTGTGGACGCAGATCCCCAAGGCCGGCCCCGCCGACACGTTCACCGCCAACTACGAATCGCTCCTCGGCTGGTACCTGGCTGAAGGGTCCGTGAGCGACAACGGCCGAATCTCCTTCTCGTTCCACGAGGACGAGGTCGGCTACCAGTCCGAGGTCGAAGACCTGCTCAAGCAGGTTTGCGGCCTGACCCACATCACCCGAGTCAAGACGACCGGCCGCTGTATCCAGGTGGCCGCCTACTCCAAGGAGTGGGCTCGTCGGCTCGAGCGCGACGGTGGGCGCCGGTCGAGCGGCAAGCGGCTTTCGCCCGAGCTGTTCACTCACGGCAACCTCGTGCCTCTCCTGCGCTCGGCGTTTCTCGGCGACGGCACTCACCGGGGCCACCAGATCGGCTACACGACCATCTCGCTGGCATGGGCATCACAGTTGCAGGCCATCCTCGCCCGGAACGGCGTCGCCGTTCACTGGTCGACCACGAAGGAGCGGGAGGGGCACGCCGAGGCGTACATGCTCACGGCCTCCGGTGCGTCCGCTCGCCGCCTGGCCGAGTTGCTTGGCTGGACGATGGACGGCACTACGGCGTTTGACAAGGCGCCGTCCGGCGCGATCGTCGGCGACTGGATCGGCTACGCCGTCGCCGAGGTCGACCGCACCGCCTACTCCGGCTTCGTGTGGGACCTCACCGTCGAAGACGCCCACTCGTTCGTGCTGCCGGGACTTCTCGCCACGCACAATTGCGAGGTGGTGATCGATGCCGCCGAGGAGCGCCTGAACGTCGAGGGGTTCCGGGTCGGCGACTCGCCCGACGGCGACGAGGACGCCTGGCGGATCTGGCAGGCGAACGACCTGGACGGCCAGTCCCAGCTCGCCCACACCGACGCTCTCGTGTGCGGCGTGTCGTACGTCATCCCGTGGTTCTCCGACACCGACGGCATGCCCGAGATCACGGTGGCGAACGCCCACGACGCGATTGTGGAGTGCCACCCGAAGATGCACCGCCGCCGCGCTGCCGGCCTGCGGGTGTACCGGGACGAGTGGGGCTACGACCACGCCGAGCTGTTCCTCCCCGACGCCGTCCACCTTTACCGCTCAGCGACGACCCGCGACGACAGTCACGGGTTGGTGGACCCGAAGTCGGTCCGCTGGGTGGCGGGTGATGTGATGCCGAACCCGCTCGGGGTGGTGCCGGTCATCCCGTTGCAGAACCGGCCCCGCATCCGCCACTCGCGTAACGGCATCATCGCCCAGTCCGAGATCAAGTCGATCATCCCGTTGCAGGACGCCGTGAACAAGCTCATCGCCGACCTGATCGTGGGGTCGGATAAGCAGGCGCTTCCTGCCCGGTGGGCGACGGGCCTCGAGTTGGACACGGACCCGACGACGAACGCTCCCGTGAAGCCGCAGGTGGACACGGCGTCGCTGTTGGTGTCGGAGTCGCCGGACGCCGCGTTCGGCACCTTCCAGGCGGCCGACCTCCGTAACTTCGTGGTGGCGATCGACATGCTGATTCAGCATGTGGCGTCGATCTCGCGCACCCCGCCGCACTACCTGAACGCATCTGCTGACCGCCTGTCGGGCGAGTCCATCAAGGCGGCGGAGACGGGCCTGGTCGCCAAGGTCCGCCGCAAGATGAGGTTCTTTGGCGAGACGTGGGAGGAGGCGCTTCGCCTCGCTGGCCGCATCGCCGGAATCGACCACCTCGCCAACGCGTCACAGATGGAGACCATTTGGTCTGATCCTGAGACTCGAAGCGACGCGCAGTTGATGGACTCGCTGCTCAAGAAGAAGGAGATCGGCGTCCCAGTCGAGCAGCTTTGGGAGGACGCCGGGTACTCCCCGACCCAGATCGCCCGATTCAAGGCGATGGGTGCGGAGATGGACCTGTTCGGTCCGGTAGAATCAAGTGGGCCGGGCGGTGCTGTAACACCCCCGGCCCCGGTCAGCCCCTAGCCAG
>JAIBAC010000032.1 GCA_019695375.1 Acidimicrobiia bacterium
CGGCGGCGCCGCCGGGAGGCGACGCGCCCCCGGCTCCCCCGGCTCCCCCGGCGCCGCCGCAGTGAGCTCGATCACCAACTCGATCTACCTGATCGTGATCGTATCGGTGCTCGTCCCGGTCGTGATCACTGCCGTGATCGTGTTCGCGGTCGTCAAGATGCGCAAGAACATGGGTGGGCCCACCGTCGTCGATCTGTCCTCGGGGACGACCACCACCTACCACCAGGGTGGGATCACGGTGCGACAGGGTGGCCAGACCTTCACGATAACGACCGCGCCCGCGGTGGCAGCTACCGCGCCGATCACCGACGCCGTGGCGCCTACGGTCCCGCCGGCGCAGCAGCTGCTGGCGCCGATCCTCGCCCACGACCCCGACCTGCGCGCCGAGAAGCTGTACACGACCGCCGAGGCCTGCTTCCACGACTTCTGGTCGAACTGGGTGGCGATCGACCCCGAGCCGATGCGATGGCGCCTCGACGACGGCATCTACGAGGCCTACGCAGCGCAGATCGAGCAGTACCGCAAGGACCACCGTCGCAACCGCCTCGACAACCTGCATCTGCAGCGCATGGACCTCATCCAGGCCGACCACACCCACGAGCTCGACTCGGTCACGTTCCGCCTCCAGTGGAAGATGGCCGACTACGACGTCGATGCCGCCACGGGCGAAGTGGTGCGCGGCGACGACAAGGTCGAGTTCCACGCCGAGGACTGGACCTTCACCCGCGACGGCCAGGCCGTGACCGTGCCCGAGGTGCGCACCAACCAGTGCAACCAGTGCGGAGGGCCGCTGCAGAAAGGCCAGCGCGGCGCCTGTTCGTTCTGCGGAGCCAACATCGTCGGTGCCCGCGACGAGTGGGTCCTGTCCCGCATCTACCGCCACCGCTGAGGGGTCAGCCCCCGCCCAAACGCGGGCAGGGTGTCTCGTCAGCGGGTCATCTCACCCGCGTTTGGGGTGGCCGGCGGCCGACGCGGCCTCGATTGCGGCGTCGAGCTGGGACTGGACGATGCCGAGGCCTCCGTCCCAGAAGCCGGGGTCGGCGAGATCACAGTCGACGAGGCGGCCGAGGTCCTCGGGCGACATCGAGCCGCCCGCGCGCAGCAGGTCGAGGTAGCGGGTGACGAAGGCCGCCCCACCTTCCTCGTAGCGGCGGTACACCGAGAGCGCGAGGAGCTGGCCGTACGCGTAGGCGTACACGTAACCGGGTGTCGCGATGAAGTGCGGGATGTACGACCACCAGGTGCTGTAGCCGGCGGTCAACTCGACGGAATCGCCGAGCAGCGCCGCCTGCGTCTGTGTCCACAGCTCGCCGAAGCGGTCCGTGCTCAGCTCACCCACGTCGCGGCGCTCGGTGTGGACCGCATCCTCGAAGCGGTTCATGGCGATCTGGCGGAACACCGTCGCGATGGTCCCCTCGAGGGACTCGGCGAGCAGCGCGAGCCGCTGACCCGGGTCGTCGGTCTCGGCCAGGAGCCGCCCGAAGGTGACCGTCTCCCCGAACACCGACGCCGTCTCGGCGAGCGTGAGCGGCGTCGCCTGGTGGAACACCCCCTGGCGGCGGGCCAGGTACGCGTGCAGGCCGTGGCCGAGCTCGTGCGCGAGCGTGAGCACGTCGCGGCGCCGTCCGGTCCAGTTGAGGAAGACGTAGGGGTTGCGTGACGGGACCGTGTAGGCGCAGAAGGCTCCCGGACGCTTGCCCTCGCGCACCGGCGCGTCGATCCAGCGATCGTCGAAGAACTTCCGCGCGACGCCCGCCATCTCGGGTGAGAACGACTCGTACGCGTCGAGCACGACCGTCTTCGCCGCCGTCCACCCGAAGCGTTCGTCGTCCGTGCCGAGCGGCGCCATCCTGTCGTAGTCAGCGAGGCGGTCGATACCGAGCAGCGACGCCTTGAGCCGGTACCACTGCTGCGGTATGTCGTAGCGGGCGACGACTGCGTCGACGAGAGCGCGCACGGACTCGTCACTGGCCTCGTTCGAGAGGTTGCGGCTCGCGATCCACGATCCGTAGGAGCGGAGCCGGTCGTCGGTCGCCTTGTCCGCCAGGAGGGTGTTGAACACGTACGCCCGCGTGCGCAGTCCCGGTGCGAGCGCTGCGGTCACCGCCTCCGCCGCGGAACGACGTACCTCCCGGTCGGGATCGGCGAGGCGCGAGAGACCCTCCTCGAGCGAGGCGGACGCGTCGCCGTCGCCGTCGAGGTCGACCCTGATGTCGGCGGAGAGCTCTTCGAAGAGGCGGCTCCACGCGCTCGACCCCGTCACGGCCTTCTCGGTGAGCAGCTTCTCCTCGGCTTCGCTGAGCAGATGGTCGCGGTAGCGGCGCAGCGAGCGCAGGTGGTGCCTGCAGAAGTCGAGCACCTGATCGCCGAGGAGGGCGTCGACGTCCGCCGCGTCCAGCGCCGCCCACTCGATCTCGAAGAACACGAGTCGGGTGCTGATCGCCGCCGCTCGTTCCTCGACCTGCTGCGCGAGAGCTGCACGCTCGGCGTCGGCCATGTCGGTCGCGAAGCGCAGGCCGGCCCACGACTGCGCACGGCCGACCAGGTCGGCCACCTCAGCCATGCGGGTCATGACCTGAGCGAGCCCGGCCGCGTCGAGGCCGCCAACCCGGCCGCGGATCTCACCGATCGCATCCGCCGTCTCGTCGGCACGGTCGAGCAGGGCGATCACGCCGCCGGCACCGCCACCGTCCACGAGTGGGTCGAGGTCCCAGGCGACGTCGGCGGCTGTCAGGTCCGGGTCGGGTGCAAGCTCAGGGGCGCTGTCGACGGCTGTCATGACAGAGGAGCATATGGCCGCCGCCCGCGTCGGGATACCCGTGCTCGCGGTCGTGCCTCGGTACGCTCTCGGGACGTGGACACCGACCAAGGCACGACCCAGGTCCTGGACCGTCCGGCCGGGGCCGAGCAGCCATCCAAGCCGCCTCGCGACCCGATGCGGGTTCTCCGGATGGTGCGCGGGATCATCGGGCTCGCGCTCGTCGTCGGCGTCGCCACGGTGATCCTGGTCTACGCGGGGTCGCTGCTGCGCACGACCCTCGTCGACCTCGGGGTGCCCACGCGTCCGCCGGCCGGCGAGGACCAGGCTGTCGCCACATCTCCCACGTCCCCCCCGTCGACGGCGGCGCCGGGTCTTCCGGCAGGCCTCACGTGCGACCAGCTCGCGGATCACGGCCTCGGTTACGCCGGCGTCGTGGCGTACTGGATACGCAGCGGCAGCCCGGAGTCACTCGGCGAGAGCCGTCCGTGCACCGACGTCTTCGACCAGGGCGAGATCGACGCCTTCATCAGCCGCGGTGAGGGCCAGTCGTCGAAGGCGACCTGTCAGGACCTCAGCGACGACGGACTCGACTACACCGACACCGTCGCGTATTTCCTGCGCAAGGACCGCCCCAAGCGCCTCGACCCCGACGGCGACGGCTGGCCCTGCACCGACGTCTACCCCCAGGCCGCGGTCGACGCGTTCGTGCACTTCGACCGCCAGGTGGTGACCAAGCAGCCGGCTGCGACGACGCCGTCCTAGTCGTCCTCGTCGTCGACGGGGAGGATCTCGCGCTCGGTCTCCACGATGTCGGGCACGCCGTCGCCGTCGACGTCGATCTCGACCGTGCGCGTGATGTCGAGGACGTCCGCCGTGCCGTCACCGTCGACGTCGACTCCCACGATCAGCTCGGAGCTGACCACGTCAGGTGAGCCGTCGCCGTCGACGTCGACCGCGATCGAGTCGAGGACGGCCACTGCGTCCGGCCTGTCCTCGTCGCCGTGGATCGAGACAACCGCCTTGGTCTCGACGATGTCGGGCTTGCCGTCGCCGTCGACGTCCGTGGTCGTGATCTCCGCCGCACCGAGCGCGTCGGGCTCGCCGTCGCCGTCGATGTCGATCTCGATCGGCTCGGTCGTCGTCTCGGACTTCGGGTTCGCCGGGGTGTCGTCGCGGTCGTCGGGCATTCTCGTTCCTCCGCTGGTGGCACGTCGCGACCACGCTAGCTGGTGGCGCGGGACACGTTTCGCACACTTGCGATCGTGGCCGTACGCTCATCTGCGGTCAGCCGTCGCCATCGGGTGGGAGCCGTGTCAGTGCTCGTGGTCGTCATCATCGCTGTAGCCGTCGTTGCTGCTGTCGTCGCCGTCATCGTGTTCTTGGTGCTGCGCGGGCGCCACGGAGACATGCACACCGGACGTGTCTCGCGCGGTTTGAAGCTGGCGACGATGTCGGCGAAGAGCGCACGTGCGCACGCGTCGGCACGGGCGAAGGCCGCGTTCGCGTCGGAGGAGCGCAAGCGCGAGCTCGCCGCCGAGGCGCACATGAAGTCGTCAGCGGAGATCGTCGAGACGCTCGGGAACATGAAGGGCGTCATGATGAAGTTCGCCCAGATCCTGAGCTTCGCTGCAGACGGACTCCCGGACGAGCTCAAGACGCAGCTTCAGACCCTGCAGAACCAGGCACCGCCGATGGACTACGAGCTCGTGCGCGAGGTCGTGGTCGCGGAGCTCGGCGGCGACCCCGACGAGCTGTTCCTGAACTTCGAGCACGAGCCGTCGGCCGCGGCCTCCATCGGCCAGGTGCACCGCGGCACCCTCCGAGACGGCACCGAGGTGGCCGTCAAGGTCCAGTACCCGGGCGTCGCGAAGGCGATCCGCTCCGACCTCGACAACGCCGCGATGCTCACGGCGATGGGCAAGGTGATCATGCCCGGGCGCGACACCGCACCGTTCATCGAGGAGCTGCGCGAGCGCGTCGTCGAGGAGATCGACTACTCCATCGAAGCCGCCAACCAGCAGACGTTCGTGGACCTCTACCGCGACCACCCCTTCGTCGTGATACCGGGGGTCTTCCACGAGCTGTCGAGCTCACGCGTCCTCACGATGGAGTGGGTGGACGGCTTCGGGTTCCAGGAGGCGCTCGAGCTGCCGCTCGAGGAGCGCCGTGAGCTCGCCGAGAAGATCTGGCGCTTCGTGTTCGACTCGCTCAACCGCGCCTACCTCTTCAACGGCGACCCTCATCCCGGCAACTACCTGTTCCTCGACGACGGGCGCATCGCGTTCCTCGACTACGGCTGCGTCAAGTACTTCGACGCCGGCCACATCGAGCGGCTGCGGAAGTTCATGGAGGTCCTGCGCGACGGGACACCCGACGAGTTCATGGACGTCCTCGTCGAGCACGGCTTCCTCACACGCGAGGGCCGGCGCAAGGTGCCCGTCGACGAGCTCTACCCGTTCTTCCGTGAGATGTGGAAGCCGACGGCCACCGATTCCGACTTCGAGTTCACCCAGGAGTGGGTGAACCGAACGACCATGAACCCGATGGACCAGGCCGGCCCTATGCGGTACCTGCAGTCACCGCCCGGACAGCTCTTCCTGATGCGCATCAACATCGGGCTGCACGCCATCTTCGCCAAGCTCGGCGCACGCATGAACGTGTACCGCCTCGCGCGCGAGCACATCGACGGCGACCCGGCTTCGACGCCGCTCGGGCGCGAGGTGGAGGCGTGGCGCGAACGACGAGGCCTCGGTGACGTGTATCCGACCGCTCGCGTGCCGGTGCGGGGCTAACCGCCGGCGGGTCCGCCGATGCGGTCGAGGATGTCACGCAACTGGGACTGCTCCGCCTTTAGTTTGGCCTTGTACTCGTGGTTGTCCGTGTCGACGATCTCCATGCGGAGGTCGGACAGGTAGCTCGTGAGTATGCGCCGGAGCAGTTCGGCGTCGCCGTCGGAGAGGTTCACGTCCATGACCCGAGAACATAGCTGGCGACGTGGGCGCCGCATCGCAGCTCTGCTCGTCGTGGCGCTCGTGCTCATGTGCATCGCGGAGCCGGCTCGCGCCCAGGCGGCCGGCTCCCCGGCTGCGACCTGCACGATCGCAGGGCAGGCGTGCTTCACGCCTGAGCAGATCCAGCAGCTCACCAAGGTCGGCGACGACGTGATGGCGCGGCGAGCCGGCGTCGATTCGTCCGCAGCCACTGAGATCCGCCAGGTCGTGGACTTCTGGGGCGCCTATTCGGTCGCGATCGGGTACGCCGTCGCGTTCAGCTATCTGCCTGGTTGAGGTCGTCGCGGTCGGCGCCGGGGTGCGCGGGTGGTGGCTGCCTGCGGTCCTAGCCTGGAGCGGTGACCGACCCGACGCGGCGCAGACTGCTCAGATTCGACCGCGAGTCGTGGGTGGCACGCGCCGTGCACGCGGCCGAGCGTGCGGAGCACCACGCCAACCGCACGCGCTTGAGCCGGATGGGGCTCGCGCTGTGGCGGCGCTGGCGTGACGTCGACGGTTCCGCGCTCGCGATGCTGATCACCCTCAACGTGTTCCTGATCGTGCTGCCGGTGATGATCATGGCGGTCGCATATGAGGCGTGGTTCTTCCGCACGCGTGTCGACTTCGCAGACGTGATGGTGCGCCGCCTGATGCTCACCGGCCGCGCAGCGGACCTCCTGCAGCACGTGATCGCGAGTGCGCGCCAGAGCCGCGCGGCGGCGACGGTTCTCGGTGTGCTCGGGTACGTCGTCTTCGGCGGCGAGCTCGTGCGGCGCATGCAGCAGGCCTTCAACCGCCCGTGGGACCCCGACGCGGCGGACCGCATCGACGTGTGGCGCGGGACCGCGTGGTTCATCGTCTCCGGTGTGTGGCTGCTCGCCACGATGACACCGATCGCCGCCTTCGACCGCGGTGGCAGGCCGATGCAGGTGCCGATGCTCGGGCTCCAGGTGTTCCTGTTCTGGCTCGTGTCGTCGAAGCTGCTCACACGCAAGCAGTCGGGCTGGCGGCACTTCCTGCCAGGATCGATCGCAGGGGCGGTCCTCGTGACCGCGATCGCGCTGCTGTCGCGCTTCTTCCTGGCCAGCTGGATGCAGACGTTCGAAGCGGGGTTCGGTCAGATCGGCGTGGTCATGGCACTCGTGTGGTGGTTGCTCCTGTTGGGCTACGTGGCGTGTTTCGTGCCGGTGTTCAACGCGGTGTGGCACGAGGAGTTCCACCGCTCGGAGGCCGCCGGTACCCTGTCGCCGTGACCGACGTCGACCCGCTCCACGACGTCGACGGCGAGGCCGTCGAGCTGCTGCAGGTGCTGATCCGCAACGCCTGCGTCAACGACGGCAGCGAGGCGAGCGGCCACGAGCGCCGCTCAGCTGATCTGCTCGGCACGGTCCTCGACGGGACGGGTGTCGACGTGGAGGCCTTCGAACCGGCACCCGGGCGGACCAACCTCGTCGCCCGCGTCGAGGGCAGCGACCCGAACGCGCCGACGCTCGCGTTCGTCGGCCACACCGACGTCGTGCCCGTCACCGAGGAGCACTGGAGCCGTGATCCCTTCGGCGGTGAGCTCGTGGACGGTGAGGTGTGGGGCCGTGGTGCCGTCGACATGCTCAACCTGACGGCGACGATGACGCTCGCGGTGCGCCGGCTCGCGGACCGTGGCTGGAAGCCGCGAGGGACCCTTGTCCTCGCCGCGGTCGCCGACGAGGAGGCGTCGAGCGCCCATGGTGTGCACTGGCTCCTCGAGCACGAGGTCGACGCGGTCGCCGCCGACTACGTCCTCACCGAGTCGGGAGGGATCCCGCTGCCGGGCATCGACGGCTTGAAGCTGCCGGCCATAGTCGGCGAGAAGGGCTGCACGTGGGCGACGCTGCGCGTGCACGGCACCGCAGGCCACGCGTCGCAGCCGCTGCGGACGGACAACGCCCTCGTCACCGCAGCCGAGGTCGTGCGCCGCATCGACGCCTACCGTCCCGAGACGATGATCCACGACACATGGCGCCGCTTCGTCTCGGACATGGGCTTCCCGGCCGAGATGGTCGATGCCCTCCTCGATCCCGCTCGCCTCGCCGACCTCGTCGAGGTGATGCCCATCGGTATGGCACGCCAGGCTCACGCGTGCACGCACACCACGTTTGCGCCCACGATGCTGCACGGCACGACCAAGTTGAACGTGATCCCCGGCGTCGTGGAGCTTGACGTCGACGTGCGCACCCTGCCCGGTCACACCGCCGAGCACGTGCGCGCGATGCTCGTGGAGGCGGTCGGCGACCTCGCCGGCAAGGTCGAGGTCGTGCGCCTACAAGGTGAGGACGCCTCGCTGTCCCCGGCGGACACGCCCCTGTGGGACGTGCTCGCGAGCGTGTCGCGGCGCTGGTACCCCGAAGCCGCCCTCGTCCCCTACTTCTCGGTCGGTGCCACAGACGCACGCTGGTATCGCCGCACCGGTGCGGTGGGCTACGGCTTCGGTCTCTTCAGCACCGACTTGAGCCTCGACGACTTCGGGGCGCGCTTCCACGGCGATGACGAGCGCATCGACGTCAAGAGCCTCGGCCTCTCGGCGCAGCTCTTCGAGGCGGTCGCGGCCGAGCTCCTGTCCTAGGCCGTCCCCCGCGGCAGCGGCTACTGCGGCGATCCCGTGGCGACGAGCGGCCACGGGCGTTCACGCTCGCAGATCCAGGCGAGATCGAGCAGGTCGGCCTCGCGGTGGTGGGCAGCGAGGATCTGCATACCGACGGGCAGGCCGTCGACGGTGCCGACCGGGATCGAGACCGCCGGGTTGCCGTAGATGTTCGACGGGATCGTCAGCGCACCGTGGTTGCCGATGTGGGTCTCGCGTCCTTCGACCTCGAGTGGCATCACCCCGTCGGCGGTGAACGCGACATCGGGGTTCGTCGACGCGATCACGAAGTCGACACCTTCGAAGATCTCGGCCATCGCCTTGTTCAGGTCGCGCCGCGACCGCTCCACGCGTGCACGCGACTCGAGGCCGTACATCTCGTGAGCCATCTTGAGGCCGAACGCGATCTCGAACGTGAGGTCCGGTTCGCACTCGGGGTAGCGGTCGCCGAGCTCCATGAGGATCGTTGACAGTCCGCTCAGGGCCCATTCGACGGCAAGCTGGGGCAGCTTGACGGGCAGGTCGACGATCTCGAGGCCGGCATCGCTCGCGAGGGCGGTGGCGTGCTCGCGCACCCTGGCCTCGAGAGCGGAGTGCACCACCGCGTTGCCGAGGTCGGGGGCGATCGCGACCCGCTTGCCGCGCAGGGCGTCGAGGTCGGCAGCGAGGCCGTCCTCCCAACCGGTCACACGCGGAAGGCTGTAGGGATCGGTGATGTGGTGGCCGTTGCACACGTCGAGCCAGCGTGCGATGTCGCGCACCGACCGGCTCAGACAGCCGAGCACCGCTGTCAGCGAGCCGACCACCGGGCCGTTGGGGTAACGACCGTACGTGGCCTTCAATCCGGGCAGGCCGCAGAACGCGGCCGGGATGCGGATCGATCCGCCGCCGTCACCGCCGCTGCCGATCGTCACCAACCCGCCTGCCACCGCGGCGGCCGCGCCGGCGCTCGATCCGCCCGCCGTGTGCTCGGTCTCCCATGGGTTGCGGGTCACGCCGTTGAGCTTCGAGCGGCTCACGTTGACGCCGCCGAACTCGCTCGCCGTCGTGAGGCCGACGTGGACGGCGCCCGCCTCGCGCAGCCTCGCCACGGTCACGCTGTCCTCGAGCGCGACCTGGTCCGCGAGAGCGACCGATGCGTGGGTGTCGGGCCAGCCGGCGACGGCGTCCTGTTCTTTGATGCCCATCGGCACGCCGCCGAAGGGCAAGGTCACGTCGGCGTCGGCCGCGCAGGCCTTCGCGGCCTCCGGATCGAGGTAGCTGAACGCGTTGAGCTCGCTCGCGTCGATGGATGCGAGGGTGGCGTCGAGCTCCTCGCGCGGGGATCGGTCCCCGGTGCGGAACGCCTCGACGAGTGAGCAGGCGTCGCCCTGCCAGGGGGTGTCGGCTGTCATCTGGTCCTCGTGGGTCGTCGTAAGTCGTGGCAAGTGAATTTATCGTGCGTTAAAATCTTCCCCATGTCAACCGGAGCCCGCGGTCGACCCCGCGCTTCCGACAGCGCCGCGACGCGTGCGACGATCATCGAAGCAGCGCGCCGCGCCTTCGCCGACCACGGTTACGAGGCGACATCGCTGAAGGCGATAGCCGCTGACGCCGGCCTCACGGCGCCGGCGATCTCGCACCACTTCGGGAGCAAGCGCGGCCTCTTCGTCGCTGTCGGAACCGATGCCGAGCAGCGCCTCCTGGCTGTGCTCACCGCTGCCGTCGCGAGTGCTGATGACTTCGCCTCGCGCCTCCATGCGCTCGCACAGGCCGCAGCGCGAGTGCACACGGAGGATCCCAGCATCACAGGCTTCCTCTCGATCGCGCAGATCGAGTACCGCCGCCGCGCCGACCCGGACACGCCGCCGTTGCAGGGCCCTGTAGTCGCGCTCCTCACGCGGGTGGTACGCGACGCGGCCGCGGCGAACGAGATCAGCAGCGATGCCGACCCCGGTGCCGTCGTCGCGCTGCTGCTCGCGATGACTCTCGGCGTCGCGCTGTACGCCACTGTCATCGACCCGGAGGCCGCGAACGCGGTCCTCGTCGAGTTCGGACGCTTCGTGGGCGGCGGTCTGCTCGTCGAGGCCTCGTAGCGTCGCCGGGCTTGTCCCGCTACGACGTCCGCGTCCTAGGTTTGCAGCGTCGGGATGTGCCGCCATCTCAGATCCGAGTGCCATGCCAGAAGTGCCCGATCCGATCGAAGTGTTCCTCGTCGACGACCACGAAGTCGTGCGCGCGGGCATCCGCGCGCTGCTCGAGAGCGAGGAAGGCCTCGAGGTCGTGGGCGAGACCGGCTCGGCCGAGGACGCCGTGCGACGCGTGCGCCAGAGCAAACCCGACGTCGTCGTGCTCGACGTACGTCTTCCCGACGGTTCCGGCGTCGAGGTCTGCCGCGACATCCGGTCCGAGGATCCCGAGTGCCGCGTGCTCATGCTCACGTCCTTCGCCGACGACGACGCCCTCTTCGAGTCGATCGTCGCCGGCGCGTCCGGGTTCCTGCTGAAGCAGGTGCGTGGCACCGACCTCGCGGCCGCCGTGCGCGAGGTCGCGTCGGGCAAGTCCCTGCTAGACCCCGGTGTCCACGATCGCGTGCTCAGGCGCCTTCGCGGCGAGACCGGTGACGCGGAGCGCGACCTGCTCGCGCAGCTCACCGACCAAGAGCGCAAGATCCTCGCTCTGATCGCAGAGGGTTTCACGAACCGCCAGATCGCGGAGACCGTGCACCTCGCCGAGAAGACGGTGAAGAACTACGTGTCGAACATCCTCGCGAAGCTCGGCATGGCGCGCCGTTCGGAGGCCGCCGCTTTCGCGGCCAGGCTCGAGAGCAAGACCCACACCCAGGATCCGGGCGACCCGGCACCGCCGAACTGGCCGTGACCGCCGTCGGCCTATCCGAGCGGAAGGCGCACGCGCACCGTCGTCCCCGTGTCGGGGCCTGACTCGACGTCGAGGGTGGCTCCTGCTTCGGTGGCGCGTTTGCGCATGTTGCCGAGGCCATGACCCGACCCCCAGATCGCCTCGGACTCGGTGTCGAAGCCGTGACCGTCGTCGTCGATCTCGAGCACGACCGCATCGCGCGCAGCGTCGAAGCGCAGCTTCAGGCGGCACGTCGTGGCGTCCGCATGGCGGGCGGCGTTGGAGAGCGCCTCGCGTGCGACGTGCTGGAGGTGCTCCGCGTGGGCGCTCACGGCGGCAGCCGCGGCAGCGTCGATGTCGACGACCACCACGAGGCCTGACTGCTGCCGCACGAGCGACGCGATCGAGCGCAGCGTCGCGTCCAGGCGCGATGGGTCGCGGCGCTCTTCGGCGAGGTCGTAGATGTAGCCGCGCAGGTCCGAGATCGCGGAGTCGATTCGTGTGGCGGCCTCGTCGAGTCCGGCACGCACTGCGTCGGGCTGGTCGTCGACGCGCGCCGCAGCCGATTGGAGCGCCATCGCCGTGCCGAACAGCTCCTGGATGATCCCGTCGTGGAGGTCCATGGCGATGCGGTCGCGCTCCTCGCTCACGGCGAGGTGGCGCAGGTCGTCACGCATGGCCGCGAAGTCCAGTGCCACGGCCGCCTGAGTCGCCGCAGACTCCACAGCGCCGAGGTCGTGGCGCGAGAAGAGCCGGCTGCCGACGGGGTTCGCGACGGCGAGGAGAGCGGTGTCGGCGCGTGCTGAGGGCACGGGCACGACGATCGCAGGTCCGATCCCGTCGACGAGGACGTCCGACCACGGGGCACGGCCGACGTTCTCGAGCAGCAGGCTGCGCCCGTTGGCGACCGCGTCGCCGATCAGCGTCTCGCCGAGAGGGATCCGCAGCCGGACGAGGCCGTCGAGGTCGGCGGCGTCGGCGTCGGCGACCCGCACGTGCATGTGGCCGGATTCGGGTCCGAGGCCGGCGACGAGGAGCACGCCGTAGCGGGCGGCGGCGATCTGGCGCGCGCCCGAGACCACGATCCGCACGACCTCGTCGACGTGCTCGCCCGCGAGGATCGCCCGCGCGGCGGCGTTGGCGCCGCGGAGCTGGCCCTGCTCGCGGCGGAGCTGGTCCAACAGGCGCAGGCGCGGGGTCATGTCGCGCACCATCGACACCACGAGCAGGCCGTCTTCGGAGTCGAGGGCGCTGAGGCTGATGTCGACCGGCAGGTAGGTGCCGTCCTTGCGCATGCCGTACAGGTCACGTGCCTCACCCATGAGCCTCGGTACGGGGTCGTCGAGGTACCCGTGGCGCAGGTCGCCGTGGAGGTCGCGGCTGCGTGGCGGCACGAGCATCTCGATCGACTGCCCGACGATCTCCTCGCGCGTGTACCCGAACATCGCCGCAGCACGGTCGCTCACGACGCGGACCGTCCCGGTGCCGTCGGAGATGATGACGCCGTCGGGTGCGACCGCGCACAGCGCACGGAGGAACTCGGCGAGTGCCTCGGGGTCCCTCGGTGCCGCGCCGGCGGTGCTGATCACATGATGAGCCACGGCGGCCAGGCTATCCCGCGACCCTGACCCTCGCCTGAGCGCGGGACGTTGTACCCGTGGCCGCGGGGCCCTGGGACCCTTCCGGGCGCCGCGGCGGCGCCTCCACGATTGCGGGGTCGTGCCGCACAGGGGGTGCCAACGTGAGCGAAATGTCCGCCCAGCAGTGTCCGGGAGCCAACGTCGCCCTCGGGACCCGCGCCGATGCCGTACCGCCCTGCATCGGCCTCGAATCCCTCGTCGCTCGCGGTGAGCCGCTCGCCGTGGTGTCGGCGGACCCCCGCGCCGGCGGCGCGACACGCAGCTACGAGGAGATCAAGCAGATCGCGGCCGGCGCTGGTCGCGAGACGCTGCTCGTGCGCCCGACCGTGAAGGTGTCGTCGGCGACCGAGCCGGGATGGCGCGGCACCCTGCACGCACGCGAGGTCGTCGAAGTGGTCGACGCCGGTGCCATCCGCACCGTGTGCGACACGGGCGTCGTCGTGGTCTGCGGCGCCGACAGCGTCCAGTGCGTCAACGACGACGGCACCGTCGAGCACGTCATCGTCGACACGATGAGCCTCGCGAAGGCGCTCGACGAGGCCGTGGGCGGCGGCGCGCCGCACGTGTGCTCGACCGACTGCGTGCACTTCGAGCACTGCAGCAGCGGCGCCGCCTGAGTCAGTCGGCGTAGAACTGGCGCACGTACTTGCGGTAGGCGGTGAAGGGGCCGTCACCGTCGGCGAGCGCCGGCTTGTCGACGTAGGCCTTGTGCTCCCAGATCGGGGTGTCCTCCTCGATCTGGCGGCGGATGTCGGCGATGAGGTGGTCCGCGACGGTCGAGTCCGCCTTCGCGTCGCCGAGCTTCTTGTGCATGAACGAGAAGCGCAGGTGCACGAACTCCTCGTCGATGGGGATGCAGCTCGTCACGAGGCACGTGTCGACGATGCCGCTGAAGCGCACCACCGCGTAGCCGAACCCGTAGCTGTCGGACTGGATGTGACCGGGTTGGGGGCCGATGGGGGTGTCGAACTTGTGCTCGGTGCGGACGTGGCTGTGGGGGCCGTCGATATGGGTCTCGAGCAGCTCCGGCACCACGACGGTGCCGTGGATGTACTTGAAGTGGGCGATGTCGACCTGGTTCTCGCCGAGCTCCTGAGGTGACGAGCGCAGCGTCCACTCGAAGCGGTGGTAGTCGGTGTAGTCCTCGTCGGCGTACTCGGGCACATCGGGGATGTCCCACGCCGGCTCGTCGCCGTTGGGGTGGAACCACGCCCACACGATCCCGGCCTTCTCCTGCACGGGGTAGGTGCCCACGTGTGCCTTGCGGTTGACCTTGTCCGAGTACGGGATGTCGACGCAGCTGCCGCCGCCGTCGAAGCACCAGTGGTGGAACGGGCAGCGGATCGCGTCTCCCTCGACGACGCCGCCGTAGCCGAGGTGAGCGCCGAGGTGTGCACAGAAGGCGTCCATGAGGTGGGCATCGCCGCCGTCGGCCTCGCGCCACAGGACGAGGTCGCGCTTCCAGTACGCGAGCGGCACGACGTCGCCGGGCAGGAGCTCGTCGCTGTAGGCGACCTGGTACCAGCCGAGGGGCATCTTGTCGCTGAACGGGAAGCGCTGCCGCGGCCGGTTGCGCGCAGCGAGCTCGAGCGGGTCGCCGAGTCCGCCCGTCGCGCGCGGTGCTGCCGTGGTGGGGCGGTCCTGTACGTGGGTCATGCGGCGGCTCCTCGACACAAAATTAGAACGCGTTCCAGTTCCGTATTGTGGCACGTCCGGGGGTGCTCCGTACAGGGTTCGCCGTGTTGCCTCCCGTCCCCCGCCGCCAATACCCTCTTGACTCACGAATCAGTTTGAAGGAGGGGTTCAGGCATGTACGAGTGGTCCGAGCCGATGCAGATGGTGCGCGACGCCGTGCGCCAGTTCGTCGACAAGGAGGTCAAGCCCCACGTCTGGGACCTCGAGCACGGTGACGAGCCCCCCTACGGCGTGATCCGCAAGCTCATGTCGACCTTCGCCATGGACGCCATGGCGAAGCAGCGCTTCGAGCACGTGATCGCCAAGGAGGAAGCGATCGCGCGTGGCGAGGAGCCGCCGGAGAAGGACAAGGGCGGCGGCGGCCTGACGGCGCTCGCCGGCGAGGCCGCCGCGATGGGGATCATCCCGATCATCGAGGTGTGCCGCTACTGCCCCGGCCTCGTCACCGCGATGGGCGTCTCGATGGGTCTCACCTCGGCAGCCATCATGGGCAAGGGCACGATCGAGCAGAAGAAGCGCTGGGCGCTCGACCTGCTCACCTTCGACAAGGTCGGCGCGTGGGCGATAACCGAGCCGGAGTCGGGCTCCGACGCGTTCGGTGCCATGAAGGCCAGCGCCCGCCGTGACGGCGACGAGTTCGTGCTCAACGGCAACAAGACGTTCATCACCAACGGGCCGTACGCCGACACGATCGTCTTCATCTGCAAGTTCGACGAGGGCAACCCGCCCGAGGAGCGCAAGATCCTCCACTTCGTGCTCGAGAAGGGCGACCCCGGCCTCGAGCAGTCCAAGCCGATGAAGAAGATGGGCCTGCACTCGTCGCCGACCGGTGAGCTCTTCCTCACCGACGTGCGCGTCGGTATGGACCGCCTCCTCGGCGGTGAGGCCGCCCTCGAGGCGTCGGGCAACCGTGCCGGACGCGAGGCCGCCAAGGCGACGTTCACGATGGAGCGCTCCGGTGTCGCGGCGATGGCGCTCGGGATCATCAGCCAGTGCATCGACAAGTGCGTCGAGTACGCGAAGGAGCGCAAGTCCTGGGGCAAGCCGATCGGCGAGTACCAGCTCATCCAGCTCAAGCTCGCCAAGATGGAGGTCGCGCGCCTCAACGTCGAGAACCTCGTGTTCCGCTACCTCGAGCTCGCCGCCGACGGCAAGGACCTCAGCCTCAGCGAGGCGTCGGCGATGAAGCTCTACAGCGCCCAGGCGGCGGTGGAGGTCGCGCTCGAGGCCGTGCAGCTCTTCGGTGGCAACGGCTACATGGCCGAGTACCAGGTCGAGCAGCTCGCCCGCGACGCCAAGATCCTCCAGATCTACGGCGGCACCGACGAGATGCAGGTCCAGCACATCGCCCGCGCGATGCTCGCCTGACGCGCCGCCTCAGGGCGTGACGACGGGGTGCAGGAGCGCGTCGCCGTCACGCAGCCTCCGGCAGTTCTCGACGGCGACGCCGATCGAGCGGTCGAACGTCTCGGGTGTGAGCCAGCCGACATGGGGTGCCACGACGACGTTGGGCAGGGCGAGCAGCGGGCTCGTGGCAGGCAGGGGCTCGTGTGCGAAGACGTCGAGGCCCGCGGCCCGCACGTGCCCTGATGCGAGAGCGCTGCAGAGGGCGTCCTCGTCGACGAGCGCGCCACGGGCGGTGTTGACGAGCACCGCGCCGCGGCGCATCCGCGCCAGCGCCGCGGCGTCGATCAGGTGCCGGGTGTCGTCGGTGAGGGTCGCGTGGAGGCTGACGACGTCGGCCTCGGCGAGGAGACGGTCGAGCTCGCGCCACTCCCCGACGGCTCCGTCCTTGGGTGTGCGCGCCGTGTAGAGGACCTTGGCGCCGAGGGCGTCGAGGACCGTGGCGAGGTGGCGCGCCACCGCCCCGTAGCCGACGAGGCCGACGGTGCTGCCGTGGATCTCGCTGCACTCCGACACGTGCCCGACGCTCTCGTACCAGGCGCCGTCGCGCACGGCACGGTCGAAGGTCGGGACCTTGCGCATCGCCGCGAGCATCAGTGCCAGTGCGAGCTCTGCGGTCGCGGTGGTGTTGGTGCCGGGCATGTTGGCCACGGCGACGCCGAGCCGGTGTGCCGCGTCGAGGTCGATCGTGTTGACGCCGACACCGATCTTCTGCACGAGACGCAACGAGGGCGCGGCCTCCATCGTCGCTGCCGTCACGGGATCGAGCACGTGCCACAGGACCTCGCACGTACCCATGGCGGCGGCGAAGCCGTCGCGGTCGGCCTCCGGCACAAGGGTGAGCTCGATCCAGTCGGGCAGCGCCGCGCGGATGCGGGCGGCGAGGGCCGGCTCCGCCGCGAAGTGGAGGACGACGTTCATAGGACGTCGGCGGCACCCCAGGTGGCACGGAAGTTGTCGATCGACCCGCATGCAGCAGCACGCCGGGGAAGGCCGATCGAGCGCAGCATGTCCGCCAGCGGGTGGTCGCCGAGTTCGAGGCGGGCGCCGCCGGGGCGGAAGCGCACGCCGCGGTTGTCGGTGACCCACGGCACCGTGCGCAGCACACCGTCGCGGCGCGAGTACGACTGCATCTCCGCCCCGGAGGCCGAGAACCCGCCGATGCCGCGGCCGAGCTCGAAACGCCAGATGTCGCGGCCGCCGTCGGCGAGCGTGCACACCGTCGAGCGGCGCCCCGTCTCGATGGAGATGTCGGCCATCCACTTCGGGAATCCCCAGATGTCGCATCCGGCGCGCAGCGTGAACGCCTGGTTGACGGGTAGCTCGTGGATGTAGGCGATCGCCTCGCCGCGCCAGAAGCCGGCGACGTCGCGGGCTGTCGAGACGGGCGCTGATCCGTAGGGACGCACCATGAAGGCGACGCCTGCCTCGTTGTAGGGCCCGAGGTCACCGTCGAGGTACTTCACGGCGATGAGCGTCACGACCGCACGCCCGGGCACAGGCTGTGCCGCCACGAGTCCGGTGCCCGCGAGGAGCTCCGTCACCGGCCCCCTCGGCACCCAGAACATCGCGAACTCGGCGCGTGCCTCGCGGATCTCGACAGGCAGCGTGACCGTCTCGCCCAGGATCTCGTAGGTCTGTGCCTCGGCCGTGCTCGTAGCGGTCATGGTTTCGCCCCCCTGCCGGTCTTGGCTGCCGCCTTCATCGCCTTCTTCGCCTCACGCAGCTCGGCGACCTTGGTGAAGGCGTCGACGTCTGCGACCGACGGCCAGTCGGCTGCACGCTCGTCCCATCCCGGAGGGCGGACGCCCATGCGTTTGCCGAGGATGCCGACGAAGATGCGCGCCTTCGCCTCGCCGTAGCCGGGAAGGGCGCGCAGGCGCCGGTAGAGCTCGTCGCCGTCGGGTGCGGTCTTCCAGAGCGAGTCGGCGTCGCCGCCGTACTCGGTGACGAGCACCTCCGCGAGCTGGCGCGTGCGCTTGGCCATCGATCCCCAGTAGCGGTGCACCGCCGGCGGGCCGCGGAACACAGCGGCGAGGGTCTCTTCGTCGGTGTCCATGACCAGAGCCGGGGTCAGGTCGGCGCCGAGGCGCTCCTGTACGAGCGCAGGCCCTGCGAAGGCCCGCTCCATCGGGAACTGCTGGTCGAGGAGCATCCCGACCAGGAGCGCGAACCCGTTGCGTGCAAGCAGGCGGTTGGCGGCGGCGTCCTCGGTGAAGTGAAGAGCAGATGGTCGTCGCGGCATGCGCCGACGTTAGCCCGTGCGAACCCACGGCGGCTGCCGGCTCGGGGGCACCCGGATCAGTGCACGGCGCAGCGGTGGGGCACACCGGCGATCGCGTCGGCCTCGACGGCCTCCCAGCGCCGCAGCTCACGCGCTGTCGCCGCGGCGCCGATCCTGCGCGTGGCCAGGACCACATAGGTGTGGGCGTGGCCTGCCTCGCAGGCCGCGAGCTCGTCGAAGAGCGGAGCCAGGAAGCCGAGCTCGTCGTGGACTTCGACCGAGCCACGGAGCAGCTCCAGGCGCTCGTGGCTGCGTGCCTCGATCATCGCCGCGCACAGCAGGCGGTCCACGGGCCGGCCGTGACGGACTGCGTCCCTCAGAGCGCGGGCGTAGGTGTTGGGCCGGTCCGGTTGCAACGAGAAGCCGAGCCGGCGCATGCCCTCGAGCACACGGCGCAGGTGCTCGGTCTCCTGTTCGGCGAGGCGCGCGAGGCGCATCACGGCCTCGGGGTCGTCCAGCATCGTGCCCAGGAGCGACAGGGCGACAGCGGCGGCCTTCTTCTCGCAGTGGGCGTGGTCCGACAGCAAGGCCTCGGGGTCGCCGAGCGCGACCTCGGCCCAGCCCTCTGCCGTCGGTGCCAGTCGTGGCGACAGGTCCGTGTCCACGAGGGTGACGCTACCGTGGACCGATGCCGACGCTGTACCTCCTGCGGCACGCCAAGTCCGACTGGTCCACCGCTGCCGGGTCCGACCGCGAGCGACCGCTCGCGCCGCGTGGGGTGGGAGCGGCCATGGCGATGCGCGGTCACTGCGAGGCTGCCGCGGTCCGTCCCGACGTCGTGTACTGCTCCCCCGCCGTGCGGACGCGTGAGACGCTCGATCTCGTCATCGCTGCGCTCGGCGGTCCGCGCGTCGACTACGACCGTGGCCTCTACGGCGGTGGGGCCGACTACGTCCTCGACCTGCTCCGGACCGAAGCCGGCGATGCCGGGTCGGCGATGGTCGTCGGTCACAACCCGACGATGTCCCAGCTCGCCCTGTGGCTCGCTGCTCCTGATCCTGCCGGGGCGCGGGACCGTGTCGAAGCGAAGTACCCGACGGGAGCACTGGCGACACTCGAGTTCGCGGGTCCGTGGGACCGCCTCGGCCCCGGTGACGCGCTCCTCACCGCGTTCGTGACCCCCCGCGACATCTGAACCCGGCGACCGGCCGCTGCCAACCGCCAAACGCGGGTGGTGTGTCGTGCCAGCGGGTCGTTCTGCCCGCGTTTGGGAGGGCGGCCCCTGCCAAACGCGGGTGGTCTGTCGTGCCAGCGGGTCGTTCTGCCCGCGTTTGGCGACCGGCAGTCACCTCAGCGGGGTGTCATGGACTCGTCGATGGTCGCCGTCAGATGGAGGGTGCCGGCGAGGGCTGCGAGGCCGCCGCCGCCCGTGAGCTTGATGTCGACGGAGATCTCCTGGTGCGAGCTCGTCTCCAACAGGTCCTGGTCGGGGATGGAGATGGAGCACCGTGAGTCGCCGGCAACCGTGCCCGAGAGGTTGGCGCCGACCCCCTCGAGGAGCGGTGAGTCGAATCCGAGGAGGCCCGCGATCTTGTCGACACCGGTGTCGTAGCCGAATGCGTCATCGGCCTGGGACGAGATCTCGGCGGCCTGTGTGCCGTCGACGTCGGTGTCCACCCAGGTGTTGGACTGCTTCACCGTCACGTCGTCCTCCGCCCACACGAGCGGCGCTGTCGACTCCCACGTCGCCCCCGAAGTGACGGGATCGCCCGGGAGCGGTGGACAGTTCCACGCGATCCCCTGCAGCAGAGCCGGGATCGACGTGAGGATGCCGCTTCCGTCGGTGTCGGTGATCGTGCCGTCGGAGCGCACCGTCTGGGACAGCGTCTCCTTGGTGCTGGGCCACTTGGCCCCGAACGGCAGCCGTGCGTCGATGTTCGTGAGCTCGAGCGTGTACCGGAACCCGCCTGACTGCTCGACGACGGTGCCTGTGCCGTCAGCATTGAGCGAGAACGACAGCGTCGTGGCACCACCCTCACCGTCCGACTGCGTGCCGCCGCCGGCTAGGGAGCCGAGCTTGCCGAGGTCGACCTGTCCGGAGACGCGGATCAGCACCCGGTAGTCGCGCTGGCTCGCAGACGGGGCGTACGAGGAGAGCTGGTAGTCCTCGACCCGCGACGAACCACCGCCGCACGCGGCGAGGACCGCACAGGCGGCCGCGAGGCAGGCGAGGCGGCGTCTCAAACGCACTCGATGATCGTGCAGTTGGCGAGGCCGCCGCCCTCGCACATGGTCTGCAGGCCGTAGCGGCCACCGCTGCGCTCGAGCTCGTGCAGCAGCGTGGTCATGAGGCGGGCGCCTGTGCAGCCCAGCGGGTGACCGAGCGCGATCGCCCCGCCGTTCACGTTGAGGCGGTCGGGATCGGCCTTGACGTCCTCGAGCCATGCGAGCGGCACGGACGCGAACGCCTCGTTGACCTCGTAGCGGTCGATGTCCTCGATCGAGAGGCCGGCGCGTTCGAGGGCCTTCTGCGTCGCCGGGATCGGGACGTGCAGCATCATCACAGGGTCACCGGCTGCGAGGGTCATCGTGTGGAAGCGGGCACGCGGCTCGAGGCCGAGACGCGTGAGGCCTGTGTCGTTGCACACGAGGATGGCTGCGGCTCCGTCGCTGATCTGGCTCGCCGTGCCGGCGGTGAGGCGCCCGCCGTCGACCACTGCGTCGAGGCCAGCAAGAGCTTCGAGGCTCGTCTCACGGATACCCTCGTCGCGGGTGACGGTCACGACACCGTCGTCCGTTTCGACGTCGACCGGTGTGATCTCGGCTTCGAACTTGCCCGCCGCCGCGGCAGCCGCGGCGCGCTCCTGGGAGCGGAGGCCGAACGCGTCGAGGACGTCACGGTCGAGGCCCCACTTGTCGGCGATCATCTCGGCGCCCTGGAACTGGTCGAAGCGCTTGCCCGGGTAACGCGCCTTCATGCCCTTGCCGTAGGGGACGCCGAAGCCGGCCTTGTGGCCCGCCACGGCGTTCCCGCCGAGGGGCACCATCGACATGTTCTCGACCCCACCGGCGACGACGACGTCGTGCACCCCCGACATCACGGCCTGCGCCGCGAAGTGCAGCGCCTGCTGGGACGAACCGCACTGGCGGTCGACGGTCGTGCCGGGCACGGTCTCGGGCAAGGACGACGAGAGGACGGCGTTGCGCGCGATGTTGGCGGACTGCGCCCCGACCTGGTCGACGCAACCGAAGATCACGTCCTCGACGGCATCCGCAGCGACACCGGTGCGCTCCACGAGCGCATCCAGGACAGTCGCCCCCAGGTCGATGGGATGAACGCTGCTCAACGCACCTCTGCGCCGCCCGACGGCTGTGCGAACTGCCCCGACGATGTAGGCGTCACCCATGTGATCGTTCCCCCTCTCGTGCCTGCCCGCAGTTGACCACGGGTCCGGCCTCGAGCACCGAGCGTACCGAACGGCGCGTGCGCGGCATCAACGTGCGAGGGAGAGAACGAGGCCGATCTGGCCGAGGTGGTACGTGACGATGACGAGCACCGCGCTGGTCGGGAAGTCACGCACGAAGCGCCTCCAGCCGATGATCGAATCCGATGTGAAGAACAGCGATGCGCCGATCGCGCCTGCGACTCCCGCAGCGAGCGGCACGCCTGAGCGCCACGGCAGCGTCCAGGCCGCACCCACCATGACTCCGATCACGACCATGTAGATGGCGACCGACGCACGCTCGGCGCGGTCGTCGATCGCGCCGAGCAGGCGGCGCACGAGTGGGATCGCGGCCAGCACGAGGACCAGCCACGCGAGCCCGGGGCCGCTCCAGGACTCGACGTGCCCGAAGCCGAGGATGCCGACGATGTACGCGACGTGGGCGAGCGCGAACGACGCGACCCCGGGCAGGAAGAGGTCCGTCGGGAGCATGAGGAACACGTCGCCGGCGAGCGACAGCACGAGCGCCATGAAGAACAGCCACACCTGCGCCCGTGGTTGCGGTCCCCCGGCGGTCAGCGCGAGCAGGAAGAGGGCCAGGAGCACCATCGTCGCCGGCTTGGCGACGTAACCGACCGCCTGCGCGTGGCGCTGCCGTCGCGAGCCCGCGCGGCTCGCCGTGGTGAGCCCAACGGCGATCCAGTCGACGATCGCGACCACGAGCGTCAGGGCGAGCAGGAGTCGCGCGAGGGCCGGCATCTCAGCCTTCGTCGGCTGCGGCGGCCGCCGTGGTGCCCTTCTTCTTCTTGTCCTCTTCCTTCTTCTTGTCCTCGAGGGTCTTGATCATCTCGGGGTTGTCGGCGAGTGCCTTGTCGATGCGCACGGACGCCGTCTCGCGGTCGGACGCCCACGTGATCGCGAGCTCGCCCTCGAGGCTGTGGCGCGCTGCCTTCAGGAGCCGCTTCTCGCCGGCGGAGACCGGCTTCTTCGCGTCGGCGAGCTCGAGGTTCCGGATCAGCTCGGCGATCTGGATGGGGTCACCCGAGTGCAGCTTCTCGTTGTGGGCCTTGAAACGCCTCGACCACTGCGCCGACTGCGCAGTGGCGGGTTCGGACAGGATCTTGAGGACCTCTTTGGCCACGGTCTTGGGCATCGGCGGGCGCACACCGATCTCGTCGAGGCGGTCGAGCGGTGCTTTGAGCACCAGGTCGGAGTCCTCCGCCTGCATGATGAGGTACTGGCGCTTCTCGCCGAAGACCTCCTGGCTCTTGACACCCACGACCGTCACTGGACCGTGGGGCGGGTAGACGACGCGGTCGTTCTTCTTGAGGCTTGGCTTCTTGGTCGCCATGGACCGGCAGAGCTCCTGCGGGGGCGGGCAGCAGAGGCAGGAGTATACGCCCCGGTGCGGGTTCGCACCCCGTGGAGTGTGTACGGTCCGCCACTGACGAAGCACGACCGGCGGCTCAGTCGTGACCATATCGAGACATCCGGGCGTTTCGGGCGTAAAGTGTAGTCATGGTTGACCAGCCGCAATCCGCAACGCCTCCGGACGCGGGGGGACAGCCTGGCCACCTGCTGACGGTGTCGGAGGTAGCCGAGCTGTTCGGGGTGAGCGCCAAGACCGTGTCACGCTGGGCACGCGAGGGCCGCCTCTCGTCGGTTCGCACCCTTGGTGGCCACCGCCGCTTCCGCGAGAGTCAGATCCACCAACTGCTCGACCAGCTCCACCCGGACTGAGCCGGGTTCTGCAAGGCGCTCGGCGCTGCCGTCCACAAGGCGCTCGGCGCTGCCGTCCACAAGGCGCTCGGCGCTTCCTCCTACGGGCCTTCAGGCCATGCACCTTCTCGCGTGGACGTCGAGGGAGGAAGCACCTCGGCCTGCCTCTCCACAAGGCGCTCGGCGCTTCCTCCTACGGGCCT
>JAIBAC010000240.1 GCA_019695375.1 Acidimicrobiia bacterium
GCAGCAGCAGCGACAACGAGCACGGCGACAACGACGAAGGTCCACACGACGGCGCTGTTCCAGTACGACGACGCGGCCGTGAAGTCCAGGACGCGACCGCCGGGCAGGTCCCAGGTGAGGTCGTCGGCGCTCAGCGGGGCGGGATCGGCGTCGACGTCACCGATCGAGCCAGGCAGATCGAGGTGGAAGCGGACCGACACGAGGCTCGTGACCGCCTGGCCGAGGACGTCCTCGATCTCGGCACGCGTCGGCGGGTTGGCGCCTGCGCCTGCACCCGACCGCGTCGCGAGCTCCACGATCGCGTCCTCCGACAGCCCCACACGGCCGGACACCGTCACCTCGTCCTTCGGAAAGCCGCCTCCGGCGGAGACGCTCAGCGCCTGCACGGGCGACAGGTCGACGTCGCCGCCGCCGAGCGCCGCGAGCGCAGGGCCGAGGTCCTCGCCGGCGGCGAAGTCGCGCCGGACGCGGACTCCGCCGGCCACGGCGTCGACCTGCCACCCCGCGTCGCGCAGGTCGGCGAACGCGTCACCGCCGCCACTGCCCGCCGGCAGCGCCCGCTGCGGTGACGACCCGAAGAGGCTCTCGCCGAAGGTGCCGAGACCGCCACGGGCCAACGCGTCGCGGGTGGCGTCGTCGGCGGTGACCACGACCGTGATCGACCCGCTGCCGCCGCGCTCCACGGCGACGCCGGTGTCGACACCGACACGGCATCCCGCGACGAGCGCGCACACGAGGACGAGGCCTGCGCCGTGGCGCACCTTCAGACGGGTGATCACGTGGTCTTGACGATCAGCACCGCGCACTTGGCGTGGTGCGCCACCTTGTTCGGGATGCTCGAGAGGAAGAACCGGCGCGGTCCCTGCATTCCCTTGTTGCCGACCACGATGAGGTCGGCGCCGATCTCCTCGGAGACGTCGAGGATCACGCTCGCGGGGTCGCCGGACTCGCTCGCCGTCTCGATCGGCTGGTTCCGGTTCGAGTGGTCCGCGAGCGTGCGGTCGAGAACCGTCTTCGCCTTGGCCTCGGACGCGACCGTGAGCAGCACCGCCGCGCTCCCGAGGCTGGCCGCGATGTCGAGGCCGCGCTCGACGGCGCGGTCGGCGGTCAGGGACCCGTCTGTCGCTATGAGGATCTTGGAGTACACGCGCCGCTCCGGACCGGACTCGGTCGAGGACCCGAGGCGGCCGTAGTCTAGAGATGATGGGTGAGCGAGCAAGCAAGACGGGCGCGGCGGCACGCGGCAGCGGCCTCGTCGACTCGTACGGGCGCGTCGCCGACGACCTGCGAATCTCGGTCACGGACCGCTGCAATCTGCGGTGCATGTACTGCATGCCGGCGGACGGGCTGCCGTGGCTGCCGCGTGAGGAGCTGCTCACGTTCGAGGAGATCACGCGCCTCGCGGCGGTGTTCATCCGTGCCGGTGTGCGCACGATCCGCATCACGGGTGGCGAACCGCTCGTGCGTCACGACGTCGTCGATCTCGTCGCACAGCTCGCGGCGCTCGAGCCGCGCCCGGAGCTCGCGCTGACCACGAACGGGGTGCTGCTCGGAGCCCTGGCGGCTCCCCTCGCCGCGGCAGGGCTCGACCGCGTCAACGTCAGCGTCGATTCGCTGCAGCCGGAGCGCAACTTCGAGATCACGCGGCGCAACGACCTCGATCGCACCCTCGCAGGCCTCGAGGCGGCGCGCGAAGCCGGCCTCACACCGATCAAGGTCAACTGCGTCGTGATCAGGGGCACCAACGACGACGAGATCGCCGACTTCGCCCGGTGGGCTGCGGCGCACGACTACCTCGTGCGCTTCATCGAGTACATGCCCCTCGACGCCGACGGCCGCTGGAGCGAGGGGGACGTCTTCACCGCCGAGGAGATGCTCGACGCGCTCGGCGCTGCCGGCTGGAAGCCCAAGCGCGAGGGCGACGCGGAACCCGACCCCGCCGCCCGCTACAGCCTCGGCGACGGTGGCGAGGTCGGCATCATCCCGTCGGTGTCGGCACCGTTCTGCGCGAGCTGCAACCGTGTCCGCATCACGGCGGAGGGCGCCCTGCGGACCTGCCTCTTCGCGCTGGAGGAGACCGACCTGCGCGATCCGCTGCGCAGCGGCGCGAGCGACGACGAGATCGACGCGTTGATCCGCGAGGCGGTCTGGGGCAAGTGGGAGGGCCACAACATCGGCCGCCCCGACTTCGTGCGCCCTGGCAAGTCGATGTCGCAGATCGGCGGCTGAACCGGACAGGGGGCCACGCGTGCCGGAAGCGAATCCGACTGTGGCACAGGCCGCCGCCGACTTCTCGGCGACGCTGTCAGCGTACGGATGGGCGGCACTGGGCGAGGCCGGCACCGCTGCGCGGACCATTGCGTCGGGCACCGTCCTCGCTGACGCCGAACCCGGCCTCGTCGAGGCGATCGCGGCGCTCACGACGACGCCGGGCGCGGCGCACAGCCTCGCCACGGCGACGGATCCGGTGGACGCGGCCACGGCGGTCACGTCGCGACTGGTCACCGAACGTGGTGTGGAGGCCGGCCGCGCATCGTGGGCGACAGCCGTCGTGCTGGAGTCCGTCCAGCCGGGCTGGGGTGTCCACGTGGCATCGCTGGCGCAGCCGCCGCCCGGCACGCCGGCCGGGGATCCGGCGCAGCCTCCGCGGCGGCGCAGTGCCGCCCGCTTCGTGTTCCCCGCCGTCGTCGCCGTCGTCGTGATCGCCGCGATCGCGGCAACGCTCGTCTTCGTGCTCAGCCGGTCGGACGACGACACGGCAGCGGCCACAAGCGAGCCCACCACGACCACGACGCGGCCGGGCACCACCGGCACGGGCGGCGGCGACCTCAGCGTGAGCGGGACCGCGACACCAGGTGAGGCCGCCCCGCAGCTCTCCGGCACGGACATGATCACCGGCCAGCCGGTCTCACTCGCCGCGATGCGGGATCGTCCGACCCTCGTCGTGTTCTGGGCCCACTGGTGCCCTCACTGCCAGAAGGAGATGCCCGTCGTCGAGCAGGTCGCGAACCAGCAGGCCGGATCGTTCAACGTGCTCACCGTCGCGACGGCGATCAAAGCGCAGCCCGCACAGGAGCAGTACTCGAGCCCGGAGCGCTTCATCGAGACCACATCGCTCACGATGCCGACCCTGCGTGACGGCACCAACTCGGCATCGAACGCGTACGGCATCGAGGGCTTCCCGTCGTTCTACATGGTCGACACGAACGGCAACCTCGTCGGCAGCGCGAGCGGCGAGCTGCCGGCTGCCGCGCTGGTCGAGTTCATGCAGAGGCCGACGTTCGAGTAGTGGCTCAGCAGACGCGGTTCTTGGAGTGGCGGTGCGGCATGGGCTTGTGCGGCGGGTTCGCGTACAGCTCGCCGGCGACGGCGTGCACGTCGTCGAGGAGGCGGTCGGCGAGGTCACGGCTGAAGCCCTCGCGCACAACCACGCGCAGCACCGACTTGGTCTCGATGTCGGCGGGCATCGTGTAGGCCGGCACGATCCAGCCACGCCGGCGCATGTGGTCGGCGACGTCGTGGGCGTTGGCGCCCTTGGCCTCGATCTCGGGCTTGAGCGCCAGGCACGCGACGGGGAGGTTCCGCGGCTCGCTGAGCACGTCGACTCGCCCCTTGTCGCGTGTGATCTCGGTCAGGTACGCGCACGTGTCGAGCAGGTTGTGCATCACCGACGTGTACCCGGAGCGGCCGAGGCGGATGAAGTTGTAGTACTGGCCGACGATCGAGGCGCTGCCCTTGGAGAAGTTGAGGTCGAACGTCGACTGGTCGTTGCCGAGGTACGAGTCGTGGAAGATGAGCTCCTCGGGCAGGTCGGACTTGTCGCGCCACAGCGCCCAGCCGACACCGGGGTAGACGAGGCCGTACTTGTGACCCGACGTGTTGATCGAACGGACGGCGGGCAGGCGGAAGTCCCACTCGAGATCGGGGTAGACGAAGGGCGCCACGAAGCCGCCGCTGGCCGCGTCGACGTGCAGGGCGACCTGCCAGCCGGTGCGCTCGTTGAGGTCGACGATCAGGTCGTTGAGCGCCGAGATCGGCTCGAAGTGGCCCGTGTAGGTCGTGCCGAGGATGCCGACGACACCGATCGTGTTCTCGTCGCAGGCTGCGATCGCGTCCTCGGGGTCGATCACGTAGCGGCCCTCGGCGAGCGGCCGCTCGCGGCACTCGACGTCGAAGTAGCGGCAGAACTTCTCCCACGTGACGTGAACCGCCGAGCTCATCACGAGGTTGGGACGTGTGGCGTCCTTGCCCGCCGCCTCGCGCCGCTTCGCCCAGTTGCGCTTCATCGCGAGGCCGCAGAGGTGGATGGCCTCCGACGAGCCGATCGTGCTCGTCCCGACCGCCTCGTCACCCTCGCCGCGGGCGCCGAAGAGGTGAGCGAGGATGCTCACGCAGCGCCTCTCGATCGCGTTGGTCGCCGGGTACTCCTCCTGGTCGATGAAGTTCTTCGACGCGACCTCGGCGAAGAGCTTGTCGGCCTGGGGCTCCATCCACGTGGTCACGAACGACGCGAGGTTGAGCACCGGTGTGCCGTCGAGCTGCAGCTCGTCGTGGATGAGCTGGTACGCGGCGTCGGCGGGCATCTCGCCGTCGGGCATCTCCCAGCGCGGGA
>JAIBAC010000033.1 GCA_019695375.1 Acidimicrobiia bacterium
CTCGCGCAGGAGGACGGAGCGGAACTCCCACCCGACGGTGTCGATGCGGAGGACGTAGTGGTGCTAGAGCGCCGCCAGGTCGGCGTCGGAGTCCACGCGTGTGGCAGCCAGGGCCGCCAGGGCCGCCACGCTGCCCTCGTGGCCGACGACGGCCGCGTCCGCCACGAGGCCGCGTAAGGGGGGAGCAAGGGTGTCGAGGCGCGCCGCCACGAGGCCGTGCAGCGTAGCCGGCAGCGCCCCGACAGTCGGGGTCTCGCACTCGGCATCGTCGAGCGTCGCCGCTTCCAGCAGAGCTGCGAACTCCTCGGCGTACAGAGGGTTGCCACCGCTGCGGTCGCGCAGCACCGAACGCAGCGCGGGGTCGGCGGAATCAGGCAGCAGCGTGTCGAGGAGGGCGTCGGTGTCGTCGGCGTTGAGAGGGTCGAGCGCCGCGACGATCACGTTCTGGCGCGATGCGACGGGATGCCAGCGGTCCAGGAGCTCAGGCCTGCCTGTGGCTACGAGCACGATCCGAAGCGTTCGCAGCGACTCCATCAGGCGGTCGAGGAGGTTCAGGAGCTGGGGATCGGCCCAGTGCAGGTCGGTCAGGCACACCGCCACCGGGACGGCGTCGGTGAGCGTCCCCAGCAGGGCGCGCAGGGAGCGCACGGCCTCGTCGAGGGCGCGCTCGGCATCGAGGTCGGCGAGGGCGGCGGAGTGGCCCATTAGGTAGAGGAGCCCGTCTACACGGCGCTCGATCTCGGCGGGATCGGTCCCGGCCGCGGCAAGGGCGCCGGTGACCGCCGCGTGCGCGTCCGTGCGTGCCGCCTCTGAGCAGTCGGTGCGGCCGAGGCCGCAGAAGCTCTGGAGGGCCTCCGCGATCGGCCACCAGGGATTCGTCTCGCCGTACGGGACGCAGCCGCCCTCGACGACGATCGTCTCGTGTCGCTCAGCCGTGTGCGCGAGGAGCTCGCGCGCGAGGCGGCTCTTGCCGATCCCGGCCTCGCCGAGGAGGAGAACGAACTGGCCGCGGTCATGGGTGAGGGCGGTCTCGACGGCACCGGTGAGCATCCGCATCTCGGCGTCACGGCCGACCAAGGGGGTGCGTTCGCGCAGCGGCCGGCGACCCGGCCTGCTCTCGGCCGCGAGCGCGACCCACGCTTCGACGGGGACCTCCTTGCCTTTGGCGTCCACGGGATCGTGGGGCGCGTACTCGACGGCGTCACGGGTTGCCTGGTACGTCGACGCCCCGACGAGCACCGATCCGGGGTCGGCGGCGGACTGCAGCCGGCTCGCGGTGTTCACGACATCGCCCATGGCGGTGTACTCGTCACCGGCCTGGATGGAGCCGACGAGGACCTCCCCGGTGTTGACGCCGATGCGGAGCCGTACGTCGAGGCCGGTATCCGTGGCGTGGGTGCTGACGGTGTGCTGCATCGCGAGCGCCGCGCGGACAGCGCGTTCGGCGTCGTCCTCGTGCGCCACGGGAGCGCCGAAGAGCGCCACGATCGCGTCGCCGACGACCTTGTCGACCTTGCCGCCGTAGTTGGCGACGTCCTCGGCGAGACGTGCGAAGCAGCCGTCCACGAGGTTCTTGACCGCTTCGGGATCGAGCGTCTCGGCGAGAGCGGTGAAACCGACGAGGTCGCCGAAGACGACTGTGACCACGCGGCGCTCGTCGCCGGTGGCGGCTGCGGCGAAGGCATGGCCGCACGACGGGCAGAACCGCGCTCCGTCGGGCGCGTCGGCCCCGCAGGCGGGGCAGGTCGTGGACGTCACACGACGAGCCTAGGGGTGCCGGCGCGCCAGGTCAGGCCGAGTTGTGCACCAGTGTGAGCGTCCTCACGCTCTGCTCTATCCACGACAGCGGCGGGGGCCCGCCGAAGTCGTCGCAGTGGCTCTCGCGGAAAGCCGCGAGCGCCGACTGGGCGTCCTCGAGGTTCGCGAACGACCCGACTACGCAGTCCTGGTGCTCCTCTCCGACCACCACGATGTATGTGACCCGTTCCGTGACGCCCTCTCCTTGCCGGCTCCCGACAGAGATCGGCACGTCGGCCCGTCCCCCTGAGCGTGGCTCCCGACGGACGTGGGGACGCGGATCGTGTTGTGAGCGCGTTTGACGTCCCCACGTCGGTGGTGGCGGCGGACGTGGGGACGCGGATCGTGTTGTGAGCGCGTTTGACGTCCCCACGTCGGTGGTGGCGGCGGACGTGGGGACGCGGATCGTGTTGTGAGCGCGTTTCACGTCCCCACGTCGGTCAGGCGAGGTGCTCGAGGGCCGTGGCGAGGGTCTGCTTGTAGTCGGCCTTGCCGGAGGGCGAGCGGTACACCGAGTCGACGACGACGACGTGGCGGGGCGCCTTGTAACCCGAGATCCGCTCCTTGACGAAGTCCTTCAACTCCGACTCGGTGACGGCCTCGCCGGGCAGGCACGACACCACGGCCGTGATCGCCTGGCCGAACTTGTCGTCGGGCACGCCGACGACGACGCAATCACCCACCGACGGGTGCTGCTTGACGACCTCCTCGACCTCCTCGGGGTACACCTTCTCCCCGCCCGTGTTGATGCAGACCGATCCACGCCCCAACAGGTTCAGGGTGACGCCGTCGTCGGCGACCTCGGCCCAGTCGCCCGGGACCGAGTACCGCATCCCGTCGATCTCTGTGAACGTCGTCGCCGTCTTCTCGGGGTCCTTGTAGTAGCCGAGCGGCTGATGCGCTCCCACGCCCACGAGGCCACGCACGCCGGGTGCCGTCTCGAGCGGCTGGAGCTCCTCGTCGAAGAGGCGTGTCGTCGCCGTCAACTGGAACTTCGCCGTCGGCACCGGTCCGGCGGCGGTCATGATCGACTGGCCCATGCCGAGCGCCTCCGACGAGCTGAACGCGTCGACGAGCATCATCGTCGGGTTGTGCGCGAGCAGCGCCTGCTTGGTCTCGGTCGACCACATGACACCGGAGCTGACCATCATCAGCAGTGACGACAGGTCGTAGTCGGGGGCGCCCTCGCGTTCGAGCTCGCGCACCAGCGGCCGTGCGAAGCTGTCGCCGACGATCGTCGCCGACTGCGGCTTCTCACGCTCGATGATCGTCCAGAACTCGGCGGGGTCGAAGTGCTTGGGGTCGTCCATGAGCACGACGGTGCCGCCGGTGAGGAGGGCGATGATCGACGTGAACCAGCCCGTGCCGTGCATGAGCGGACACCCGACGAGGCCGCGCAGACCCGCCGGTTGCGCGGTCGTCGACGTGACGAGGTCGTCGATCGTCTCGGGTGACGGGCCGATGCCGCCGCCGCCGAGCTTCTCGTAGAGGTCGCCCTGCTGCCACATGACCCCCTTCGGCATCCCCGTGGTTCCACCGGTGTAGAGGAACATCTGGTCGCGCCAGTCGCGGTCCTGCGCCGGCAGCTCGGCGGCGGTCTCGGCGACATCCTCGTAGACGACGGCGCCGTCGATCGTGGACGCGACCGCAGCGGCCTGTCCGTCGCCGTCGTCGACGACGAGGACGCCGCGCATCTGCGGCAGCTCGCCGACCACCTTGGCGAGCAGCGGCACGAACTCGGCGTGGACGACTACGAACTCGGTGTCCGCGTTGTCGAGCAGGTACTGCAGCTCGGCCTCGCGGTAGCGGTAGTTGACGTTGAAGGGCACCAGCCGTGCCTTCCACGCCGCGTAACACGTCTCGTTGTAGGCCGGGTGGTTGTAGGTGTACGCCGCGACCTTGCCCTGCAACGACGCCCCCTGTTCGAGCATCCACGCGCCCAGGTTCGCGGCACGACGTTCGAAGTCGGCCCAGCTGATGTGGCGGTCGCGTTGGACGACGGCGTCGACGCCGTCGCCGCGCACCGCCGCGATCGCGTCGAATGCGTCTGCCAGGTTCAGAGTTCCGCCCACCGTTTCCCCCTGTGAATCTTTGGTGCGCCTTGGCGAGTGCGTGCGAAGATAGCCCCCACGCCTCACGCCGCCGACTGCCGACTACGGAAGGGACCGCCACGGAGATGGCCGCTGCGCAGACGATGCTCGACAAGATCTGGGAGGCGCACGTGGTGCGTTCGGCGCCCGACGAGCCCGATCTCCTCTACGTCGATCTCCACCTGGTCCACGAGGTCACGTCGCCGCAGGCGTTCGAGAGCCTGCGCCTCGCGCACCGCGGCCTGCGCCGGCCCGACCTGACACTGGCCGTCCCCGACCACAACGTCCCCACCGTCGGCCGCGACGCCCCGGCTGCTGACCCGCTGAGCCAGACCCAGATCGAGACGCTGCGCTCCAACGCCCGCGAGACGGGCGTGACGCTGTTCGACATCGACGACGTGCGCCAGGGCATCGTCCACGTCGTCGGCCCCGAGCAGGGCCGTACGCAGCCGGGAATGGTGATCGTCTGCGGCGACAGCCATACGGCGACCCACGGAGCGTTCGGCGCGTTGGCGTTCGGGATCGGCACGTCCGAGGTGGAGCACGTCCTCGCGACGCAGACGCTGTGGCAGCAGCGCCCCAGGACCATGGCGGTCACCGTCGACGGCGACCTCGGCTTCGGCGTCACCGCCAAGGACGTGGTGCTCGCGATCATCAACCGCATCGGCACTGCCGGCGGCACCGGCCACGTGATCGAGTACCGCGGGTCGGCGATCCGCTCCCTCTCGATGGAGGGCCGCATGACCGTGTGCAACATGTCGATCGAGGCAGGCGCACGGGCCGGGATGGTGGCCCCCGACGACACCACCTTCGCCTACCTCGAAGGGCGCGCGTCGGCGCCGAAGGGCGCCGAGTGGGACGAGGCGCTGGCGCGCTGGTCGGCGTTGCCGAGCGACCCCGGTGCCACCTTCGACACGTCGGTCGAGATCGATGCCGCGTCCGTCATGCCCGTCGTGACCTGGGGGACCACCCCGGCGCAATCGGTGACCGTGAATGCCGAGGTCCCCTCGCCGGACGACTTCGACGATCCGTCCGACGCGCAGACCTGCAGCGAGGCGCTCGACTACATGGGCCTCGACGCGGGTACACCCATCACCGACATCGGCGTCGACGTCGTGTTCATCGGATCGTGCACGAACTCGCGCATCGAGGACCTGAGAGCCGCCGCGCAGGTGGCTGCAGGCAGGCGCGTCGCCGACGGTGTGCAGGCGCTCGTGGTGCCGGGGTCGGGTCTCGTCAAGGCTCAGGCCGAGCAGGAGGGCCTCGACAGGATCTTCGTCGAGGCCGGCTTCGAGTGGCGCGACCCGGGCTGTTCGATGTGCCTCGCGATGAACGGCGACCAGCTCGAGCCCGGCCAGCGTGCGGCGTCGACGTCGAACCGGAACTTCCGCGGACGCCAGGGCCCCGGAGGGCGCACGCACCTCGTCAGCCCACCGATGGCGGCGGCAGCGGCGGTGGCCGGGCATTTCGTCGACGTCAGGGAGCTCGACTGATGGAGGCGTTCAAGAGCGTCACGGCGAAGGCGATCCCACTCGACCGCGCTGACGTCGACACCGACCAGATCATCCCCGCTTCCCACCTGAAGCGGGTCGAACGCTCCGGCTTCGGCGAGTACCTGTTCGAGAGCCTCCGCTCCGACCCCGCTTTCGTGCTCAACGACGCCCGCCACGCCGGCGCCAGGATCCTCATCACCGGCCCCAACTTCGGGTGCGGCTCGTCACGTGAGCACGCCGTCTGGGCGATCGAGGACTACGGCATCCGCGCCGTCATCGCGCCCAGCTTCGCCGACATCTTCCGCAACAACTGCGGCAACGTCGGGGTGTGCTGCGTCGTGCTCGCACCCGAGGACGTACGCAACCTCATGACCGTCGCCGAGGAATCCCCCGACACAGAGATCACCGTCGACCTCGAGGCGCTCGAGGTGCGCTGCGGCGACGACGTGTTCGGATTCGAGGTCGACCCGACCACCCGCGAACGCCTCCTCAAGGGCCTCGACCACATCGGCATCACGCTCGAGCACGAGGACCGCATCGCCGCGTACGAAGCCGCCCGCGACTGAGCCACGTGGGGACGTAGATCGCGTTGTGGGGTCGATTCGCGTCCCCACGTCGGGTGGAGCGAGCGACGTGGGGACGTAGATCGCGTTGTGCGGTCGATTCGCGTCCCCACGTCGGGTGGAGCGAGCGACGTGGGGACGTAGAACGCGCTGTGGAGACGATTCGCGTCCCCACGTCTCGCGACCCCACGTCCGGTTCAGAGGATGCCGAGCAGGGCGCCGATGCGCCGCATCGCCTGACCGCCGGCGGATTCGGCGATGTCGAGCGCGACCGGCACGTCGAGGTCGGTCTCCAGCGCGGCGAGCGCCGCCGTCGTCGCGACCTCGTCGTTGCCGGGCTTGGATGCCGCCGCCCAGATCCGCTCCAACCGCGCCGACGTCGCCTGGAGGTCGTCCTCGGCGAAGTCCCACGGATCCGCCCAGCTCCGTGCCACCAGGTGCAGGCGCACCGCCTCGGGTTCCCACCGCTCGATCAGATCGTGCACGTACACGAGGTTGCCGACCGACTTGGCCATCTTCTGGCCCTCGTAGCGCACCATCCCGATGTGCATCCACGCCCGCGCGAACGGCTGCACCCCGCTGAGCGCCTCGGCCTGGGCGGCCTCGTACACGTGGTGGGGGAACTTGAGATCCTCGCCGCCGCCGTGCACGTCGAGGGAGGAGCCGAGCAGGCTCATCGCCATCGCCGAGCACTCGGCGTGCCACCCGGGGCGGCCGGGTCCCCACGGCGACGGCCACGACGGTTCGGGCGCCTCCATCGGGTCCTGCGGTGGACTCGCCTGCCAGAGGGGCACGTCGAGGGGGTCGTCCTTGGTCTCGTCCTCGGGGCGGCCGCCGCGCTGGGCGGCGAGCTCGATCGCCTCCTCGCGGGACATCCCGAGGTCGGCGAGGAACGGCTCGATGCGTGCGGCCTTGAAGAAGACGTTGCCTTCGCGCTCGTACGCCGCTCCGCGCTCGAGCAGGCCCCGGGTCAGCGCGATCACCTCCTCGATGTAGTCGCGGCTGCGCGGCTCGAAAGTCGGCGTCCGCACCCGCAGCGCCCGCATGTCCTCTTCGAAGCGGTATGTCTGTTCGGTCCCGAGGACGCGGTAGTCGACGCCGAGCTTGGCCGCCTGCCGGAGGATGTCGTCGTCGACGTCGGTGACGTTGCGGCACACCTCCACGTGCACGCCCGACGCCTCGAGCACGCGGGCGCACACGTCGGTCCACACGAACGTCGCCGCGTGTCCGAGGTGGGTGGTGTCGTAGGGGGTGATCCCGCACACGTACATGCGGGCCCGTCCGACCACGGGCAGGGGTGTTCCGGCGAGCTGAAGCGTCATGTGCCAGACCCTACTTTTCCCTCCGCCTGCGGTGGGAGCGGGCCTAGAGTTGTGCAGTCACCGCTGCCAGCTCGGCATCTACCGGACGGAGGGCCTGTGACGGCTGACATCAAGGCGACCGGAAAGGGCATCGGCATCGGCGGGATCCTGCTCGGGGTCTTCCTCGTCGCCCTCCTGCTCGCCATCGGCTGGAGCATCTTCACCTTCGTGCTCGGTGCGATGTGGCTCGCCCTCAAGATCGCGATCGTCCTGTTGGTGATCCTGGGAGTGCTCGTGCTCGTGGGGATGGTGCGCACCCACATCCTCAAGCGGTAGGCCCGCACCGGTCCTGTCGCCGCCGCAGCTACGATTCGCCTCTCCCGGTACCGCCGCACGTTCCAGGAGCTGCATTTGGGCGAGCGCCCCGTGGCACGGTCGATCCACGACCCCGTCGAACGCGATGCCTGCGGGATCGGCTTCGTGGCGGACTCAACGGGTACGCCGAGCCGCGCGGTTCTCGACGCCGTCCTCGACGGTCTCGCGGGGGTCAAGCACCGTGGTGCCCTTGCGGCGGATGCCCGCAGCAGCGACGGGGCGGGTGTGCTGCTGCCGCTCGACACGCGGTTCCTGCGCCGTGCCGCTGCCGCGGCCGGACTCGCCGTCCCCGACCTCGGTGACGCGCGCCTCGGCGTCGCGACCTGCTTCCTCGACCGCGAGCCGGATGCGACGGAGGCGGGACGGAGCCACCTCGAAGACGCCGCAGCCGAAGCCGGCCTCGTGGTCCACGGATGGCGGGACGTCCCCGTCGACCTCGGCTGCCTCGGCGCGCATGCCCTGCGGATCATGCCCACGATCACCCAGATGGTGTTCTCGGCGCCGGGTGGGGACAGCGCGTCCGGGGGAGAGCCCTCGGCTGCCGCGGCCGAGGCGCGCTGCTACATGGCGCGCCGCCGTGCCGAGAAGTCCGCCGGCCGCGCAGGCGTGCGCTTCTACGTGGCGTCGTGCTCGACGAGGACGGTCACCTACAAGGCGCTCGTCCCCGGCGACGACCTCGCGGGCTTCTATCCCGACCTCGCCGCCCCCGACCACGAGGTCCCCTTCGGGATCTTCCACATGCGCTTCTCGACCAACACGTCTCCGAGCTGGGAGCGTGCGCAGCCGTTCCGGTTCCTGTGCCACAACGGCGAGATCAACACCCTCGAGGGCAACCGCAACCGCATGCGCCAGAGAGTCAGCCTCGGTGCCGACGGCGAGCTCGGCGACGAGGAGTCGATCCGGCCGGTGCTCGACCCCGATGACAGCGACTCGGGCAACCTGGACGCGGCCATCGAGCTCCTCGTGCGTGGTGGCCGCGGGCTCACACATGCGATCGCGATGGTCGTGCCGGAGGCTTGGGAGAACGTCCTCGACGTCCCGCCGCCGGTGCGGGACTTCTACGCCTACCACGCGTGCCTGGCGGAGCCATGGGACGGTCCGGCGGCCATAGTCGTCACCGACGGGCGCCGCGTCGCCGCCGCGCTCGACCGCAACGGCCTGCGGCCGCTGCGCTACCACGTCTGCGAGGACGGCTTCGTGGCGGCCTGCAGCGAGGCCGGCGCGATCGACGTCTCCGGCCACGGCAAGGTGCGGCGCGGGCGGCTCGGGCCCGGCCAGATGCTGTGCGTCGACCCCGACGCGGCTGGTTTCGACGACGACGCCGAGTGCAAGGCGGCCCTCGCGTCCCTCGCGCCGTACGGCGCCTGGGTGGAGGACGGACTGCAGGCATGGGGCCCCGGCGACGCCGTGGATGCCACACGTGACGACCTCGCACGCCGCCGCGCTGCGTTCGGCTGGACGTCCGAGGAGCTCGCGATGGTGGTCAAGCCGATGGCGACGGAGGCCAAGGAGCCGACGTTCGCCATGGGCGACGACACGCCGCCACCTGTGCTCGGTTCGAAGCTGCGTCCGCTGCACCACAGCTTCAAGCAGCGTTTCGCCCAGGTGACGAACCCGCCGATCGACCACCTGCGCGAGCGGCTCGTGATGAGCCTCCGGACGTTGGTGGGCCCGCGGGCGCCGCTGCTGACGGAGACCCCCGCAGCAGCGCGCCTGATGGAGTTCCCGTCGTTCCTGGTGCGGCCTTCCGTGCTCGAGCGGCTCACCGCCGACGACAGCCCGTTCGCATCCGCGGTCCTCGACGCGACCTTCGACTGCGAGGCAGGGCCCGGAGGGCTCGCCACCGCCTGCGCCCGGCTCGAGTCCGAGTCGGAGGCGGTCGTACGCGACGGCGCCCGCGTCCTCGTGGTGTGCGACACGGCGATCTCGCCGCAGCGGGCGCCGGTGCCGATCCTGCTCGCCGTGGGTGCCGTGAACAACGGGCTCTCGCGTGCACGCCTGCGCAGCGAAGCAGCGATCGTGGTCGACACCGACGAGCTGCGCGACACCCACCACGCCGCGACCCTGCTCGGCTACGGCGCCGACCTGATCTGCCCGCGCCTGCTGCTCGAGACGGTGGTGGAGCTCGCCGACGACGACCAGCTCGGCAGCGAGAACACCTCCGCGATCGCGCAGGCGAAGGTGCAGGCGGCACTCGAGGACGGGGTCCTCAAGATCATGTCCAAGATGGGGATCTCCTGCGTCGAGAGCTACCGGGGGAGCCAGCTCTTCGAGGCGATCGGGCTGTCGCCGGACGTGGTCGACGTGTGCTTCACCGGCACGGCGTCGACGTTGGGCGGCCTCGGGTGGGACCAGCTCGGCACCGAGGTCGTCACCCGCCACGACGGCGCGTGGGGGACCGACTCGCCGCGACCCGCGAGCCCCGGGCTCATCCGGCACCGCAAGGGCGGGGAGTACCACGCCAACAACCCCGAGATGATCGAGGTCCTCCACACCGCGCTCGGGCTCGAGACCGATCGCAAGGCGGAGCGGGGCGCCCAGCCCGCACCGGTGCCGGAGCTGTACGAGGAGTTCGCGCGCCTCGTCAGCGACCGCCCACCGACCGAGCCCCACGACCTCCTCGAGATCGCGGTGGCCGACGAGCCGATCCCGGTTTCGGAGGTGGAGCCGGTCGAGGCGATCCTGCGCAGGTTCAACACCGGTGCCATGAGCCACGGTGCGATCTCACGCGAGGCGCACGAGGACCTCGCCGCCGGCATGAACATGGTCGGCGGCCGCTCCAACTGCGGTGAAGGCGGGGAGGCGCGCAGCCGCTTCGAGACGCGCGGCAGCGCCGTCGACACGAACAGCAGGATCAAACAGGTCGCGAGCGGGCGCTTCGGCGTGACACCCGAGTACTGCGTCCACGCCGACGAGCTCCAGATCAAGATGGCCCAGGGGTCCAAACCCGGTGAGGGTGGCCAGATCCCCGGGCACAAGGTGACCGAGGAGATCGCAGAGCTGCGCAAGACCCAGCCGGGTGTCACCTTGATCTCGCCACCACCCCACCACGACATCTACTCGATCGAGGACCTCGCGCAGCTCGTCTACGACCTCAAGCAGGTCAACGCGGCGGCGGACGTGTCGGTCAAGCTCGTCGCGATCAAGGGTGTCGGCACGATCGCCGCCGGCGTCGCCAAGGCGCTGGCTGAGAACGTCTACATATCCGGATGCTCGGGCGGCACCGGGGCGTCGCCGCTGTCGTCGATCAAGCACGCCGGCATGCCGTGGTCGCTGGGCCTCGCCGAGACGCACCAGACCCTGGTGGCCAACGACCTGCGTGGGCGCATCCGCCTCGGTGTGGACGGCGGCTTCAAGACCGGCCGCGACGTCGTCGTGGCCGCGCTCCTCGGTGCGGACGAGTACGGCTTCGGCACGGCTGCACTTCTGGCGCAGGGCTGCATCATGGTGCGGGCCTGCCACCGCGACACCTGCCCCACGGGCATCGCGACACAGCGGCCGCACCTGCGCGCCAAGTACCAGGGCAGCCCCGAGTCGGTGGCGGCGTACATGCGCCACGTCGCCCAGGAGGTGCGGGTGTACCTCGCCGCGCTCGGGTTCCGCACGATGGACGACGCCATCGGCCGTGTCGACCGCCTCTTCCAGCGCGTGACAGGCGACGCGCGCTTCGACTCGCTGGATCTGTCCCCGCTACTCGCAGCTCCTGTCAACGGCATCCGCCACTTCGGCGGTGGGGTTCCCGAGCAGCGCGTGCGCTCCGAGCTGGGGGACCGCATCGTCGCGGATGCGTTCCGGTCGCTCTGGGACGGCGACGACCTCGAGTTGACCTACACGATCCGAAACGTGGACCGCACCGTCGGCGCCGCCCTCGGTGGGTCGGTCGCGCTCGAGTTCGGGACGGCACGGCCGCCGGGGCAGGTGACGATCCACTTCGAGGGGACGGCCGGACAGAGCTTCGGCGCCTTCCTCACCGACGGCATCGACTTCCGCCTCACCGGGGAGGCCAACGACTACGTGTGCAAGGGCATGGGAGGCGGCCGCGTGGTCATCCGTCCACCGGCCGACGACGCCGGCGACCCGGTGCTGGCGGGCAACACGATCCTCTACGGCGCCACGGGCGGGGAGCTGTTCCTGGCCGGGCACGCGGGGGAGCGCTTCGCAGTGCGCAACTCCGGCGCGGTGGCGGTCGTGGAGGGCGTCGGACAGCACGCGTGCGAGTACATGACCGGCGGCACCGTGGTCGTCCTCGGCGACGTCGGCTTCAACATGAGCGCCGGGATGACCGGCGGCGAGGTGTTCGTCTACGACCCCGGGGGCCGGCTCACCGCCAAGGTCAACACCGCGCTGGTGCGCCTCGCACGACCCGACGGTGGCGACCTCGAGCGGTGCCGCGTGCTCGTGGAACGCCACGAGTGGCTCACCGATTCGGCGCGGGCGCGCACCATTCTCGAGGACTGGCAGGAGGCGTCGCAGCAGTTCTGGCGCGTGGCGCCCCTCGGCGTCGTGCAGCGCTTCCATGCCGCACAGGTGGAGCCTGTCGGCACAGGCAACTGAGATGGCGTCGACCGTCGAGCAGATCGCCGGGTGGGCATCGGAACTGGATGCCGCGTCCGTTCCGCGTCGCGTGAGCGAGCTGTGCGCTGCCCAGCGCCGGTCGATCGCGGCGGCGATCGCGGTGTCCGCCGGTGACGGGCCGGGCCGCCGCGTCGCCGCCGGAGTGCAGAGCTGGGCGGCGCCCGGTCCCGCACCGCTGGTCGGCGGCGACCGCGACCAGCGCGTGCGTGTGGAAGACGCCCTCTACGCCGCTGCGGCACTGAGCGTCGCGCAGGACTACGACGACTACCTCTGCTTCGCGCACAGCGGCCACACGTCCGTGCTCGTGCCGTGGGTTCTCGGTCACGAGACCGCAGCGGACGACGACGGCCGCCTCGTCGCGCAGGTGGCCGCGAACGAGATCGCCGCCCGCCTCGGGGGCGCATGCCTGATCGGCCCTCTGAACGGGCAGATGTGGTCGTTCGTGCACGCCGCCGCGGCGTCGATAGCGTCGGGACTGCTGCTCGGCCTCGGCGCCCGCGAGCTCGCGCACGCCCTCGCCATCGCGCTGTCGGCCGTCCCGCGTCCGTTGGTCCCCGGCTTCATGGCGCCGGACACGAAACTGCTGACGGCGTCGGAACCGGCGCTGCTGGGCCTGCGGGCGGCGCGCCTGGCCGCGGCCGGCGTGACAGGCCCCCTGGACGTCCTCGACCACCCGCGGGGCTTCCTCTGGGCGTTCGCCTACGCGCCGCTCCCACGGCTCCTGGGCAACCTGGGGACTGGCTGGGCGACGACGACGCTGTGCGTGAAGCCCTACCCAGGCTGTGCCTACATCGACACGTCCATCGACGCGCTCGAAGCCCTCGGCCAGATCGAAGCGGAAGCGGTGGCCGGAGTCGACGTGCAAGCGGGGATGCTCACGACGGCGATGGACGCGTTGAGCCGCGGGTTCACCGACGGGATGCCGACGCCTGTCACCGTCAACTTCTCGGTGCCGTGGTCGGTCGCCGTGCACCTCGTGGCCGGGCGCCTGTCACCGGCGGAGGTGACGGCCGGCTGGCTCGCGGCGCACCACCACGAGCTTCGTGCGCTCGCAGGACGCGTGCGTCTGCAGCACGACTGGGCCGCCACGACACGTTCCGCCGAGGCGTTCGCGCGTGTGCTGCCGCCGGCGGTCTTCGCCGGTGTCGGCCCGCGCCGGCTTGCTTCGGGCCTGCGACGCGTGCGACGCACGCACCCGACGGCGCCGCTGGGCTTCGGTGGGATGATGGCGATCGCGGATCTGCTCCGGGCCGCACCGCGTTCGGCTCGCTACACGTCCGGCCGCGCGTGGGATCCGCACGAACTGGAGACGTTCTCGATGACGTTCCCGGCGCGGCTCAAGGTCACCTTCGCGGACGGCCGGTCGGTGGAGGCCGAGGCGGCGGTCCCGCGGGGTGGGTGCGGAAGCGACGTGTTGCCTCCCGCGGCGGCTGCCGCGCGCAAGTACGCGGACTGGGTGGGCGATGCGGCTGCAGGTGGCGACTGGGACCTCGCCTGAGCTCAGCCGTCTTCCGTCTTGCGCCGTCGCAGGGTGCGCACCGCCTGCAGCACTGCCATGCCGATGCCCGCCGCGACGGCGACCCAGACGACCACGCGCGAGCTCACCTGCCGGATCTCCCTGTCGACCTCGTCCTCGATCGGGGTGTCACTCATGGCCGGGCAGTCTAGGTCTGGCAGGAGGGGCACAAGCGCGTCGCCGTCGCCCCGCGCACGACCCTCTCGATCGTCGTGCCGCACCGTGGGCAGGCGAGCCCTTCCCGCTGGTACACGGCGAGCTCGACCGCGAACCAGCCCGGGTTGCCGTCGGCGTCGACGTACATGCCGTCACGCGTCGAGGTGCCACCGGCGGCCAGCGCGCGGCGCATCACCTTTCGTACGGAGCGTGCGAGCGAGCGCAGCTCGGCGTCGGAGAGCGACGAGCACGGCCGGAACGGGGACAGGCGCGCCCCCCACAGCGCCTCGTCGGCGTACATGTTGCCGATGCCGCCGACGAGCGCCTGATCGGTGAGTGCGGATTTGACCGTTCGCGCACGTCGCTGCAACGCAGTCCGCAGCGCGGCGGTGCCGATCGTGTCGGCATCGGGCCCGATGCGCGCCTCGAGCGCAGCCGTGCCGTCGGCGTCGAGGGTCATGAGCTCGCCGAAGCGGCGCTGATCGACGAAGTGCACGGCGGTGGCGTCGTCGAGGGTGATGGTCGCCCGCGGCGGACGCTCCGGCGGTCGGCCCACGTCGCCCGCCAGGAGCCGCCCGCTCATCCTGAGGTGCAGGACGAGGGTGAGTCCCGATTCGAGCTCCCCGAGCAGCCACTTCCCGCGCCGCCGGAGGCGTTCGAGCCTGTCGCCGGGCAGGACCTCTGCGGGAGGCAGCGGCGAACGCATCACGAGCCTCGGGTCGTAGACGACGACGGTGTCGATGCGGTGGCCTTCCACCCGCGGCGCGAGCCCACGTCGCACGGTCTCGACCTCGGGCAGTTCGGGCATCCCCGGCACCGTAGTGCGCCAACGAAGAAAGGGAACCCGCAGACCCGGCGGTATGCTGCGAAGGCAAGTCCTCAAAGCAAGCCAAGAGGCCCGGACGTGTCCTCAGCAAACTCGATCGACTCGGTCGCGATCCGCTTCGCCGGGGACTCCGGCGACGGCATGCAGCTCACCGGGGACCGCTTCACGCTCGAGACCGCGATCTTCGGCAACGACCTCGTCACGTTCCCGAACTTCCCGGCCGAGATCCGGGCACCGGCGGGGACCGTGGCGGGGGTGTCGAGCTTCCAGGTGCATTTCAGCGATCACGAGATCCTGACCCCTGGTGACGCCCCCGACGTGCTCGTGGTCATGAACCCGGCGGCGTTGAAGGCCAACATCGGTGACCTGCCACCGGGCCGAACCGTCATCGCCAACGTCGACAACTTCGACGAACGCAGCCTGCACAAGGCCGAGTACGACTCCGACCCCCTCCATGACGGCACCCTCGACGGCTACACGGTGTTCGAGGTGCCGATGACGACCCTCACCGTCGAAGCCGCCAAGACCGTGGGCGCCAAGCCACGCGATGCCGAGCGGTCCAAGAACTTCTTCGCCCTCGGCCTGGTGTCGTGGCTCTACTCGCGGCCGATCGAGCCCACGCTGGAGTGGAACCGCGCGAAGTTCTCCAAGGACACACTCGTCGCCGACGCCAACGAGGCGGCGCTGCGGGCGGGATGGAACTACGGCGACACGACCGAGATGTTCACCGGCGTCCGCTACGAGGTCGCTCCCGCCAAGCTCGAGCCCGGCACGTACCGCTCGATCAGCGGCAACACGGCTACGAGCTACGGCCTCATCGCCGGTGCGCAGGCGGCCGGTCTGCCGCTGTTCCTCGCGAGCTACCCGATCACTCCCGCGTCGGACATCCTCCACGAGCTCAGCCGCCACAAGAACTTCGGTGTGCGCACCATGCAGGCCGAGGACGAGATCGCCGCGATCACGCTCGCGATCGGTGCCGCCTTCGGTGGCCACCTCGGGGTCACGACCACATCGGGGCCCGGACTCGATCTCAAGGCCGAGGCACTCGGTCTTGCCGTCCAGCTCGAGATCCCCCTCGTGGTCGTCGACGTCCAGCGCGGCGGTCCGTCCACGGGCCTGCCTACCAAGACCGAGCAGGCCGACCTCCTCCACGCCATGTTCGGGCGTCACGGGGAGTCGCCCGTGCCGATCCTGGCCGCGTCGACCCCGGGGGACTGCTTCGACTCCGCCATCGCGGCGTGCCGGATCGCAGTGACCCACATGACGCCGGTGATCCTCCTCGTCGACGGCTACCTCGCGAACGGCTCGCAGCCGTGGAAGCTGCCCGACCCGAACGCGATCGAGCGCTTCCCGGTCGAGTTCGCGACGGAGCCGAACCACGTGGCAGAGGACGGCTCGTCCGAGTTCTGGCCTTACGCCCGCGATGAGCGCCTGGTGCGCCCGTGGGCGGTACCGGGGACGCCGGGCCTCGAACACCGCATCGGCGGGATCGAACACGCCGACGGCACGGGCCACATCAGCTACACCCCGGCGAACCACCAGCACATGACCGAGGTCCGCGCGGAGAAGGTGGCCCGCATCGCCGATGACCTGCCGCCCCTGCAGGTGAGCGGAGCCGACGACGCCGATGCCCTCGTCCTCGGCTGGGGTTCGACCTTCGGTGCGATCGAGGAGGGTGTGCGGCGCCACAACCAGGGCGGTGGACGTGCTGCGCATGCGCACCTGCACCAGCTGAACCCGTTCCCCTCCAACCTGCGAGTCGTGCTCGACGCCTATGACAAGGTCCTCGTGCCGGAGATGAACTCGGGCCAGCTCGCTTTCCTGATCCAGGGCCACTTCGTCAAGAGGGTCCGGTCGCTGTCGAAGGTCGCGGGGGTTCCCTTCACGGCAGGAGAGGTCGCAGAGGCCATCGCGGCCCTGTCCGCCGAGCGTGACGACCCGGAGGGTCACCAGTGAGCGAACCACAAGGCGCGACCGCGGCGACGCTGACCCGCAAGGACTTCCAGACGGACCAGGAGGTCCGCTGGTGCCCGGGGTGCGGCGACTACACGATCCTCGCGAGCGTGCAGAACTTCCTCGTCGAGATCGGTGCCGACAAGTCGAAGACGGTGTTCATCTCCGGCATCGGCTGCTCGAGCCGGTTCCCGTACTACATGGACACCTACGGGATCCACAGCATCCACGGCCGCGCACCGGCGGTGGCGACCGGTCTCGCGACCGCGCGGCCCGACCTCGACGTGTGGGTGATCACCGGCGACGGCGACGCGCTCTCGATCGGCGGCAACCACTTCATCCACGCCCTGCGCCGCAACGTGAACCTGAAGATCCTGCTCTTCAACAACATGATCTACGGGCTCACGAAGGGCCAGTACTCGCCCACGTCGGAGCTCGGCAAGATCACGAAGTCGTCGCCGGCGGGCACGGCCGACCACCCCTTCAACACGGTCTCGCTGGCGCTCGGTGCCGAGGCGACGTTCGTGGCGCGAACCCTCGACATGGACCGGCCGTTGACGGAGGAGACGCTCAGGGCGGCACACCGCCACAAGGGCGCGAGCTTCGTCGAGATCTGGCAGAACTGCAACGTGTTCAACGACAAGGCGTTCGAGCTCGTGACCGGCAAGTCGTCGCGTGCCGACAACCAGATTCGCCTGCAGCACGGCGAGAAGATCACCTTCGGGCCGGACCGCGAGCGCGGGGTCCGCTTCACGCCCCAGGGGAGGGCCGAGATCGTCGAGGTGGCAGACGTCGGCATCGACGAGATCGCCGTCCACGACGCCCACCGCGAGGACCCGTCGCTGGCGTTCTCGCTGTCGCGCCTGTCCAACGGACCGTACGGGCCCACCCCGATCGGGGTGTTCCGCGACGTCGACCGCCCCACGTACGGTGAACTGGTCGAGCACCAGATCCTGGCGGCGCAGGAGCGCCACGGGCCCGGCGACCTCGCGTCGCTGTTCGCGTCGGGCAGCACGTGGACGGTGGGCTGACCCCCGATCCGCGGCCACAACGTCGGGTTCGGTACCTGATCCCGGTCGTGGTCCTGGCCGTCTGCGCAGCTGCGGGCTGGTACCTGGCATTCGAGTGGCACGGCCGCGCCACCCGCGCGGAGGACGAGTACCGCGAGGTGGCCGGCAGGCTGAGCTCGAGCGAGGGGGATGTGACGACGCTCACGGACCGCCAGCGCGACCTCGCCGCCGAGAAGGCAAGGATCGAGGACGACAGGGCCGCGCTCGAGGCGGAGAAGCAGCAGCTGCAGGCGAACCAGCAGGAGCTGAGCTCCGCCCTCGACGTCGTGCAGCAGATCGCCGCCGCCTACCAGGCTTGTTCGAGCGGTTACGTGAGCGTCATCCGCGACCTCGACGCTTCGAAGGTGACTGCTCAGACCCAGCAGAACCTCGATCGTGCCAACGCGTCGTGCGAGAGCGCCACGCGCCTAATCCAACAGCTCCCCGCCCAGTGAGGCGTCATGTCGCCCTCGCCGCGGTGATAGGCGCCGTATGGGCCGTGGCGTCGGCATGCGGGGTGCTGAGGCCCGATGCGGGTGCCCCCGACTACGACTCGGTGCGCGAGCGCCTGAGCCTGTCCGCGAACGAGCGTCGCGCGGAGGCAGCCACGGTGCGAGTCCGCAACCTCGGCTGTGACGCGCTGTCGACGGGATCGGGTTTCGTCGTCGGTGAACGCGAGCTCGTGACCAACGCCCACGTCGTCGCTGGTGCGGAGAAGCTCGAGATCACCACTTGGGACGGCCACACCCTCAACGCCTCGGTCGAGGGCGCCACCGTCTCCGCCGATCTGGCGCGGGTGCGTGTCGACGCCGACCTGCCGCCGCCGGCGACGCTCGCGCCGGCAGATCCCGTCCCTGGGGACGCCCTCGTCGTCTACGGGTACCCGGGAGGCGGGGCGCTCGACGCCGAAGCGGGTTCGCTGATCTCCTACGCCGACGTCGACGGCCAGCGCAGCTTCCTGATGACCAACGAGGTGCGTCCCGGCAACAGCGGTGGTCCCGTGTTCGGCGCGTCCGGTGAGGTCGTGGGAGTCGTGCGGGCACTTCTCGTCGACGCTGATCAGGGCGTCGCGATTCCGGTGAGCGTCCTGTCCGCGACGAACGGTTCTGCGCTCACGGAGGGCATCCCCGGGTGCGAGGGCGCAGGTGGCGCATCTGGGCGGCTACAGGACCAGGACGGCGCGCCGAGCTGACCCTGCCGCGCCGGCGCGGACCTCGACGTGGACGTGGTCCGTGTGCGGGTTCGGGCCGCCGTAGGGGCGCACGCTGCCGGCTCCCGCGCGCCAGATCGTGTGGTTCCAGATGATGAGCTGGACGCCGAGCGCGGCGGAGTGGGCCAGCAGCCAGTCGGCGATCGGAGCACCGTCGGTGGTCATGACGTCGAGTGCGCGGCCGACGCCGTGGATGGAGGTGCGGCCTGACGACGCCGTGTTCGGTCTGCAGGCGTACCCGCCGATGTCGAGGTCGCCGAAGCGTGCCCGGATGGTCGCCGCGAGCGCCGTGGCCGCCGGTGTCAACCCGCTCGAGCAGTTGGCGCCTCCATCCCACGGTGGGGCGCCGTCGTAGGTCGCCGGCCCTGCACCTGCCGCCGCGAGGGCTGCCGGGTCGGGGTGCCAGCTGCCGTCGGCGACAGCTTCCGGCAGCCAGAGTGCGAGCATCACCACGACTACCGACGACAGGCGCAAGACGCGGCGCACGGACACGGTGAGACCCCCGCTCGGCGATGTTCGGGGAAGCCGGTCGTCGGGGAAGGCGCCGACATTGTAACGAGCGGGCACGCTGGCCGGGCGATGCGCGCGCTGTGCCTATCCTGGCGAGGATCCTGTCGCCCGAGCATCGTGGTCCGGGCAGGAGGTCCCCCCCACAATGGCCATCGGGAGCCGGCGCCGGCGCAACACCCCTCAGTTCGGGGGAAGCCTGCTGCGTCGGTTCGCGGTCGGCGCGTTGGTCTTGTTCGTGCTCGTCGCAGCGCTGCTCTACACGTTGATACGTGCCGACGCCGTCAACGACCTCAAGGCCCGTGCCTCGACGTTCGCGACGGTGATCTCGTCCGCCATCACGTCCTCGGGAGCCATCAGCGCGGACGACATGGCGCACGGGGTCTCGATCCCGCGTCTGCTGGAGAGGCTGGCGCCGGTGATCAGCGCGTTCCGGATCTCGACCGTGTCGGACGACGAGGGTGGTGGCGCGCGTGGCTCGGCGTCGCCGTGGGAGGACGTCCGGCTCTACGCGCCCGACGGGCGTGTCGTGCTCGCCCAGGACATCAGGATGATCGGGGCTCAGTCCGACCCCGGCCCCGGGTTCGACAGCGCCCTCGCGGGGTCCCAGTACCAGGAGGTCGTCTCCGTACGCGACAGCAAGCAGCGATTCCCGAACCTGCCGGAGACGGAGAAGATCATCACGTTCGAGCCGTACCGCGACACCCGCGGACAGGTGATCGGTGCGATCGAGGTCATACAGACCGCGACGAGCGAGAACGCCGCGGTCAACTCCGGCATCACGGTGAAGCTGGCGATCATGGGTGGCGGCCTCCTGGTCCTGTACCTGGGGATGCTCCCCGTCGTCGCTCGGGCTTCACGTGCACAGGAGGAGCAGAAGCGGATCACGTCCGATCTCCTCGAGGCGGAGCGCGAGACCGTCGAGCGCCTGCGCGAGCTCGACCGGGCCAAGGACGACCTCCTCGCGTTCAGCGCCCACGAGTTCCGGACCCCGCTCACGTCGCTGCTCGGCTTCGCGCAGACATTGCAGCTTCGCCGCGGGGAGCTCAGCGACGCGATGGTCGACGACTACCTGCAGACGATCGTGCGCCAGGCCCGCCGGCTCCAGCGCGTCGCGAACGACTTCCTCGATGCTGCTGCGATCGAGGCCGGCCGCCTCGACGTGGTCGTCGAGGAGCTGCAGGCCGTCCGCGTGGCCCGCAACGTCGCGGCGGAGTTCGTTACCGACAACGTGGTCCTCCACGTCGAGGCCGAGCCTGTCATCCTCGCCGACCAGGACCGCCTCGAGCAGATCCTCACGAACCTCGTCCGCAACGCGATCCAGCACGGCCCGAAGGGGTCCGAGATAACCCTCAGCGTCGGAGTCGCGGGGGACGCGTGCCGCTTCGAGGTGTCGGACGAGGGTGAGGGGCTGATGCCCGAGCAGTACGAGCGGGTGTTCGACAAGTTCGAGCGCGGTCCGGACCGCACGGGCGGCAGCGGCCTCGGCCTGTACATCTCCCGCCACCTAGCCGAGGCCCAGGGCGGCTCGCTCTCCTACGACGACGCCGCCGCGAGGACCACGTTCCGCCTCGACGTTCCGCTGGCGCCGCCGCATCCTGCGGATCGTGGGGATGTCCGGGTCGTGGACGCGACCGGATTCGCTCGCAGCGCCAAGGCGTCGAGGGCCCAGATGTGATCGGGGGACGCGCCCGTCGGTGGAAGCCGGGGAATCGCCGGTACCATGGCCGGGCATGCAGACGACAGGCCCACCGCGAGGGGCCGTGCCGCCATCGCCGGCCGAGGCGCCTCCGGTCCGGCGCAGCACCTACCGGCACCATCCGAGGCTGATACCGCGCTTCCGCCGCGAGCCGGGAGCTTCTCCGCGCCGCCGTCGCCGCTGGTGGCCGAAGATCCTCATGGCCGTGTCCGTGGTCGTTCTCGTCGCCGTCCTCGGCGGGCTCGCGTACATGTGGTGGTCGTGGGAGTCGGTGCCGGTGGCCAAGGGGCTCGGGCCCTTGCCCCCCGTGCAGAAGGTCGAGACGATCCTTCTCGTGGGGTCGGACTCGCGAGCCGACCTCGAAGGCGGACGTTTCGGGGGGTCCAGCGTCACCGGCCAGCGCGCCGACACGATCCTCCTGCTTGTGCTGCCGCCAGGGCACGCCAAGGCGACAGCGGTGTCGATCCCGCGCGACCTGCGCGTCGACATGCCCGGGGGGAAGGGCGCCGGCAAGCTCAACGGCGCCTTCAACGGCGGTGCGTCGGCGATGGTCCAGGCCGTGCAGTCCGCTACCGGGCTGACTGTCAACCACTACCTGGAGATCAACTTCGATGGTCTGCGCGATCTCTCGCGTGCGGCCGGCGGCGTGGTGGTCTGCACGGACCATCCGGTCCGCGACAAGTTCAGCGATCTCGATCTGCCGAACCCTGGCTGTCAGAACCTCGAGGGCGACGCCGCCCTCGCCTGGGTTCGATCCCGCCACCACGAGGAGCTCATCGACGGCAAGTGGCGCGAGGATCCCATGGGTGATCTGGGCCGCATCGTGCGCCAGCAGGAGTTCCTGACCAAGCTCGTCGGTAGCCTCGCGCAGCCCGACACCGCCTTGCGGCTCCCGCAGCTCGCCAGCGCGGTCCGCGCTGACTTCCAGCGCGATCCAGGCTTCAGCTTCTGGCACCTCATGCATCTGGGCCTGCGCTTCGCGCCGTCGCCGGGGTCGAAGCTGCAGTTCACGACGTTGCCGGTGGAGCCGAAGACGATAGGTGGCGTCTCGTATGTGGTTCCCAAGCAGCCCGAGATGAAGCAGTTCCTCTCCGAGCTCCAGAGTGGGCAGGTGCCGGCGGTGCAGGGGTGACAGGGGGTGAGGTGTCGCCCGTCCCGCTCGCGCGGACGCGGGTGGGTGTCGATGTGGTCGACGTCGAACGCATGCGTGCCCTTCTCGAACGGCGTCCCCGGGCTGCCCTGCGGCTCTTCAGCGATGCTGAAAGGGGCTGGTGCTCGTCGCGCCGGCGTCCGTGGGTCCACTACGCGGCGCGCTTCGCGGCGAAGGAGGCGGTGCGCAAGGCGCTCGGCCGGGCATGCCCGTGGGCGTCTGTAGAGGTGCGTCGCCAAGGCGGTGGTGCGCCGTATCTGGCGCTCGCGCCGCTGGTGACGGCGGATGGATTGCGGATCACCGGGGCGAGCCTCAGCCTCACCCATGACGGCGGTGTCGCGATCGCGGTCGTTGCGCTCGAGGTCTAGGGACCTTTGCCGCGCCTGGCTTCGGAGTCGAGGTATGCGTCCACGGCCTCCGCCGTCTTGGTGAGGTTGGGCGTGATCAGTCCGACGATGAACTTCTCCACGGTTGGCTGGGCGCGCCGCGTCACGAGCGAGGGAACGCCGGGGAAGCGTGTGAGGTCGATGGCGAGGTCACCGGTGATGTGCAACCGCGTGTGGTCGTCGTCGACGACCTCGTACGTGTTGCGGCCGCTGCAGGTGACGCGCTCGGTCATGAACGCCGTCTCCAACCGCCACGTGCACGACCAGTCGGACTCGTCCCATCGGGCGTAGTCGGTCCAGCGCAGCATGCTCGACTTGATGAACGGCCGTGCCACGGATGGGATGCTGCCCTCTCCGTGCCAGATGTTCACGAACTCGACGACGCCGGCTTCGGGTTCGCTGCGTTCGACGAGCTCGATCTCGGTGATGTTGGGCAGGTGCTCACCGACCTCGACGAGGTTGTCGCGGACCGCGCGGTACGCCACGTCGCGGCGGTGGTGGATGGTCGCATCGGTGTCGATGCGCATGGTCGCTCGTCAGCTCTTGTCGGCGTCATCCTCGCCCGGCGCTGCGCCGGGTGGTGGTCCGCCTGGGGGTGGCGCTGCGCCGGGTGGTGGTCCGCCTGGGGGTGGCGCTGCGCCGGGTGGTGGTCCGCCTGGGGGTGGCGCTGCGCCGGGTGGTGGTCCGCCTG
>JAIBAC010000241.1 GCA_019695375.1 Acidimicrobiia bacterium
CCCGGGGTTAGCGACTCCGCCGCCGCCGCCCTCGCAGGCGCGCTCGGACATCCGGTGGTCACGCAGCTCCTCGACGGCGACGCGTCGCAGCTCACTGCAGACGACCTCGCGCAGATGAAGGGCTTCAACCACGTGAGCATCGCGAACCTCCTCGGTGCCCTCGACGCCGCACGCGACCGGCCGCTGGCGCGCCTGCTGACTGCGTTGGGCCTGCGCCACCTCGGCGGTGCCAACGCCGAGCGCCTCGCCGCTGCGTACCACGATCTCGACGCGATCCTGGCGGCGTCGGCAGACGACATCGCCGCGGTCGAAGGGTTCGGCCCGATCAAGGCGTCCGCGATCGTTGCGCAGTTCGCCGATCCCCGCGTCGTCGCGATCCTCGACAAGCTCCGCAGCGCCGCGGTCCGCACGTCCGACCCCGTGTCCGCGCAGCCCCACGCCGCCCACGACCTGTCGGGGCTCACGTTCGTGCTCACGGGCTCCTTCGACACGATGAGCCGGCGCGACGCCACGGCGGCGCTCAAGGCATCGGGCGCGAAGGTGACGTCATCGGTGTCCAAGCAGACCGACGTCGTCTTCGCCGGCGCGAGCCCCGGATCCAAGCTCGACAAGGCGATCGAGCTCGGTGTCCGCGTCGGTGACGAGGCGCTTCTCGCCGCCGTCCTCGGTGACGGAGCGTCCGCCCTCGGGTCATAGACTCGCTCCGATGCCTACTCAGCCGGTGCCGTCAAGCGGAAGGCACATCCGCGACATCCTTCGTGATCGCGAGCGGTCCTTCAGCTTCGAGTTCTTCCCACCGAAGACCGCGGCGGGAGCCGACAACCTCTGGCGCGTCATCACCGAGGACCTCGCCCCGCTCGACCCCGCGTTCGTGTCGGTCACATACGGTGCGGGCGGATCGACGCGCGAGAACACCATCGAGATCGTGAGGCGCATCGCGGCCGAGACAGCGATCACGCCGATGGCGCACCTGACCACCGTGCTCGCCGGGCGCGAGGAGATCCGCCAGGTGATCGCGGAGCTCGCCGCCGCAGGGGTGCACAACATCCTCGCCCTGCGAGGAGACCCGCCACGCGACATGCCCGACTACGACCGCAGCGCCGACGAGTTCGCTTACGCCGCCGACCTCGTCGAGTTCATCCACGCCCATCCGGCGGCCGACTTCTGCGTCGGCGTGGCGGCGTTCCCCGAGCGGCACCCTCTCGCCACCGACCTCGACACCGACGTGCGCAACTTCGTGGCCAAGGTCAAGGCCGGCGCCGACTTCGCGATCACGCAGATGTTCTTCGAGGCCCACCACTACTGGAGGTACCGCGACCTCGCCGACCAGTACGGCATGCCTGCAGAAGTCCCCATCATCCCCGGGATCATGCCGGTGACCAACGTGTCGCAGGTGCAGCGCATCGCGCAGCTCTCGGGTGCGGACTTCCCGCAGTGGCTCTACGACCGCCTGGTGGCGGCCGGCGACGACCCCGACGCGGTGCAGCGAGCCGGCGTCGAGGCCGCGACTGAGCTCTGCCACGAGCTCCTCGAGGGCGGCGCGCCGGGGATCCACTTCTACACGCTCAACAAGTCGCCCGCCACGCGGGAGATCCACGCCAACCTGAACACCTGATGGGCGCCGACGGCGACGACGGCGGACGGCCGGCGCGCCGGCGTCCGCTCCAGACGTTCTCGCGTCTCCCCGAACGCGAGCGCATCGTCGTGGCTGCCGCCGCGATGGTGGTCATGATCGCGTTCGGGGTGCTGCTGCTGCCCTTCGGCGTCGACGTCGACGGCGCCGCGGTGCAATGCGGCAGCGCGCTGACCCCCGTCCAGATGGACGCCGGCGATCCCGCCGCACAGGCGTGCAGCGACGCCGCGAGCACGCGCCAGATCGCCGCCGGTGTGGTCGTGGTGATCGCCGTCGCCGCTGCGTTCGTGATCCGCTCGCGGATGTCCCGCCCCGACGCAGACGACGTGGGGACGTAGATCGGCGTGTGAGCGCGTTTCGCGTCCCCACGTCGGTGGGGGTGCCGGACGTGGGGACGTGGATCGGCGTGTGAGCGCGTTTCGCGTCCCCACGTCGGTGGGGGTGGGGTCAGGCCGCGACGAGGGCGCGCAGGTCGGGGCGGCGCAGCTTGCGCAGTGCGGACGACTCGATGCGGCTGATCTCGCTCGGGCTGCGCCCGATGACCTCGCCGATCTGGCGCCGGGTCATCGGCTCGTTGCCCGTGAGGCCGTAGCGCAGCTTGACGACCTCCGCCTCGACCGAGGGGAGCGCATCGACGGCGACGGCGATCGCCTCGATCACGAGCGGGTCGACGGCGTCCTCGAACGTGGGATCGGCCGACTCGCCCCACGCCACGAAGTCGCCGAGCTCGGACCCCTCGCGGTCTCCGACCGGCTTGTTCAGCGACGCCATCGACGCCGGCACGTCGAGGCACACCTGCACCTCGTCCGGCGAGAGGCCGGTGACTTCGGCGAGGTCGTCGGCCGTCGGCTGGCGTCCGGTGCGCCCCTCGAAGTCGCTCGCAGCCCGCAGCACCTTGGTCACGCGGTCGCCGACGTGGACGGGGAGGCGGATCGTGCGGCCGCCGTTGGCCATGCCGCGGCTCATCGCCTGGCGGATCCACCAGGTGGCGTAGGTCGAGAACTTGAAGCCCTTGCGGTACTCGAACTTGTCGACCGCGTGGATGAGGCCGAGGTTGCCTTCCTGGATGAGGTCGAGGAGCTCGTGGCTACCACCGATCTTCTTGGCGATGCTCACCACGAGACGCAGGTTGGCGTTGACGAAGCGTGCCTTGGCGGCGTCGGATGCGGCGACGACCTCCTCGAGCTCGCGCCGGCGGGACGGCGTGAGCTGCGCTCCCGCGCCGAGCTCGGCGGCGGCGTCACCGCCGGCCTCGATGGCGCGGGCGAGCTCGATCTCGTCCTCCTTGGTGAGGAGCTCGTGACGTGAGATGTCTCGCAGGTAGGCACCGACCATGTCGGTGGACGGGACAGCCTCGGTCGTGGTCTTTGTCATCCGCTCTCATCTCTGCTGCCCGGGACGGGCCCGGCGACGGCACACCCTGTGCTGTGATTCGTTGCCGGTAACGAGCGTGGGAGCAAACGGATTCCCCCTTTAGCAGACATTCACCCATATTTCAGGGAACGTTCAGGGAACAGGGGGATTTGGGCAGTTCGAGCCGCGTCTACTGGGTCTGGAACGACCAGCTGAACGTCTGCGTCGCCTCAGGGTTCGCGAGCGGGAAGACGGTCGCCTGGACCTGGTGTCGCCCAGGCGCGAACTCCTCGATCATCTTCTGCGGGCCGGCCTGGAAGTAGCACTCGCCGAGCTCCTTGACGCCGCTGTACTGGGACTCGGGAAGGCGGATGCCGTCGATCGTGAGCGTGCACGACCAGCTCTGCCGGGTCTGGACGCCGACGCGGTCCTGGCTCATCATCGCCCCGCCGGGCGGGGGCAGGACGAACTGGATCCCGTCGGGCAGGGCCGGTGCGTCGCCCATGCGGCCCACCGCCCACACCCCGAAACCGATGACGCCGACCACCACCACCGCCAGCGCGCCGAACACAGCGGCGTACCCCCACGGCCCGAACGCTCCGCGTCGAGCGGGTGCCTCGTCGACGGCCTCCGCCGCCGCGGCAGCGGGCTCGGTCTCGGGCGCGTCGACGTCGTCTTCGGTCACGACGCGATCCTACGGGGCGGCCGCCGCCGCACGCAGATCGTCCCGGAACGCCGGATCGGCGACCTCGACGAGCGCCGTCGCGCGTTCGGCGAGTGTGCGCCCGCCGAGCTCGGCGACGCCGTGCTCGGTCACGACGAAGTGCACTCGTGACGCGGGCGTGGTGGTCGGGCCCGAGAGCCGCTCGACTATCCGCGATGCCCGTGGGCGTGAAGGACGCTGCGGTGTCGTGGACGCGAGCACCACGACCGAGCGGCCGCCGGGGGCCGCGCATGCGCCCGTCGCGAAGTCGAGCTGACCACCGGGGCCCGAGACCACACGACCGCCGACGGCCTCTGCCCCGACGTTGCCGGCGAGGTCGACCTCGAGCGCGAAGTTGACGGCGCAGAACCGGTCGATGCCCGCGGTGACCTTCACGGCGTGCACGTCGCTGGTGTGGCCGAGACGGACACGCGGCTCCCGCGCGGCCCACGCGAACAGGTGGCGGCTGCCGATGAGGCTGGACGCGAACATCGGGGCGAGCCCGAGCGGATGGGCATCGCCGAGCACCGGCGCGCCGGCGAGCGCCAGGGCGCCGTCCCCGAGCATTGCCGAGTGGATCGTGACACCGCGGGTCGACGTGGCGGCGAGGGCCTCGCAGAACGCGTCGCCGATGGTGCCGATGCCGACCTGTACGCAGCCGCGGTCGGGCACGAGTGAGGCCGCCTTGCTGGCTGCCGCCCGCTCGGCCGCGGTCGGGGCACGCGCACCGGCTTCGACCGGCGTCGAGTCGACGTCGATGACAGCGGCGCCCTCGAGGTCGATGGTGGGTGCACCGGCCACCTCCGGCAACGACGCGTCGCGCTCGCGCGCGAGACGGCCGCCGGCCTCGCGGACCGCGGCGACGACGTCGAGCAGGTAGCGGTCCTGGATCCC
>JAIBAC010000242.1 GCA_019695375.1 Acidimicrobiia bacterium
CCGTCGGGCAGGTCCGAAAGCGGCGACAGGTAGGTGCGCTTGGACTTGCCGTCGCCGATCCGTTCAGCGTTCAAGCACGGATCGATCTTCTCTTTCGGGGGCCTGGCAGGGCCGATGGCCTTCTCCCACGCGGCGGCGAAACGGCGCGCGTCCTCGCGCCGGCACCCCGAGCACGGCCTGTGCCCGGCCGCCAGGGACGTGGCCTCGTCGAGGAAGAACAGCTCCGTGTACTTGCCGGGGCTCATGGGCGTGCGCTTGCCGCGTCGTGGCGGCCACAGCACGCACGTGACCCAGTGCCTGTGAGCCCAGTTCCTGGAGATGTTGCGGTGGTCGTCGTGGAGGATGCCGCGGTTGCCCATGAGCGTGCCGCGTTCGGGCACCGCGTGGATACGTCCCCACGGATCGACTCTGTTCTGGAGCGGCACGGAACCTCCTCTGGCGCCGGCCGATCGTAACCGCCGGTTCAGTCCGCCCGTGCCGGCGAGCCGGGGCCGATCTCGGGTACGAAGGCGGCGAGGCGGGGGCCGCGGTACCAGCCCCACAGCAGGCCGGCCTCGGACGCCATCCCCTCGGCCGCCATGAAGGCGTGGCCACCGCGGAGGGCCCGCCAGGTGGCGCGGGGCACCTCGTCGCGCGACTGCTCGCGGAACAGCGCCGCGGCAGCGTCCTCGCCGGCATCGTCGCGCTCGCGCCGCAGGAACCTCGCGTAGCTGGACCAGTAGACCCAGCGCTGGCGCAGCTTCGCACGCCACCCCTCGGGAACCCTGTCGGTGACCGCCGCGTCACGCCGGCACGCCAGCTCGGTGCCGGTCTCCTCGGCCCGGATCAGGAGACGCCAGATCAGGTGCTGGTCCTCGGCACCGAAGCTCGCTGTGCCGGGCCCGATCGAGGTGTCGAACCCGCCCACCGCGAGGAAGTCGCTGCGGCGCACGGCGAGGTTGGACGAGCCGCCCTGGCCGGCGAACAGGTGTGGCCGTCGCCGTCCCACGAAGCGCTCCTCGACCGGCAGGGCCGCGTCGCCACGGAGCACCCGGTTCGGACCTGTCGCGGCGATCACCCCGGTGCCGTCACGCAGAGGAGCGGTCAGGTTCTCGAGCCAGTCCGGTTCGGGTACGCAGTCGTCGTCGGTGAACGCGACGACAGGTGCAGCGGTCGTGACGGCACCCGTGTTGCGGGCCCGCGACGCGTTCGACGGCCGGCGCCCGCGCCGCCGCCGGCGCCGCGGTGGGATCTCGGTCAGGTACCGCGCAGCGAACGCGGCGCGCTCCACCATCGCTCTGATCACCGGGTCTCCGACCTGATCCACGACGAGCAGCTCGAAGTCCGCGAACGTCTGCTTCGCCAGCGCGGACAGGAGCGCCTCGAGCCCGGCGGGCCGTTCGAAGCAGGCGACGACCACCCCGACCGCCGGGGAGGTCATGCCGCAGGGAGGTTCATCGCCCGCACGCAGTCGAGCGCGAGGTGGACGCCCTCGGACTGTCCCCTGTCGTCGGGGTAGATCTGCGCCATCGTCGCCAGCCACACCCCGTCGACAGGTGTCGCGAACGGCAACCGGCGCTTGCCGTGGCCGACCTTGACGACAGGGGCACCGTAGAACGTGCGGAACGGGGCGACCGACGTGACCCACGACCGATCGAACTCGGGATTGATCTTCACGAGGTGTCCGAGCCACTGCTCCGCGATCTCGTCGAGATCGCCGGTCGCGAGGGCCGCCGCCTCGTCGGAGTAGTGCGGTGGTGCGAAGTAGCGGCCCATGTAGGCCACGTGGTGGCCGCCGTAGTCCGAAGTCGGCAAGAGGTTGGTGTGCTCGATGAACGCCCCGAAGGGGATCGTCCTGTCGGCCACGTTGAGCCAGTACACCGGGTTCACCTGCCGGTCGAGCGTGAGGATCACGCAGATGACCGACATGTACTCGATCGACTCGACACGACGGCGGTACGCCTCCGGCAAACCGTCGGCGAGGCGTGCGAACACCGGCACCGGCAGCGTCGACACGACGTGGTCGTAGGTCTCGGTCCCGGCAGCGGTCTCGATGGAGTGCGAGCCCCCACTCCCGCACACGAGGCGGCGCACCGGGGTGTTGAGCATCAACTTGACCCCGCGCCGCGTGAGATCGTCACCGAGCGCCGTGTAGAGCTGCTTGAAGCCGCCGCGCATGTATCCGAGGAGCTCGCCCATGTCCTTCTTGTCGCGTGAGCGCTGACGCTGGGAGAGACGCGCCCACAGCCACGCAGCGGGCACCTCCTCACGGACCTCGCCCCACTTGACCTGCAGCATCGGGTCCCAGACCTCGTCGAGGACGCGCTTGCCCATCAGCTTGCGCACCCAGTCCTCGATCGGCACGTCGTCGAGCTTGCGCCAGTCGCTCAGGTGCGGAGCCAGCAGTGACGTGACCCCCATCCGCAGCCTGTCGAAGACGGGTATCCGCCCGAACGTCAACAGGTCGCGCGGGCTCGTGAACGGCCAGATGTGGTCGTCGGCGTCGAGGATCCCCACCGACGACGGCAGCCACTCGAGCTTGTCGCCGACCCCGAGGTCGTCGATCAGGTCGCGTACGTAGTGCTCGTGGGTGAAGATGTGGTGGTAGAAGATCTCGAGCGGTGTGCCGCCGACCTCGTGGCTGGCGACGAGGCCACCGACCTCGCTGCTCGCCTCGTACACGACGACTTCGTGGCCCTTGGAGGCCAGTTCGCGGGCGATCACGCCGCCGGTCACGCCGGCGCCCAGAACGGCGATGCGCATGTGGCTCCCGGGGGTCGTCAGTGCTGGCGCTCGAACCGGCGCATCATGGCACGGCGGCGTGAGTGGTGGCGTTCGGCCATGTCGATCCGCTTGAGCATCCGCCGCCAGCGGAACAGCTCCCGGAACGCCGTGAGGATCACAGAGACCTTGGCACCCGACTGCTCGCCACCGACACGGGGGAAGTGGTTCACGCCGACCTCGGCGACCCCGTAGCCGGAGCGACTCAGCTTGATCATCAGCTCGGTGTTGATCAGCGCCCCGGCGGACTGGATCTCGAGGTTCTCGAGTGCCTCACGCTTGAAGATCTTGAACGCGCAGTCGATGTCGCGCACGGGCACGTAGAACATCACCCGCACGAGTGCGTTCCAGCCCCAGGCGATGAAGCGGCGGTTCCAGGGATCCTGGCGGTCGAGGCGGTAGCCGCAGACGACGTCGGCACGGTCGAGGTAGGTGACGAGGCGCTCGATCTCCCACACGTCGAACTGGAGGTCGCTGTCGGTGAAGAACACGTAGTCGAGGGTTCCGGCCATGAGCCCGTCCTTGACGGTCTGGCCGTAGCCCTGGTTGACCTCGTGCTGGACGAGCTTCACGCGTGGATCGGCCTCGGCCATCTTGAGGACGATCTCGGCGGTGCGGTCGGTGGATCCGTCGTCGACGACGATCACCTCGTAGTCGGAGTCGGTGCACACCTCGGCGAGCACGTGCTGCAGCTCGCTGACAGCCTGCTCGATGTTGGCCTCTTCGTTGTGGGCCGGAAGGGCGGCTGAGATTCGCATGGTGGAGGTTTCGCCACCTGATGTCGGGTTCCTCCCCGTTGCCGGGCTGCCTGCCCCGGTGTCGGTCGCGGTGCTGGTAGGACTTGCTGGTCGGGCTGCAGAAGTCCGGCGAGGCACCCGATCCAGCCCCCGGAGCGACCCGACGGTGACACACATCTCCACCCAGCCGAGCCGTCCCGCGAGGCAAGCGTGAACTGGGCGCGGTACGCCCTCGGGCTGCTGGTCCTCATCGCCGCCGTCGTGCCCCTCGCGCTCGCGTGCGCGCGCTTCGCACGGGCAGCGGTCGACGCGAGCCGCCCGGTGCTGCGCTGGGCCGTCGGCCTGTTCACCGCGGTCCTCGGCGTCGTCCTGACCGGTCAGGTGCTGGGCATCGCCGGCCTCTACAGCCGTGTGCCTGTCCTGGTGGCGGCGTGGGTCCTGGCCGCGCTGCTGTGGTTCGCGGCGGCGACACTGTCCGCCCGTGCCCCGCTGGCAGCGGCCGAGATGGCGGCGACCGAACCGGTGCCGGTGTCGACCGCACCCGCCGCCGGTGCCGGCGAATCCGCAGACGATCGGCGCGACTGGTTCCGGATCGTGGCGTGGGGGGTGGTCGTCGGCATCTGCGTGACAGCGTTCGCGACGTCGGTCCTCAAGCCGTCGTACGCACCGGACGCGATCAACTACCACTTGCCCGACATCGCCAACTGGGTCCGCGACCACGACTTCTGGAGCGTGCGCCAGTTCCAGCTCGGCGTGTACCAGAACGCATATCCGATGAACGCCGAGGTCGTGTCGGCGTTCTTCGTGGTGCCCTTCGGGCGCGACTTCCTCGTGAACCTCGGCGTGCTCGTGCAGTTCGCGCTGGTCGTCGCGTCGGTGGGGGCTCTCGCCGAGCACTTCGGTGCCCGCCGTGCCGGCGACGCAGCCCTCGTCGGACTGGCGGCGGCCTCGATCCCGGTCGTCGCCACGAGCCATCTCGGCTCGGTCGGTTTCGACCTGTTGCCGATCGCTGCGGTTGCGCTCGCTGTTCTCGGTGCCGAGCGCTGGCGGCGCACCGAGGCACCCGGTGACCTCGCGCTC
>JAIBAC010000034.1 GCA_019695375.1 Acidimicrobiia bacterium
GTGTGAGCGCGTTCTGCGTCCCCACGTCGGTGGGCTCAGGGGGCGGCGAGGGTGCCCAGGTACAGCTCGATGACCTTGGGGTCGTGGAGGAGGTCGTGCCCGGTGCCCGTGTAGGCGTTGCGGCCTTGGTCGAGGACGTAGGCGCGATCACAGATCTGCAGACAGCGACGCGCGTTCTGCTCCACGATCACGATCGACACCCCCGACGCGCGGATCTCGGCGATGCGTGCGAACACCTCGTCCATCTTGACCGGTGACAGACCGGCGGACGGCTCGTCGAGGAGCAGCACCGACGGATCCACCATCAGAGCTCGCGCCATCGCCACGAGCTGGCGCTCGCCGCCCGACAGCGACCCCGCGCGCTGCCCGCGCCGTTCGGCAAGGAGCGGGAAGAGAGCGGTGACGCGCTCGAACCCCTCGTGCCACGCCCGCGGCCGCAGATAGACACCCATCCGCAGGTTCTCCTCGACCGTGAGGCTCTGGAACACGTTCGCCACCTGCGGGACGTATCCGACACCTCGTGCCACGAGCACGTGTGAGGCCAGTGACGTGATGTCCGCCCCCTCAAGGGTCACGGTCCCGGCGCGCACGGGCACCAAGCCGAACATCGCCTTGAGGAGAGTCGACTTGCCGGCACCGTTGGGGCCGATGATGCCGACGAGCTCGCCCTCGAACAGCTCGAGCGAGCACCCCTGCAGGATGTCGACGCCCTTGACGTATCCGGCGCAGATCTCATCGGCCCCCAGGAGCGGCTCCGGAGCCTGCGGCCCGTCACTCATCGCCGTCCTCCGCGCCGGGACCGGTCCGCCGGTCCGAGTCCGAGTCCGAGTCCGGGTCCTGAGCGGAAGTCGGGGCGGACACGTCCGTGACCCCCGGACCTTCGACGACGCGGGCCTCGGCCTCTGCATCAGGGGTGGCGGATTCGCCGTGGCGGGCCCCGAGATAGGCGTCCACCACGGCCTCGTCCGCGAGGATGTCGCCGGGACGGCCCTCGGCGATCACAGACCCCTGGGCCATGCAGACCACCCAGTCGCTGATGTTCATGACGACGTCCATGTCGTGCTCGATGAGCACCACGGTCAGCCCGTCGTCCCTGAGTTCGAGGATGTGCTCGGACAGGGTCTGACGCAACGCAGGGTTGACGCCGGCCATCGGTTCGTCGAGGAGTATCGCCTTCGGCCCCGTCATCAACGCCCGCGCCATGCCGAGCAGCTTGCGCTGGCCGCCGGACAGCGCTCCAGCACGTTCGTTGCGCATGTGATCGAGACGGAAACGCTCGAGCTGCGCGTCGACCGCGTCCATCCGGGCCCGCTCGAAGGAGCGCCACAGCGGTGGCAGGAATGCGCCGAGGATCCGCTCGCCGGGGTTGCCCGGCGCCGCGAGGAGCAGGTTCTCCTCGACCGTGAGCCGCTCCATCGTGCGCGTGAGCTGGAACGTGCGGACGAGACCGTGGCGTGGCACCTGGTACGCGAGCTTGCGCTCGAGGGCGACGCCGTCGAAGCTCCACTTTCCTGCCTGCGCCCTGTCGAAGCGCGTGAGGCAGTTGAACAACGTCGTCTTGCCGGCACCGTTGGGGCCGATCAGGGACGTGATCACCCCGCGCTGGATCTCGAGGTGATCCACGTCGACCGCTACGAGGCCACCGAAGGTGCGTCGCACCCCGTCGGCGACGATCACGGCATCGGGTTTGGCGACACCGACCTCGGCGACGACCCCGGCAAGTGCGGACTCAGGCATCGAGGAGCACCTCCTCCTTTCTGCCCACGATTCCCTGGGGTCTGAACACGACGAGCAGCACGAGCGCGAGGCCCACGAGCGCGAAGCGCGTGCCGCTGATCTGGTCCGACGCGAGGTTGAGCCAGCCGATGTCTACGAGGTACTTGAGGAGACCGTCGGTGAACTGGATCAGGAACCAGAGCACCACCGACCCGACGATCGGTCCGAGGATGGTGGCTTTACCTCCGAGGATGACCGCTGTGTACACGGTGAACGTGACGACGGTGCGGAAGAAGTCCGGCCGGATGGCCTGCTGGTCGACGGCTTGCATCATCCCGGCGACCGCAGCGATGACGCCGCCGAGGACGAGCGTCTGCAGTTTGAGGTTGAACACGTTCTTGCCGAGGCTGCGAACGGCGTCCTCGTCGTCGCGCACCGCTCGCAGCATGCGGCCCCAGGGGCTGCGGATGAGGATCCAGACCACGAGGCTCAGGAGCGCCACGAGGCCCCAACCGGCGGTGAGCACCCACATCGCGCGTTCGTTGAAGGAGAAGCCGCCGAAGCCGTAGTTGCCGGCGGGGTAGGGGTTGACGGCGAAGAACGCGTTGGCGAAGCCGTCGTAGCCGAACACGCCCCCGATCTGGACGCCGTTGACCTCCTCCTGCATCGGTCCTGAACGCACGAAGAGGCGCAGGATCTCGCCCGTCGCGATCGTCACGATCGCGAGGTAGTCGGCGCGCAGCCGCAACGTGGGGAGACCGAACAGGAGCCCCACACCGACGGACAGGAGGATTCCGAGAGGGATCCCGATCCACATCGACCAGCCGAACTCGACGACCGCGATGCCGACTCCGTACGCGCCGGCGAGCATGAAGGCCACCAACCCGAAGTTCAGGAGCCCGCCGTAGCCGAACTGCAGGTTGAGTCCGACTCCCGCCATCGCGTAGACGACGGCGTTGATGCTCACCGAGGCCCGGAGGGAGTCGAGCAGGATCGAACCCAGGTTCATCGGCTCACCCGATCCTTTCCCTGCGGCCCAGTATGCCCTGGGGCCTGAGCAGCAGCGTGAGTATCAGTGCCGCCAGCGCCAGCTCGAAGCGGAACTCGTCGCCCTGGAACCAGGGATTGCTCGTCGCCGTCCCGATCAGCGGTGCGACCTGGCTCACGATCCCGAGCAGGAGACCGCCGAGCACAGGTCCGTACGCCGTGCCGAGGCCGCCGACGACGACAGCGGCGAACATGAACAGGAGCAGGTTGAAGCCCATGTCCCACTGGACCTTCTGGGACATGCCGAGGAACACGCCACCGAGTGCTGCGAGCACGGTCCCCATGATCCACGTGTGCAGGATCACGCGCTCGGTGTCGATGCCGCTCGCGGACGCGAGGTCCTTGTTGTCGGCCACAGCTCGCATCGCGGTGCCCAGCCGTGTCCGCTGGATCACGAGTGCCGTCGCCACCAGCGCGAGCGTGCCGACGACGACGATGCCGACATCACGCGGTGTCATGGTGACGGGTCCGAACTTGCGCGCCTGCTGGATGGCGTAGGTCTCGTAGCTGCGCGGCAGGAGGCCGAAGTAGACCTGGAACAGGTTCCGCAACAGTTCGCCGAGGCCGATCGTGACCACGATGAGCGAGATGTTCGAGAGCCGCCTCCGGCGCAGCGGGCGGAAGATCCCGAGGTCGAACGCGGCCCCGACGAGACCCATGATCACGAGTCCGAGAAGGGTCGCGACGACGAGCGTGAGATGCAGCTTGTCGGCGTTGAGCATCCACACGACGAACGCGCCGAGGGTGACGATCTCGCCGTGCGCGAAGTTGATGAGCCCCGTCACGCCGTAGATGAGCGACAGGCCCATCGACGCAAGCGCGATGATGATCCCGAAGCGGAGCCCGTCGACTACCTGGTTGAGCACCTGCTCGGAGGTGACCTTCCCCGTGTCGGTCACCTCACCCTCGGGGTTGTCGCTGAGCTGGAAGAGGACCACACGGTTGCGGCCGGTCTGCACGGAGACGTCGAGTGTGCCGGCATCGGGGCCGGCGAGATAGAGCCCTTCGGGAAGTGTCGAGTCGTCCAGCCTCACCTCGTACTTGCCGGCGCCCGGCAGGACGATCGTCCACGACCCGTCTTCGGCCGTCTTGGCAGCACCGACCTCGCGGCCGTCCTGGAACGCCGTGATGGCGAGGCCCGCGATCGGACCGCGCCCTTCGACCTCGACCTTGCCGCCGATGCCCGTGGTGTCGGGCACCGTGGTCGTGGCTGACGTCGCGGGCACCTCTTGGGCAGCGGTCGCGAACGGGAAGAGGACGATCGAAGCGGCGACCGCCGCCGCGAGGAGACCCAGCTTCAGCACCCGCTGCACGGGCGGGATGCTAGGGCGGACCGCCGTCGTCGTCGTGGAGCGTGGCGGCAGCCTCGCCGTAGGCGACATCCTGCGGGCCTGCGAGGCCGGCGGCCGCGGCACGGACGACGCCCTCGGCAGCGTCGGAGTCCGCGAGCCCGAGTGTGAAGGCGTCGAAGACGACCATGTGATCGACGCGGGACAACCTCAGGAGGCGCCGCGTCACATGTGCGACATGGCCTTGACGTCCGTGGCCGTTCACGCCGATCGTCGACGACACCAGGAGGTCGTGGTCGTCGTTGCGCGAGGCACGGACGAGCACGTCCGTGGGGTCGCCGATCCGGAAGTCGACATGGGTGGACACCGACGCAGACGCGACGGAGTCGAGTGCCAGCTGCAGGTGCGGTGCCTTCGGCGGCCCGCGGCGGCGCATGGCAGCTGCTGACGGTGCCGCATCCGATGCTTCGAGCTTGTCGACGAGGTCGCGCAGGGCGGAGTCGCGGCGGCGCTCGATCGCTGCCACGTCTAGGTGAGCGCCGTCGGCCCCTGCGACGGCCGCGGCGGCGATCGTGGCGACGGCGGCACCGGGAGACGCATCCACGCCGACGAGGATCCGCCGGTAAGGGTCCACGTCGCGCGGACGCTGTCGACTCCGCTCGCTGCGCACCACGAGCAGGCACATGTGCGATCGGTCGTGTGCGCGCATTGCGCGTCGCGCCGCGAGCATCGCGGGACGTAGCACCACTACGGGGTTGGCCATGGCCTCCGAGACGACCATCGCTGATGCACCCAACTCGGCAGCGACGTCGAAGACCACGTCCGGGGCCACGCGGCCGACACGGCGGACGACCGAACCCGAGGGCAGGCCGGCCGGCGGTGTGGCCCGGTCGCCGGTGAGCACCACCAGGGTGCCTCCGAGTGCGCGAGCTCTCGCGAGCGCGCGAGCCGACGCCGGGGTGGCGTCGTCGCCGACCACCGTGATGTGCTCCATGGACCACGCATCGGCATCTAGGCCGCGAAAGTGAGGCCGCCTCCCATGGTGAGGCATCACCCCGGATTGGATTTACTTGCGACCTCACATCTGGTTGCTCGAACAGCTAATGTGTGCGACGCTGTTGCGCAGGTGCCATCGTGCCTACCTATTGATCGGTCGGAAGTCCGGAGTGTGATATGGCCAAGAAGCGAACCATGTCTGAAGACCACAAAGCTGCGATTGCGGCCGGTCGTTCGGAGGGTGCCGCAGTTCGCCGTTACCTGGAAGCTCTGAAGCGCAAGCGTCGCCCAGGACGCAGGTACTCCAAGGCGCAGTTGCAGGAGCGGCTCGACGAGCTCAACGTCAAGATCGACACCGAGGAGAATCCCCTCGTCGAGGTCGAGCTGCGTCAGAAAGCTCACGACCTCGAGTCGCGCATCGTGCGCAGTGATCAGGAAGTCGACGAGACTGAGCTCGAGGCGGCGTTCGTCGGCGCTGCCAAGGAGTTCTCGCGTCGCAAGAAGATCTCCTACAGCGTCTGGCGTGAGATGGGTGTCCCGGCGTCCGTGCTCAAAAAGGCCGGTATCCCTCAGGAGCGCAGCCGCGCCAAGGCCTGAGGAGGAGTGTCCGGTCACAGCTCGCGCCGCGCTGTCGTCGCGGCGCTGATCGCCAACGGCGGGATCGCCGTCGCGAAGTTCGTGGGGTTCTTCGTCACCGGATCCTCGGCGATGCTCGCCGAGGGTGTCCACTCGGTGGCAGACACCGGAAACCAGGGTCTCTTGCTCCTTGGTGACCATCGAGCCAAGCGGGCGGCCACGCGCGCACACCCATTTGGATACGGACGCGAGCGGTATTTCTGGGCGTTCGTGGTTTCGATGCTCCTCTTCGCCCTCGGTGGGCTGTTCGCGCTGTTCGAGGGCGTGGAGAAACTCAGGCATCCGCATCCGCTCGACTCGGCCGCCGTTGCAGTGGTGATCCTGGTCGTATCGATCGTCCTGGAAGGCTTCTCGTTTCGCACCGCGATCCGGGAGGCAACGGGACTGCGTGGAGGCCAGGGATGGTTCACGTTCGTGCGCAGGTCGAAGAACCCGGAGATTACGGTGGTGCTACTCGAAGACCTCGGGGCGCTCATCGGTCTCGTGTTCGCGCTGACAGGCGTCGGATTGGAGATCCTCACCGGAAATCCGCTGTGGGATGCCCTTGGGACGATCGCGATCGGTTCACTTCTGCTCGTCATCTCGATCATGCTCGCTGTCGAGATGAAGAGCCTCCTGATCGGAGAGGCGGCGTCGGAGATCGACGTCGCCGCGATCGAGTCAGCTGTCCGAGATTCGCCATCGGTGCGGAAGCTGATCCATCTGCGCACTCAGCACCTCGCCCCGGACGACATCCTCGTGGCGGCCAAGGTCGAGCTCGACGGCGTACTCGACTTCGCAGGCGTCGCGTCCGCCATCGACGTTATCGAGACGCGGGTGCGGGCGGCTGTACCTGCATCGCGCCTCGTCTTCGTCGAACCGGCGGTGTTCAACGAAGAGGCCACCTCCTGACCTGAGCATCACGAGAGGCCGAACACCGGTGGGATCCGCCCGGACCACGGGAGTGCCTCCTCTAGCGCCGACGCGACCCGAACGAGCAGGTCCTCACGGCCCCAAGCAGCCACGAGCTGGACACCCACCGGGAGTCCGGTGGTGCTCTCGTGAAGTGGCAGCGAGATCGCAGGCTGGCCCGACACGTTGAACGCCGAGAGGAAGGGGATCAGGGGCACGCACCGCATCAAGGCGGCACCGGGGTTGTCGGGTTGGGCAGCGAACTCGCCGAGGCGCGGCGGCGTCTCGCCGACCGTAGGGGTGACGAGCAGGTCCCAGCCTCCGGCCCACCACTCGTTCACGCGCCGGGTGAAGGCCTCGAGCCATTGAACGCTGGCGACGTAGGCACTTGCCGAGAACGCCCGCGAAAGCTCACGGAGCATCGCGTTGTGCGGTTCGAGGGCCTCGACGGGGACCTCCTCGCCGGCCCACTCGCCCCACTGCTCCACGTCGCGCGCCACCCAGGCCGCCACGATCGTCAGGTAGTGGGACCCGAAAGCGGGATCGTCGAAGGGCGGACGCGCTCTGGTGTCGATGTGGTGGCCCATCCCCTCGAGCGTGGCGAGAGCGGCTTCGACCGCGTCGACGCAGTCGCGATCTGCGGGGCCGGTCACGTCCGTCGCGGTCGCGACGCCGATCCGAAGCGGTGCAACCGGCGCGCCGACCTCCTGCAGGTACGGGCGCAGCGGCGCCGGTGCGACGTAGGGGTCTCCCGGCATCGGTCCCGCGATCGCGTCGAGGAACCCGGCTGTGTCGCGTACTGTCCGCGTGAGTGTCCCGTCGATCGTGGCGCCGGCCCAGCTCTCGCCGACGGCGGGTCCCATCGAGACCCGTCCTCGGGACGGCTTGAGCCCCACGAGTCCGCACTGGCTTGCAGGCAGCCGGATCGAGCCGCCACCGTCGTTGGCGTGGGCCACAGGGACCATGCCCGACGCGACCGCCGCGGCGGAGCCTCCCGACGACCCGCCGGTCGAGTGCTCCAGGTTCCAGGGGTTGCGGCTGGGACCGAACGACATCGGCTCGGTCGTCACGACCGTTCCGTCCTCGGGGACGTTCGTGCGGCCCAGGCTCACGACGCCTGCATCGAGGAACCTCTGCGCCAGGTACGACGTGACCGCTGCACGGTTGTCGTGGTCCTTCAAGAAGCGCGATCCCGCGTAGTAGGGCTCGCCGGCGATGCTGAGGCCGAGGTCCTTCCACGCGACCGGCACCCCTCGGTACGGCCCCGGGGGTAGACCGTCGGTGGAGGCGGCTCGGGCCCGCGCCTGATCGAGCTGCTTGACGACGAGCGCGTTGACGACCGGGTCGAGGGCCTCGACGCGTTCGATCGCTGCATCGACGACCTCGATCGCCGAGACGTCGCCGGCGCCGATCAGCGCCGCGGTCTCCGTGGCGTCGAGGTGTGCCAGGTCCATGTCGCGGCTCACGGGTGTCGTCCTCCTCGATCGGTGATGCGTGTCATTCGATCGAGCAGCGGCTCGAGGTCGAGCGCGGCTGCGACCGTGGCGAACTCAGGTCGCGGCCCCCGCCACTCCAGTGCTCCCGCGCTGGGCACGACGTGGGGTTCACGTCGCAGAGTCGCGAGGTCACGGAACAACAGCGCGAGGTCGCGGTCGGCTGCCAGCGTGGCGGCGAGCTTCGCCGCTCCGCGCACTGAGACATCCCAGTCGGCGGCGTCAGCGGGGATCTCCTCGATGTGGCGATAGCGGTCGAGCACGACGGCCGCAGACTTCTTGCCCCAGCCGCTGAGACCCGGGAACCCGTCGGCGGAATCGCCGACGAGGCCGAGCCAGTCCGGGATCGACTCGGGCGCGACACCGAACTTGGCGTGCACCGCATCCGCGTCGTAGACGACGTCCTGGCGCCGGTCCCACTGGACGACACGGGTGCCTTCCACGCATTGGCCGAGGTCCTTGTCCGGAGTGCAGATGATCACGCGCTCCACGGCGGGATCGGCCGCGCACACGGTGGCTGCACTGGCGAGGGCGTCGTCCGCCTCGCGGTCGACCATCGGCCACACGGTGACGCCCATCGCGGTGAGCGCGTCCTCGAGCGGGCCGAACTGCTCGAGCAGCTCGACGTCGACCCCGGCCCCGGTCTTGTAACCGGGCCACATGTCGTTGCGGAACGACTCGATCACGTGGTCGGTCGCGACACCGACGTGGGTGGCGCCGTCCTCGATGAGGCCGACGACGCTGCCGAGGACACCGCGCAGCGCTCCGGCCTCCTCGCCGGCCCCGGTGCGGTGGCTCGGCAGCGCGAAGTAGTAGCGGAAGAGCTCGTAGGTACCGTCGACGAGGTGGACGTGCATCAGACAGCCTATGCAGTCGCGGCCGGTACCATGCGTGCGTGCTCCGGGTACGAATCATCAGCCCGCCTGCATCGACGAACGATGTCGTGTCGTTCCTGGACGCACAGTCCGAGGCCGTCGACATCATCGTCGTCCGCGGTGCCGGACATCGGCCCGATGGCGACCTCATCACCTGCGATCTGAGCGCGGCTTCCGCCGACCTCCTGGTGGACGAGCTCCAGCGACTCGGTGTCACCGCCGACGGCGCCGTGTCGCTGTCGGACGCACCTGCCGTCCTCGACGAGGATCCCTACGACGACGAGGTCCACGACCCCCGCGGCGACGATGCGGTCGTGTGGCCGCGGGTGCTCGCCGAGCTGGGACGTCACGCGCGCTTCTCCGGGACCTTCGCAGTGCTGAGCATCGTGGCGACCGTGATCGCCTCGATCGGAGTCCTCACCGATTCTCCGGTGCTCATCGTCGGTGCCATGGTCGTGGGTCCCGACTTCCCGGTTGTCGCCGCCATCTGCCTCGGCATCGTGCTCGGCCACTACAAGCTCGCGTTGCGTGCACTCGCGACGCTCCTCGGTGGATTCGTGATCGGAATCGTCTGGGTTTACGCCGGCACGCTCGTGGGCCAGGCGATCGGGATCGTGGACGAGCAGCTCCACGTCGCCGAACGGACCGCGACGGTGTTCACCTCCGATTTCGGGATGCTGGGCCTGCTCGTCGCCGTCTTCGCCGGGGCAGCCGGAATGGTCTCGGTCACGAGCGAACGCCCCGGTGTGCTCATCGGAGTGCTGATCTCGGTCACGACCGTGCCGGCTGCCGCCACGATCGGCGTGGCAGCCGTCGCCGGAGACGCCGCCGTGGCGTGGGGTGCCACCGTGACCCTCGTCGCGAACCTCGCCGGGATCCTCCTCGGAGGGATCGCGACACTGCTCGTCCAGCGCGCGATCACGCGCCGCGCTGTGCGGCGCGATCAGGTCGCGCGCGCCGTGTGACGTTCGAGGATCGACAGGATGCGGTCGTTCTGGACGTAGATGCGCTCGTTCTGGGAGAGGATGCGGTCGTTCTGGGACCGGATCGTCTTCAGCTCACCCATGACGCGGGCGGCCGGCACCGAGGTGCGCACCCAGTCGGTGAGGCGACCGGCGAGGCCACGCCCGCCTCTGCCGCCCCTGATGCGCAGCAGGCGGCCGAGACGGAAGCCGACGACGACGGCGGACGCGAGCAAGGACAGGAGCACAGCGCGCTTGATCCACTTCATGGCGGGTGAAGGTACACCGTCCCCACGCGGCGTGTTCCGGCGACGCGGGTCCGGGACACGGAGACGTACGTAGAGCCGATCATGCAAAGTCCGGATCCGGTGGTGACACGGTGCGCGTACACTGCCCGGTGGTCGGGTGAGACGATTGGGTGTAACCACGAATCGTTTCGGCTGTCGTACCGATAGGACTCGGAGGAGGTGACAGATGGCAGCGACGATGACCGAGCGGTACCTGGTGGTGGCCGACGAGCACCACAAGGACATCGTGATCGGTAGCTACGCCACGGTGGACGCCGCCCGCGAGGCGGTGGAGGCGTACAACCGCACTGCAGCAGACCCGTTCTGCTGGATCGAGATGAGCATCCACGACGTCAACTGAGCGTGGATCGGGGCCCGGCCACACGATGAGGTGGGGCCGGGAGGTGGGATCGACGAGAACTGAGCGCCCTCTAGGGCGCTTTTTTCTTGCCCGGAACCAGCCTCGCGTGCCGTGGCTACATTGGCGGACATGTTCGACGTCCCCACTGCGCGCTTCGAGGAGCTCGTCGCCGAGGCCCTCGACGAGATCCCCGAAGGCCTCGCCGAGCACATGGACAACGTCGCCGTCTTCGTCGAGGACGAGCCGCTGCCCGAGCAGGTGCCTGCCGACGGCGACCTGCTGCTCGGTCTCTACGAGGGGATAAGCCTCACGAACCGCGGTCCGATGTCCTACGAGGGCGTGATGCCGGACCGCATCACGATCTACCGGCTCGCGATCTGCGAGATCTCACGGTCCGAACAGGACGTGCGGAGACAGGTCCTCGAAACCGTCGTCCACGAGGTCGGCCACCACTTCGGCCTCGACGACGAGGAGCTGCACGAGCTCGGTTGGGGCTGACGGCCGGCCCGTCACCAGCCGGTCCACTCCATCAGCGGCCTGCCGGTGGCCGGCGCGAACCTGCCCAGCAGCCGAGCAGCGGCAGCAGCTGGGCGCAGCGGCCCGGGGACGAAGTCGCCGGGGAGGCGGAACGTGAACGGGCGGACCCCGAATCCGCAGAGCTGCGCGAGACGCCCGAGGGCGGTGTCCTCGGTGCCGACATGATCGATGAGACCGACCTCGAGGGCCCGCTCGGCCGTGAACACCTCACCCGTGGCGAGATCGCGGACCGCTGCGGCATCCATCCCGCGGGCAGCCGCCACGGATTGGACGAAGCGCTCGGCGATGGCGCCGAGGATCTCCTCCTCCTTCTCGGTGTCGGCTTCCGTACGTGCCCGGAACGGCGATCCGAGATCCTTGAACTGGCCTGTCTTGGACACGTCGACGCTGATCCCGACTCGCTCGAGGAGGCCGCTCACGTTGGGGCGCATGAGGATCGCTCCGATCGAGCCGACGAGTGCCCACGGCCGCGCGACGATCTCGTGCGCCTCGCACGCGACGAGGTAGCCGCCGGACGCAGCGACGGAGCGGATCTCGGCCACGACGGGGAGCCGCGTCGCTGCGCGGGCAACCGCCTCACGCAGTTCGTCGGAGGTGACGGCGTCACCTCCGGGGGAGTCGACCTGGAGGAGGATCGCAGCGACGTTCGGCATGTGTGACGCCGCCTCGAGGCGGCCGGAGAAGGCACGGCGGCCGGTGTCGCTTCCGATGCGGCCCCGTAGCGCCACGCGGGCGACGTTGGGCATGAGCGCAGCGGGGACCACACCGGCTGGGAACGGAGGTGACGGTATCTCGGAGCGGGCGGTGTCCATCCATGACAGGCTAGTTATGTGCGAGATCGACGAAAGGAGGCATCGTGACGCTGCGCATCTTCAGGGTGCTCGTCCGCGGCCGCTTCGCCGAGATGAGCACGAGCACACGTGACCGCCTCATCGCCGAGGCTGGTTCCCACGACGTCTTCGCCGCCGCCTTCACGCCCAAAGGCACCTTCACGTACGAGCCGTCGCTGCACGCGTTCACGTTCCGTTGCGAGGTGCGCGAGAAGGGGGACGACGCCGAAGCCGTGGCGTCGGATCGGGCCCGCGAGATGGCGGTCGAGTACCTCGACGCCCATGGCATCGCCTACGGCGACCTCTCCGTCACGGCGAGCGACATGGCAGCGGTCTGGCGCTCCCGTGACGACCGCAATGAGCGCGGCGGGCCGGCTTCTGCTGCGACGCCCCACGACGGTACGGTGGCCGGGTGACCGACTCGACCAGCACATCCGAGACCACGGCAGCGGCGAAGAAGCAGCGTGATCCGACCGAGGAGTTCCTCAACGTCATCGGGTACGTGCTCGGCATCTCGTACCCGCTCTTCGGCATCTCGGTGCTCGCACGTGGGATCGTGCAGACCTGGTTCCACGTGAGACCTGGCAACGCCGCGTGGCTCGACCTCGTGTGCGCCGTGATCTACTTCGCCGCTGCGCTCGGCTTCTTCCTCAGGAGCAGATGGGCATGGAAGCTCTCGGTCGTGTCGCTCTCGCTCGAGATCGGCTTCTGTGCCGTCGTCGGCACGCTCAGCCTCTTCGGCCTCGTGGGGAAGAACGTGTGGACCCTCTACGGGATCCAGTACGGGTTCATCCCCACGATCCAGCCGATCCTGGGGCTGCTGTGGCTGCGGCGTCGCCGCACCCGGGTCGACTACGGGCTCATCGACCCGGACCCCGATCCCGAGCCGGAACCGGCAGTGCCGTCCTGAAGCAGGGCAGCCATCATCTCGAGCTCGCGGCAGACCTGGCGTGTCCCGTTGGGGATCACGAAGACGCGGTCGACGAGAGGACGTAGCGGACCGCTTCGACTGTCGACCTCGGTCCTGAACGTGACGGCCGTGCCGTCGGGATGCGGAGTGAAGGTGCACTCCTCGACGGCAGGCATCACGGCGTCGATCTCGCACACGAGCCGGCGCGGAGGGTCCTCCTCGGTGACGCGCAGTGTGACCGGGATCCTGAAGGGGCCCAACCGGAGCTTGAACGTGAACGCGACACAATCGCCGCTCACGGGCTCGAAGTCGACCACGTCGGGGTTGTAAAGCGGGAGGTTCGAGAAGTCGCGCCGGAACTCGTACGCGGTCCCGGGGTCGACCGCGATGATTCGCTCGGCGACGTAGCTGGCCACTGCGAGACGTTACCGCCTTCCACCCCATCTAGCATCACGACGATGGACGACCTCGTCACGATCGAGCGCGACGGCCACGTGGCCACGATGACGATGAGGCGTCCCGGCGCGCGGAACGCCCAGGACACGGCGCTGATCGACGCGCTCGATGCCGCCTTCGCCGAATGCGGGGCAGACGACGGTGTCCACGTCGTCATCCTCGCGGGAGCGGGTCCGGTGTTCTCCGCCGGCCATGACCTCAAGGAGCTCGCCGTCGGTGACGGATCCGAGGAACTGCTCCAGCGGCGGTCGACACCCGAGGGGCGGCTGCGCCACGAGCAGGAGATGTACGTCGACCGCTGCCTCGCGATCGCCGAATTCCCGAAGCCGACGATCGCGAGGGTGCAGGGTGCCGCCATCGCAGCCGGGCTGATGCTGGCGTGCATGTGCGACCTGATCGTGGCGGCCGACGATGCCGTGTTCCAGAACCCGGTGCTGCGCATGACCGGTGCGGGCGTCGAGCTCCTCGTCGAGCCATGGGAGCTCGGTGCCCGCAAGGCGAAGGAGTTCCTCTTCACCGGTGACCCGATCGACGCCACCGAGGCGTGGCGCCTCGGGATGGTGAACCGCGTCTTCCCCGCCGACCGGCTGGAGGACGAGACGATGGCGCTCGCCCAACGTATCGCTGCCATGCCGCCCGTCACGGTCGCGCTGGTCAAGCGCTCTGTGAACAAGACCTTCGAGCTCATGGGCAAGCGCGACGCGCTCGACTACCACTTCATGGTGCATCAGTTCGCGCACGACACCGCCACCGCGCAGGAGGCACTGGCCAGACGGCGTGAGAAGGGCTCGGTGCGGGACATCGTCGCCGAGCGCGACCGTGCCTTCTGAGACAGCGGCACCGCTGCGCGACGTCCGCGTGATCGACGTCGGAACGCGCATCGGCGCCCCCTTCGCGGCCACGCTGCTCGGTGAGTTCGGCGCCGACGTGATCAAGGTCGAGGACCCCCGCGGAGGGGACTTCCTGCGCCACATCGGCCCCTTCGCCGGTGACGGCGACTACTCGCTGTTCTGGGCGACCGAAGGGCGGACGAAGCGGTCGGTCACGCTTGATCTGCGGGTCCCCGAGGGCCAGGCCGTCATGCGCCGCCTTGCGGGTGCGGCCGATGTTCTGGTCGAGAACTTCCGTCCCGGGACGATGGAGTCGTGGGGGCTCGGACCGGCCGATCTGGAGCAGGTCAACCCCGCACTCGTGTACAGCCGGGTGAGCGTGTACGGCCAGGACGGCCCTTATGCCGGCCGTCCGGGGCTCGATCGGATGGGCATCGCCCTCGGTGGTCTCCTGTACGTCACAGGCGAGGCGGACCGTCCGCCTCAACGGCCCGGAGTCGTCGTCAGCGACTACCTGACCGGCGTGTTCGCGGCCTTCGGGATCATGGTCGCGCTGTGGGAGCGGCGGCGTTCGGAGCGAGGCCAGTCCATCGACCTGTCGCTGTACGAATCGGTCCTGCGGATCCTCGAGGCGATCCCGGCCACCTATGCCGCCACGGGGCAGGTGCGCGAACGATCCGGGAACCGCCTCCCGCACTCGGCGCCGCTCGACAACTACCTCTGCGCGGACGGCGTGTACGTGTGCATCGTCGGTGCGTCCGATGCCAACTTCGCCCGCCTGTGCTCGGTGATCGGGAGGCCCGACCTCACCGGCGACCACCGATACGACACCCTCGCCAAACGTGCGGAGGAAGGCGACGTGCTCAACGATCTCGTGGCGTCGTGGTGCGCGCCACGCCGCGGCGACGACGTCGTCGATGCGATGGTCGCCGGAGGCGTGCCGGTGGCGCTCGCGGCGTCGATCGCCGACGTCTTCGACGACCCGCAGGTCGCCGCCCGCGGGTCCCTCGTCGAGGTCGACGACCCGGTGACCGGACCTCTGCGCCAGCAGGGCGTGACCCCGAGGCTGTCGCGGACCCCCGGGTCGGTGGACCGCGGTGCCCCCCGCCTCGGGGAGCACAACGAGGAGGTCTACTGCGGCCTCCTCGGTATGCCGGCCGACGAGCTCGCCCGGCTGCGCCGCACCGGCGTCGTGTGACTAGGGCTGCTCGCCCTCGACCATCTTGCGCACCGCGTCCTTCTTGGGCTTCATGCTGAAGGTGAGCGGCATGTCGTCGAGGATGTGGATCCTCCGCGGGGCCTTGTAGGGGGCGAGCCGCTCGCGGGCCCACTCGAGGACGTCCTCCGCGGTCGCGAGTGCGCCGTCGACGAGCGTGACCGCGGCTACCGGGATCTGGCCCTTGGTGGTGTGGGGGAGCCCGACGGCGGCGGCGTGCTCGACGTCGGGGTGCTCGTGCAGGACGGTCTCGATCTCGGCGGATCCGACCTTGTAGCCGCCGGTCTTGATGACGTCCTTGGCGCGGTCGACGAAGAAGAGCATGCCCCACTTGCCGCGCCGCACCCAGTCGCCGGTGCGGTACCAGCCGTCGACGAGGCTGTCGGCGGTGCGCTCGGGGTCGGCCCAGTACCGCGTCATGAGCGACACACCCCGCAGCCACAGCTCACCCACCTCGCCACGGGCGACGGGTTCACCACTGTCGGGGTCGACGACGCGGCCGTGCACGCCGGGCAGGGTCCAGCCGATGCAGCTCTCGCCGTCGCCGGGCTCGGCGACCTCGAACGGCGGCGTGATCGCGACGTAGCTGTTCGCCTCGGTCATGCCGTAGCCACGCACGAAGAAGGCGTCGAGGGGCACACGCCCGCCGAGCACGCGTTTGCGTGCGTATCGGCGGAAGCGTTTCACGAGTGCGGCGTCGAACGCGTCGGAGCCGCCGCCCCAGAGCCACACCGACGACAGGTCGCGCTCGGCGGCACCGGCCTCCTCGAGGAGCCGGTACATGGCAGGGGAGCCGACGAAGAAGGTCGGCCGGTCGGTCTCGATGGTGTCGAGGATCCCGGCGGCGTCGAAGCGCGACACGAACTGCATGGGTACACCGAGGGCGATGTACATGAGCATGTTCTGGTACCCGCCGGAGTGGGCCACCGGCATGACCAGCAGCGCGAGCTGATGCGGTGGCGACAGTCCCAGCGCGGACACGCGGCCCATGCGCCGCAGCGACACCGTCGTCGCCGCGTCCGAGAGGACGGCGCCCTTGGGCCGGCCGGTCGTGCCCGACGTGTAGAAGATCGTCGCGACCTCGGCGCGGTCGACACGGTGGTACGCCGACATCGACTCGTCGGCGGTCGCGACCCGCCCCGGGAGGCCGACGGCGCCCTGTGGTACGTCGTCGGAGTCCATGATCACCACGGTCTTCGCCGCCGGCACCTGCGACAGATCGCCGCCGAAGTTCTGCGTGAGCGTGGTCGAGTCCACGATCAGTACCTCGGCACCCGCGTTGTCGAGCACGTACTGGCACTCCGGCGCCCGCAGCATGAAGTTCATCGGGATCGGAACGGCACCGATGCGTGCCACCCCGAAGTTGCAGAACACCGCCTCGACACGGTTGAGCGCCATCACGCCTACCCGGTCTCCGGGCGCCACCCCGAGGCCCGCGAGGACGCGCCCGATCCGCGCGACGCCGCGCTGGAGGTCGCGATAGGACACCCGCCGTGGCGTGAAGCCCGCGAACGCGAGGTCGCGATCGAGGTGGAAGACCGTGCGGTCCCCGTACAGGTCGGCGAAGACGTCGGTGAAGTCGCAGTAGGTCAGGGACCGCAACCGTCCCAACGCACGGCGACGCGCCGCGAGTGAAGGGCTGGGCTCGTCGCGGTCGATCACGACCCGAGCCCGGCGAGCCTGGCGATCATCAACCGCTGGATCTCCGACGTCCCGCCGGCGATGCGCATCACACGTGCGAGGCGGTAGAAGCGCTCCACAGGGCAGTCACGCATGTAGCCCATGCCGCCGAAGACCTGCACCGCGCGGTCGGCGACACGGCCGACCATCTCGGTCGCGAACAGCTTCGTCATCGCGACACGGTCCATGACGTTGTCGCCCTCGTCGGCGTGCCAGGCGGTGTCGTAGCACATCGACCGCGCGGCGTAGAGCTCCATCTTGGAGTCGGCGACCATCCACTGGATCGCCTGGTTGTGGCCGATCGGGTTCCCGAACTGGAACCGCGTCTGAGCCTGTTCGACCATCGCGTTCACGAGCCAGTCCGCCATGCCGATCGCTGTCGACGAGATCGCGATGCGCTCGTTCGAGAGGAACCGCGCCGCGTACACGAACGCGTGGCCTGCCTCGCCGACGACGTTCTCGTCGGGCACGAAGCAGTCGTCGAAGTACACCTCGGACTGGAGGTGGTCGTCGCCCATCGACCGCTGGATGGGCCCGACGACGAAGCCGGGGGTGTCCTTGTCGACGAGGAAGATCGTGTGCCCGCCTTCGGTCGTGGCGAAGACCTGGGCGAAGTCGCAGTACGGCGCGTTGGTGATGAACAGCTTCTGGCCGTTGAGGATCCAGCCGCCGTCGGCGCGTTCGGCTCGTGTGCGCACCCCGGAGAGGTCGCTGCCCGCGTCGGGTTCGGTCAGCGCGATGCACGTCGTCTTCTCGCCGGCGATGAGCGGCAACAGGTACTTCTCGCGCTGGTGCTCGCTGCCGAGCTCGTACAGCATCCGGTTCGGCCCGAACGGCAGGTCGCCCATCATCAACATCGTGAGGAACGCACCCGAGCCGGCGACCGTCTCACGCACGAAGCACATCCCGAGCTCGCCGAGACCGCCGCCACCGATGTCGGTGGGCATGCCGAGACCGTAGAACCCGGCCTCGACCGACTTGGCCATCACACCCTTGGCGACCTCGTACAGGTGCGGCGTTATCCCTTCGGTGACGAGCTCGGTGTGGTGCTCCTCCTCGAGGGGCCGCACCTCGCGATCGATGAACTTTGCGATCGCGTCGCAGACGTCGGATACCTCGTCGGGAACGGTGAAGTCCACGGCACCCCCTCAGAACAGCCCGAGCAACTTGGCCACGATCGTCTTCTGGATGTGGTTGGTGCCCATCCCGATCGGACCGAGCATCGCGGCGCGCGCGTAGCGCTGCATGTCGTACTCCATCGTGTAGCCCCACCCGCCGAGGACCTGCATGCCGTCGAGGCACACCTGGAGGGCGGTCTCGGTCGCGAACGTCTTGGCCTCGGCACCCTCCATCGAGCACGGCAGGCCTTCGTCCTTGAGCCATGCCGCGCGGTATGCCATGAGCCCGGCGGCGTCGACCTTGATCTTCATGTTCGCGAGCTGGTGCTGGATCGCCTGGAAACGCCCGATCGGCTGGCCGAACTGCTCACGGTTCTTGGCGTGCTCGAGGGCGTCGTCGAACGCCTTGCGCGCGATCGCCGAGTACAGGGTGGCGACCATGATGCGCTCCATGTCGAGGCTCATCCACATGTGCGCCCAGCCGCTGCCGACACCCTCGGGGTAGCCGCCGATCGTGCGTTCCTTCGGCACGCGCACCCCGTCGAAGAAGATCTCGAACAGGCCGACGGCGCGGCTGCCGACCTTCTCGATCTTGCGGAACTCCACCCCTGGCGCGCGCCGGTCGACCATCAGGATCGTCATGTTCGAGTACGGCTTCGGCTCGCGCGGGCCCGTGCGGCACACGCACATGATCACGTCGGCGATGTCGACGCCGGAGATCAGCGTCTTGTGGCCGTTGAGGACGAACTCGTCACCGTCGAGCTCGGCCTTGGTCGTGATCGCGGCCGCGTCGCTGCCTGCGTCGGGCTCGGTCAGCGCGAAGCAGCCGCGCAGGTCGCCGGCGATGATCCTGGGCAGGTACTCGCGCTTCTGCTCCTCGGAGCCGTTGAGGAGGACCATCTCACCGGCGAAGAAGACGGGCATGAGGAAGCAGGCCGCAGCCGACTCCGACCCGTAGGCGAGCTCGTCGCAGAGGATCGCGAACTCGAGCGCCGAGCCGTCCTGGCCGCCGTACTCGGCGGGGAACGGGATGCCGTAGAAGCCCGCCTCGGCCATCTTCTTGGCGAGCTCGTAGGGGAACTCGCCGGTGGCGTCGAGCTCGCGGTCCATCTCGCGGGTCGTCTCGCGTGCGATGAAGTCGCGCACCGTCGCTCTGAAGGCCTGGTGCTCGTCGCTCGTGGTGAACGGGTTGATCGTCTCGTAGCTCGTGCTCACGACTCTCCTCCGGCAGGGCGGAACCAGTGCAGGACGTACTCGGGGTTGTCGGCCATCGGCTCGAACCACACCTCGACGGCCATGCCGATCGACACGGCCGCGGGATCGACGGGGCGGATGCCCGACACCAGGATCGGTCCCTCGTCGAGCTCGACGTCGGCGACGACGTAGGGCACCTCGGCAGCGAACGCCGGGTGGAAGGCGTGGTGGATGACGGTGTAGCTGAACACGGTCCCGCGGCCTGCGCTCGCGCGCCACACGACCTTGGGCGACAGGCACGCCACGCACGCTGGTGCGGCGGGGAGCTGGCGGTTGCCGCACTCCTCGCATTCCTGGAAGCGCAGCTCGCCTGCGGCGGTGCCCTCCCAGAACGGCGTGGTCTCCTCGTTCTTGGTCGGCTCCGGCTTTGGGATCTCCCACTGGCTGCTCATGTCGCCCCCCTCATGCGACCGCGAGGATCATCGTGGCGTGGTTGGCCTGGAAGCCGCCGTGGCCCGAGCAGATCGCGGTGGCGGCCCCCTGGACCTGGCGCGGTCCCTGGTCGCCACGCAGCTGCTTGGTCGCCTCGATCACCTGCCCCCAGCCCGTGACGTTGCCGCACGAGAGCATCCCGCCGTCGGTGTTGGACGGCAGGCGGCCGCCGTCGATGCGGAGGTTGCCCTCGAGTGCGAAGGCGCCGCCCTCGCCCTTGGGTGCGAACCCGTAGTCCTCGAGCGTGATCAGCACTGTGGACGTGAAGCAGTCGTAGAACTGCGCCACGTCGATGTCGTCGGGGCCGAGGCCCGCCATCGCGTACGCCGTCTTCGATGCACGTGCACCGGCGAAGTGCGTGTAGTGGTCGCGGTCGCGGAGGCCGTCGAGGTTGTGGGCCTGGCCCATGCCGAGCACGCGCACAGCGGGACGGGCGAGGTCGGCGGCGACCTCGGGCGCGGTGAGGATGATGCAGGCGCCGCCGTCGCTCGCGATCGTGCAGTCGTAGAGGCGCAGTGGTTCGGCGATGTAGCGCGACGCCAGGTACGCCTCCATCGAGAGCGGGTCGCGGTACTGCGCGTGCGAGGTGGCGACCGCGTGCTCGCGGAAGGCCACCGCGACCGAGCCGAACATCTCGTCGGTGACGCCGTAGGTGTGTTTGTAGCGCATCGCCGACAGCGCTTCCATGGCCGGACCGCCGAGGAGTCCGTGCGCCACGAAGTCGGCCTGGCCGCGCCCCATCTGTGCGAGACCGTAGATGTTGGGCATCCCCGTCTTGGCGTTGTCGCCGTAGACGACCGCGGCGACCTTGCACATCCCGCGGTCGATCATCTCCGCCGCGGTCTGGCACAGCGACATGCACGTCGCACCGCCCTGGGACTGGGTGGAGAGCACGTCGGGGCGCAGGCCGAGCTGGCGGCCGAGCAGCGATCCGTGCATGAGCAGCGGCTCCGAGAACTGGCTCTCGGTGAAGAGGCCGTCGACGTCGGACGCCTGCAGGCCGCAGTCCTCGAGCGCCGCGCGGAAGGCGTCGACCTGGAGCCGCCAGGCGGACGTGCCGGGGTGCTTGCCGAAGCTCGTGTGGCCCACTCCGGCGATCACGGCTCGGGGCGGACGCAGCGTGCCCATGTCAGCGTCCCTGCCAGCGGGGCTCGCGCTTCTCGGCGAACGCCTTGGGGCCCTCGCGGGCGTCCTCGGTCCCGAACACGGCGGCGGCGTGCATGAGCTCCTGCTCGAACGCCTCCTCGAGCGGGAGCCGCAGCCCGGTGAGCACGGACTCCTTGGTGTGGCGGATCGCGAGCGGGGCGTTCTTCATCACGACCTCGGCCCAGCCGCGCGCCTCGTCCATGACCTTGTCGCGGGGGACGACCTTGTTCACGATCCCGTACTCGGCGGCTTCGGCAGCGGGCATCGGGTCGCACATGAGCAGGACCTCCATCGCGCGTGCGAACGGGATCTGTCGCGGCAGGCGCACGGTGGTGCCGCCGCCGGGGAAGAGGCCGCGGCGCGCCTCCGTCACACGGAACGTCGCGTCCTCGGCCGCGATGCGCAGGTCGGTGCCGAGCAGCATCTCCATCCCGCCGGCCGCGCAGATGCCGTTCACGGCTGCGATGACCGGCTTGTACAAGGGGAACTCGCGGAGCACGGCTGTGATCGCCGCGGTCGCGGGCACCTCGATCTCGTCGGCACCGGCGTTGCGCTTCTCGACCATCTCGTCGACCGCTTCGGTGATCGCGGGCACGAAGGTCTTGAGGTCGGCGCCGACGCAGAACACGTCGTCGACGCCTGTGACGATCGCGACCCACATGTCGTCGTCGTCACGGAACTCCTCCCACGCTCGCGCGAGGGCGCCGAAGTGGGGGAGGTCGAGGGAGTTGCGCGCCTCGGGACGGTCGATCGTGATCTCGAAGATCCGTCCGTCGCGTGCGGTGTGGATCGGCAAGGTGGTATCCCCCTCGGAAACGACGTCGAGTGAACCTTTGCACGGATCTCACAGGTCGTGCAAGGATCTCGTGCAAAGAACTTGCACGAGATGGTGCGGCTGGCGCTTCATCCATAATCGCGGGCGAGTTGTCGTGCTGGCGGGTGATTCCGCCCGCGTTTGGCGGGGCCCCTTCCCCAAACGCGGGTGAGGTGTCGTGCTGGCGGGTGATTCCACCCGCGTTTGGCGGGGGGGCGTGCGAGCGAGGAGGCCAGGTGGCGAACAAGGCGGCGATCGGGACGGTGCTGGGAACCGTGACGTTCCCGGTCGAGCGCGGCAAGATCAGCGAGATGGCGCAGGCCGTGCTCGCCGACGACCCCGCGTACTTCGACCCCGACACACCCGGCGGCATCCTGGCGCCGCCGACGTTCCTGCAGACCCTGGCATGGTGGGAACCGCCGGGTGGCCCGGAGTTCCCCGACCTCGACATCGACTTCCTGCGCGTGATGCACGGCGAGCAGGAGTTCGACTACCTCGCACCGATCCATGCGGGTGACGTGCTGACCGCGACGTCGTCGGTCGCCGACATCTACGACAAGACGAACTCGCGTGGTGAGACCCTGTGGTTCCTGGTGTTCGAGAACAGCTTCGTGAACCAGGACGGTACCGAGGTCGCCCGCAGCCGCATGGTCCTCATCGAGACACCGAGCCCATCATGAGCATCGCACCAGGATCCACCGGTCCCGAGTGGGACGTCCCCGCCGTCACCCGCACCCACCTTGTCCGGTACGCAGGGGCCTCCGGCGACCTGAACCCCATGCACCACGACGACTCGATCGCGCAGACCGTCGGCTATCCGAGCGTCTTCGCGCACGGGATGTTCACCGCCGGGGTGCTTTCGACGTACCTCACGCGCTGGCTCGGCACCGGCAGCCTGCGCACGTACCGCGTGCGCTTCAAGACCCAGGTGTGGCCGGGTGACGTGCTCACGTGCTCGGCGCAGGTCACCGGTGTGAGCGAGGTCGACGGCGAAGAGGTCGTCGAGGTCGAGGCGCAGGTGTGCCGCCAGGACGGAAGTGTGGCGGTGCAGGGCTGGGCGACCGCGGTTCCGTCGGCCGGCGGCGCTGCGTGACCGAGCCTGCGCTCTTCTGCACGACCTACCTCACGGGCCGCGCACGCGAGCGGCTTGCAGCGCGCTTCGTCCTGCACGTGCAGCCCTGGCTCGACTCACACCCACCGCGTCTCCTCTCGGAGGAGGAGCTCGCCACTGCCGCCGCGGAGTGCGGCGCGCGGGCGGTCGTGGTGGAGGCCGACGTCGTCGGTGCGGAGTTCCTCGAACGCGCGCCCGGCGTCGCCGTGGTGGCCGCCACGCGTGGCGACCCGTGGAACCTCGACGTCGCCGCTGCCACGGCTGCGGGCGTCCTGGCGCTGCGGACGCCGGGCCGCAACGCCCGCGCGGTC
>JAIBAC010000243.1 GCA_019695375.1 Acidimicrobiia bacterium
ACCCGCGCCGCTGCCTCGACCGCGCCGCCGACCTGCGCCGCGAGGAGGAGGACCTCGCACTCGCGCTCGAACGCACGTGGTTCATGCCCCACGCCGGCGCGCTCGAGGCGCTGACCGAGACCGAGGCCACCGCCGACGGCGAGCCGGCGCCGGCCTCGGCAGAGGCGCCGGCAGCCGGCGCGCGGCCAGCGGCAGCGGACGCCACGTCTGCCGAGACACCCCGCCTCTTCGCCGACGCGTCGGCAGTGCTCGCGTCGGCGCCGGGGCCGGTGTGGCAGGTGCCGTCGGCGCCTCCCGACCCGTCCGTGCTCCAGTTCGGAGCCGCTGCCGTCGAGGGCGCGCTCGGCCACCCCGAGGCGCTCGCGTCGCGCCTGCGCACCGAGCTCGGCCGCGGCCAGACGGTGATCCTCGCCGTGGAAGGTCGCGGCAGCGCCGCGCGCATCCGCGAGCTGCTCGTGGACGAGGGCATCGCACTGGAGCTCGTCGACGGAGCGCTCACCGACGACCGTGACGGCGGCCTCATAGTCACGGCCGCGCTGTCGCGCGGTTTCGTGTCGACCGAGATGGGCCTCACCCTGCTGTCGGAGGCCGACGTCACAGGCCGGCGGCGCGCGCACCGCAAGCCGCGGGCCAAGGCGACTCGCGCCACCCGTGCCGGTCCCGTCTACGGCGACCTGCGCGAGGGTGACTACGTCGTGCACTACCACCACGGGGTCGGCCGCTTCGAGGGCATCACGCAGCGCTCCCTCGGCGGTGTGGAGCGCGAGTACCTCGTGGTGGCGTACGCGGGCGAGGACAAGCTCTACGTGCCCGTCGACCAGCTCGACGCGGTGCGCAAGTACGTGGGTGGAGACTCGCCGCGGCTCTCGCGCATGGGCGGCAGCGACTGGGCGCGCACCAAGGCCAAGGTGCGCGCGGCCGTCGCCGAGATCGCCGACGAGCTCGTGCGCCTCTACCGTGAGCGCCTCACGAGTGAGGGCCACGCGTTCGCGCCCGACGCCGACCTCATGGCGCAGGCGGTCGCGGCGTTCCCCCACGTCGAGACGCCGGACCAGGCGCGTGCGATCGTCGAGGTGACGTCGGACATGGAGGCGCCGGTTCCCATGGACCGCCTCGTGTGCGGTGACGTCGGCTACGGCAAGACCGAGATCGCCGTGCGCGCCGTGCTCAAGGCCGTCGCGGACGGGCGTCAGGCGGCCGTGCTCGTGCCGACCACGGTGCTCGCACAGCAGCACTTCAACACGTTCAGCGAGCGCTTCGCCGACCTCCCGGTGCGGGTCGAGATGATGAGCCGCTTCTTGACGGCGGCGCAGCAGCGCGAGGTGGCGGCCGCGATCGCAGCCGGAAAGGTGGACGTCGCAGTCGGCACGCACCGCCTCCTGTCGGAGGACGTGCGCTTCGCGAACCTCGGCCTCGTGGTCGTCGACGAGGAGCAGCGCTTCGGCGTCAAGGCCAAAGAGCGCCTCAAGGAGCTGCGCACGTCCGTGGACGTGCTCGCGATGACGGCGACGCCGATCCCGCGGACGCTCGAGTTCGCGCTCACGGGCATCCGCGACATGAGCGTCGTCAACACCGCGCCCGAGGACCGCCGGCCGGTGCTCACGTTCGTCGGCGAGTTCGACGAGCAGGCGGTCGCGGCGGCGGTGCGGCGTGAGCTGCTCCGCGACGGGCAGGTCTTCTACGTCCACAACCGCGTGCGCTCGATCGACCGTGCGGCGGCTCAGCTCCAGGAGCTCGTGCCCGAAGCGCGCATCGGTGTCGCGCACGGTCAGATGGACGAAGGCACGCTCGAGCGGATCATGCTCGCCTTCTGGGACGGCGAGTTCGACGTGCTCGTCTCGACCACGATCATCGAGAGCGGCCTCGACATCCCCCGCGCCAACACCCTCATCGTCGACCGTGCCGACCTCCTCGGCCTCGCGCAGCTCTATCAGATCCGCGGTCGCGTCGGGCGCGCCCAGCAGCGCGCGTACGCGTACCTCTTCTACCCGCCCGACAGGGTGCTGACCGAGGAGGCGCACGAGCGACTCAAGGTCATCGCCGAGCACACCGAGCTCGGCTCCGGCTTCGCCATCGCGATGCGCGACCTCGAGCTGCGCGGCGCCGGCAACCTCCTCGGCGAGGCCCAGAGCGGCCACATCGCGGCAGTCGGCTTCGACCTCTACTGCCAGCTCGTGAACGAGGCGGTCGCCGCGCTGCGCGGTGAGGCCGTGGCCGAGCACGAGTCCGTGCGCATCGACCTCCCGCTCGAGGCGTCGGTGCCGGAGTCCTACGTGGACAAGGAGGCGCTCCGCCTCGAGGCGTACCGCCGCCTCGCGGACGCGCGCACCACCGACGAGGTCGATGACGTGCGCGAGGAGTGGCAGGACCGCTACGGTCCCTTGCCGGAACAGGTCGAGAACCTGATCGTGCTCGCCACGGTGAAGGTCGCGGCGCTGGGTGCGGGGGTGCGCGAGATCGTCTTCGCCCGTGGCCAGCTGCGCCTGTCGCCGATGGTCCCCAAGGGGAGCAGACGGATGCGGCTCCAGCGCCTCCATCCCAAGGCGGTCGTCAAGGAGGACCAGGAGATCCTGGTTGTCCCCTACGAGGACCCGCGACGCGCGGGCCGCGGCGCCGGAGCCCGCGTCGACGCCGACGGCCGCGCAGTCGCCGAGTGGACACGGACTCTCCTCGAGGAGATCGCATGAGACGGATGTCGGTGGTGGTGGCGGTCCTCGTGGCCGCGGGTGCGCTCGGTGGTTGCACTCGCACCGCGGCGCCGGCTGCCCGCGTCAACGGGTCGACGGTGACCCAGGCCCAGCTCTGGGACCGCGTGGCCCTGCAGAAGAAGCTGTCCGAGGCGACCGGCGACACGACGTCGGCGCTGGCGCCGGGCAAGCTCGAGTCCTCGTATGCGACGAGTGGTGTGAGCGAGGTCCTCGGCGGTCTCGTCGTGAACGAGATCGTCGAGGAGGAGATCGAGCACCTCGGGCTCGTCGTCGACGACGCGGCCGTCGAGCGGGTACGCACCCAGGTGCGGCAGTCGCCTCAGGACGCCGAGATCCTCGACCGGCTCGACCCGGCCGACCAGGACGCCCTGTTGCGCCAGTTCGCCTTGAACCAGGTGTTGCAGCAGTACGCAGCGGACCCGTCGCATCCGGCCGAACCCGACGACGAGATGGTGCGCACCTTCTTCGACGAGGATCCCGAGCAGTTCCGCACCGTGTGCGCCCGCATCCTCTTCACGACAGCCGAGCCGCAGGCGCAGCAGGCACGGGCACGCATCGCAGCCGGAGAACCGTTCGAGTCGGTGGCGGCGGAGATGTCGGTCGACCCCCAGCAGTCCCAGGGTGGCAGCGTGCAGTGCCTCGCCCAGCGTTCGCTGCCGCCGGAGCTGTCGGACGCCATCGCGCAAGCGGCACCGTCGACGTTGCTCGCACCCGTGAAGGCAGCGGACGGGTACTTCGTCGTCTTCTACGTCGAGACGAAGGAGCCGTCGCTCGAGACAGCGCGCGAGCTCGTCGCCGAGCAGGTGTCGGCCAACCCGCAGGTGAAGGTGCAGCTCATCCTCCAGCGTGCGATGCGCGAAGCCGACGTCGAGGTCAACCCCGAGTTCGGGATGTGGACCGGCGACCTGCAGACGCCTGTGGTGCCGCGCACTGGCCCCGGTGTGACCGGCGAGGAGGGCCAGGGCCAGTCGGTCCAGGATCGCAACCGCCGTGACGACCTGATGCGCCGCATCCCGGCTGAGTTCCTCGCCCAGCTCACGCCGGAGCAACGGGCCCGTGTCGACGCGATGCCCGTCGACCAGCTCGAGCTGCTCGTGGAGCAGATCGAACAGGCACGCTCCGGCGCACCGGGAGGCTGACCGGTGCCGGGGCGCGTCACGGTCGTCGGGCTCGGGCCCGCCGGGATCACCGAGATGACCGTGGGCGCCGTGGCCGCTGTTCGCGGCGCCACGCGGTTGCTGCTGCGGACCTCGCGGCACCCGGCGGCGGCCACCCTCGCGGCAGAGGGCGTCGCCTTCGACACCTGTGACGACCTGTACGACGCTGCCGCGGACCTCGGATCCGCTTACGCGGGGATTGTCGACCGGGTCCTCGACCTCGCCGCGAGCGACGGCGATGTGACGTACGCGGTGCCCGGTTCACCCCACGTCGCCGAAGCGACGGTGCGCCTCCTGTGCGAGCGCGCCGGGCCCGCCGCGGTCGACGTCGAGTTCGTCGAGGGCATGTCGTTCCTCGAGCCGGTGCTCGCTGCCGTCGGTGCCGACCCGGCCGTCGACGGGGTCGCCGTGTGCGACGGCCGCGACCTCGCAGCGCAGATCGAGAGGTGGTTCCCGCCGCAGCCGCATGCGGAGGGCGCCGAGCTGCCCAACCTGTTGGTGTGCCAGGTCGACCGCGCCGGTGTGCTCAGTGACGTCAAGCTCGCCCTCCTCGACGTCGTCGCGCCCGAGCACGAGGTGGTCCTCGTGCTCGGTGCCGCGTCGCCCGACGCCGAGGTCCACCGCAGTCCGCTGGCGCAGCTCGACTGGGGCCAGGTGGACCCCGGCCCGCTCGCGACC
>JAIBAC010000244.1 GCA_019695375.1 Acidimicrobiia bacterium
TGCACCCTACTCGTCCTCGTGTGCTTTCGCGCGGTCGAGATCGGGGCCGTCGCCGGCTATCAGGGCGCGCGTATGGGGGTGGCGCTTCTGCACGGCCGCGATCGCGTCCAGGAACTCGAAGACGCCCTTGGACTCGATGACTCTGGTGACCATCCCGAATGTCACCGGCCGGTCATCCGCGAACGCGGCGTCGGCGACCCGGTACCGCTCGACGTCTATGCCAGTGCGCATCCACACGAGCTTGGCTTCCGGGATGTTCTGCTCGTCGCGGAGGGACGCGAGCGTCGCTGGTGAAACGCACGCGATCCGATCGGTGTAGCGCAGGAGGATGCGATCCAGCGTCTCGATCGCCGTTCCGCTCGGCCGCGGGATGTCGTCGGGATCGGTGTGGGCATACCACCACTCCCATGCGCCGTGGAGGAGGCGCACGTTGTGGCAGCGGCCCCACCACGCCATCGCGGTCGCCCACAGGTCGGCGCGTGGGAGATGGCTGACGAGGAGCTTGGCTCCGACATCCCGCAGGAACCTGTCGAGCAGCGTGGCGTCATGTAGTTGGTACTTGCGCTCCATCGAGCCGACGTAGACAGGCACGTCGAGGGCTTCGAAGTCGGCGAGCATGTCGCCGAAGCCGAAGTCCTCGGCTTCGTCGAGCCCACGGCGCAAGAAGGCGACGGCGGGTTGGAAGCTGTCACGGTCGATCGCGTCGACTATGCGGTACATCACCTCGCGCGGCGCGCTGCGGACCGGCGAGGAGATCATGTGGACGATGGTGGGACGCTGTTTCCCCATCTCGGGCGAGCCTAGTGGGGCCGGTCCGAGCCCCATTCGGACCTTCCGCATCTGACCACCGCCCCGCCGCCCACTTACCATGGGCGTACATGGCCGAATCGAGTGCAGACAGCAGCGCGATCGCCTTCGCCACGGTGCCGGAGGCTGTGTCGGAGCTCGCCGCGGGTCACATGGTGATCGTCGTCGACGAGGCAGCGGGTCCCGCTCAGCCCGGTCGCGGTGGCGCCGGCGACGACGAGGTCGGCGACCTCGTCGTGGCAGCTGACCTGATCACACCCGAGATCGTGAACTTCATGTCACGTCACGGCCGCGGGATGATCCGCCCGGCGCTCCCCGCAGCACGCCTCGATGCCCTCGGGATCGCGCCGATGGTGGTCGACAGCGCCGATCCGGCGGAGGCAGCGTTCACCGTCCCCGTCGATCTGCGCAGCGTCCAGACCGGGCTCACGGCAGCCGACCGTGCCGCCACGATCCGTGCTCTCGCCGACCCGTCTGCAGTGCCGTCGGACTTCCGGCGCCCGGGGAACACCCAGCCCGTGCGGGCCACCGAGGGGGGCGTTCTGCGCCGCGCCGGAATGGCGGAGGCCGCCGTCGATCTCGCGACCCTCGCGGGGCGCGATCCGTCGGCGGTGGTCTGTGAGATCATCGCCGAGGACGGTGGCCTTGCCGGGCGTGCAGACCTGGAGAGACTCGCTCTCGAAAAGCGCCTGCGTCTCGTGTCGCTCGCAGACCTGATCCGGTACAGGCGCCGTTCGGAGAAGCTCGTCAAGCGCGTCGCCGAGGCACGGATCCCCACCGAGTTCGGTGAGTTCCGCTGCCTCGGCTACGAGAGCACGCTCGACGGGACCGAGCACGTGGCGTTCGTGCGTGGCGACCTCGCCGGTGAGGACGCAGTCCTGGTGCGGGTGCATGCCGAGAACCTCCTAGGTGATGTCGTCGGTGGCAGCGACACCGGCACACGCTCGGTTTTGCACGAGGCGATGCGGCGCATCGCCGAAGAGGGCCGTGGGGTCCTCCTCTACTTCCGTCGCTACGAGCGGGGAGGCGCCAGCCTCGGCCGCGAGCTCGAGGCGATCAGCTCCGGTCGCCCTCCCGAGCGCACCACGATGGACGACCGCGACTACGGCATCGGGGCGCAGATCCTCACGGACCTCGGCGTCACGTCCATGCGCCTCCTCACGAACAGGCCGGTCCGCCGTCACGGCATCGAGGGCCACGGCCTCCACATCGTGGGCGAGGTGCCGCTCGGGGCCGGTGACCCGGAGGAGGAGGCGCGTCGCAGCGGCGCAGGGCTCGGCCGTCTGCTCGACGGCATCGCAGACGCGGCCGGTGATCCCGAGTAGCGGCCGCACAGGCGCTCGCGTGCGAAATCGGGTGATACCGGGATCATGCCGACCCGGCGCGGCATCGACAGGGAATTGCATGTAGAGTCGTCGGCCTTGCTCCGAGGTGGCCGCGCCTCGGGTGTCCCTGGGGGAGGCTCTGATGGCGCGAGTTCACGTGCGCCGTGCTGTGGCTCTGGCTGCGGCCGTGTTCCTGTTGTCCACTAGCGCCGCCGCGATGGCATCCGAGGACGGGGCGTCCGCTCCGGCGAGTGCTGGCAGCGCCGCCCCAGCAGCTTCGACGGCCTCGAGCTCAGATGCGCCGGCTGCCGCGCGCGCCGCGACGGCGGAGGCGAAGCCGGAGGCACCGGCGAAGGCGGAGGCCAAGTCCGAGGCTTCTTCGTCTGCTGAGGCGGAGCCAGAGCCGGCAGCCGCGGTCGCCGAGCCGGCCGCTGCGACGGCGGACGCCGAGGACTCCACCCCGTCGGCGGTCACTGGTGATGACGCTGCTTCGGTGCCCGTCACCCTGCCGTCGGGCCTGAACGACGGCCGGGCGTTCCCCAGCGTGTCGAACACCCCCGACGGCGTCGGCGTCCTCGTCGGTGGCAGCACCGACCCCGGCCAGGGCACACCCACCAACGACACCTGGATCTTCGAGAACGGTGCGTGGCTGCCGATCTGCGGGACGACCGTGGCGGGCGCCGACGCTCCGTGCGCCCTGCCCGCCCGCAGCGGCGGTGCCCTGGGAACGGCGCCCGGCGGTGTGATCATGTTCGGCGGCCACCCCGGGGCCCTGTTCCAGCCCACGGGTTCGCCCATAAGTGACACCTGGCGCTTCGACGGCACGACCTGGACCCAGGTGTGCGCCGACGATGCCTGCGGCCCGCCGGATCGTTCGTTCGCTGCCATCGCCGGGAACTCCGCGATGACTCTGCTCTTCGGCGGAATCGCGGACGGCTTCAACGCATCGTTCGAGGACACCTGGGTCTTCGACGGCACCTCCTGGACCCAGGTCTGCGGCATCTCCATGGGCCTCCCATGTGGTCCGTCCGCGCGCTTCTGGTCGTCGATGACGTGGGACGGGACGCGTTTCGTGCTCTTCGGTGGCAACGAGGGCGACTTCGCCAACGGTGCCAACGCGATGGGTGACACCTGGATCTGGACCGGTACGACGTGGCAGCTCGTCTGCGCCACCGGCGCATGCGGCCCCGCACCGCGCGGCGGTGCGGCGTTCCCGACCCTGAACTCGCCGGAACCGGCGCTGGCGGGCGCGTTCATGGCCGGTGGCCTCGACCTCGCCTTCGGGAGACCGAGGTCGAGCACCGCTTACCGCGACCTCTGGTTCTGGTCTGCGCAGAGCCTCACGTGGCGCCAGCTCACGTCGCCGTGGGGTCCGAACGTCACCTGGACAGGTGACGGGCCCCCACCTGTCGACGGGCTCCCACTCGCCTTCGCCGGTGCCGCCACCAGCGACTGCCGTGTCGTGTTCTACGGGACTGTCCTGAACGATCAGGGCACGGGCGCCTCGAACGTGTCGACGCTCACCGGCTGGGACAACGGACATGGCCAGCCGGCCACATGTGCGGAGCAAACCGCCCAGCAGGGCGGTAGCGAGGTGCGTGCCGTGCTTGCATCCTACGAGCAGGAGGGCGGGTTGCCGCTCACCGGAGGCTCACCGTGGGTGCAGATGTCAGCGGGCGGCCTCCTCGCCCTCATCGGCATCTGCTTCGTGCTCGCATACCGGCGCCGGATGTCCATCGCGGCCGGCTCCTGACCGACGACGGCACGGCCTACCGGAACCTGTCGTGGTTACCCGCGCGCGGGTGGTTGGGCTCGCGCAACGACCAACCGGCCGGTGCGTGCATGAAGCCGCGGCGCAAGCTCGCCCGAACGACACGGCGCACGGCGATGTCGTAGGAGACGCGCCGCATCGTGGGGTGCGACGGGTTCTCGTCGACATGAGCGCGCACGTGCTCGTATGCCTTGGTGAGCATCGCCTCGAGCTCGCGGTCGAAGCGCTCCTGCGACCAGGAGTACTGCTGCAGGTTCAACGTCCATTCGAAGTACGAACCGATGACCCCACCGGCGTTGGCGAGGATGTCGGGCAGGACGACGACGTCGTTGTCGGCGAGGATGCGATCGGCGAGCGGCGTGACCGGATGGTTGGCGGCCTCGACGACCAGCCGCGCGTGCACGCGGCCGGCGTTGGACCCGTTGATCACCTCGCCGATCGCGGCAGGGACGAGGACGTCGCATTCGAGGGCGAGGAGATCCTCGTTGTCGATGGTGTCACCGATGGTGGTCTCGGCCAGGGTCCGGCCCGAACGCACCCAGGACGCCAGCGCGGCGACGTCGAGGCCGCTCTCGTCGTGGCGGCCACCCGTGGCGTCCGAGCACGCGATCACACGTGCACCGCGGGCGGCGAACTGC
>JAIBAC010000035.1 GCA_019695375.1 Acidimicrobiia bacterium
GGTCCTCGCGCGACTGGAACATCAGAGTCGGGACCCGCACCGACGACAGCTCGGCCGCCCCGAGGCGCTCGAGATCACGGGCGAGCGCGAACGCGCCGGAGTCGAGGTACGCGGCCTGCGCCTCCGCGGCGTCCTCGCGCTCGACGTCGACGTCGAGACCGGCGGCGCGCCCGGTCGTGAGCGCCGCGAGACGGGACCGGAAGCGGCGCCTGTGGTAGGAGCGCACGGGCAGGTTGACCGTGACGAGGCCGTGCACCGGGTACGTCGTCGCCACGAGCACCGCGAGCGACGCGCCGAGGCCGTATCCGACGACCACGAGCGGCATGGTGGCCGCCTGCAGGGCAGCGACCCAGCGATCGACCGTGGCGAGCACCTCGGTGAGGTCGATGTGGCCGAGCCGGCGCGTCGTGCCGACCGCGTCGTGGCCGGGCAGCAGCGGCGCGGCCGTCCAGAACCCCTCGTAGTACATGGCGAGGGCCGCATCGGCGAGCCCCTCGGGGGTGACGCCGAGGTCGTGGAGCAGCAGCACGGCGCCGTCGCGCGTGCCTTCCCACCAGAGGCCGCTGCGCAGCGCCGTCGCGTCGTAGCCGGTCTCGCCGGCGCCGGTGCCGGCGAGGACGAGCGCGGTCTGATCGTGATTGGTCTGGCCAGTGTGGGCCAGTGCCGTCGTGTCCGTCTCGGCCTGCACCGCTCGCCACCCTCTTGGCGCCTGCAACAGAAAAGGTGAAACCTTCTACGCCGGAGCCTTGTCGAAGTGCAAACGGTCGGCGCAACGGCGCGCGACGACCGGCTGCCCCCGATCACACAGGTTCGCCGTGCTGTACTGGTTCTTCAAGGTCGTCCTCACCCCCTTCATCTTCGCGGCCTGGAGGCTCACGGTCCGTGGAGGACGCCACGTACCCGTGCGCGGCGCCGCGATCGTCGCCTCGAACCACGTGTCGTTCCTCGACTCGTTCTTCGTCCCCGTGTCGGTGCTGCGCCGCATGACGTTCGTGGCGAAGGCGGAGTACTTCGACCGCTGGCGCACCCGCTGGTTCTTCCAGGGCATCGGCCAGATCCCGATGAGTCGCGACGGCGGCAGCGCGAGCGAGGGGGCCCTGCTCGCCGCGCGCAGCGTGATCGCGGGCGGGAAGATCCTGGGCATCTACCCCGAGGGGACGCGCTCGGTCGACGGCCGCCTCCACCGTGGCAAGACCGGTGTCGCCAGGCTCGCGATCTCGACCGGCGCGCCGATCGTCCCCTGCGGCGTCGTCGGGAGCAGAGAGGTCATGCCCAAGGGCAAGAGGCTGCCCCGCCTCGGCAAGGTCTCCGTCAGCTTCGGCGAACCCATCGACCCGGCACCGTACGCCGCGATGGCCGACCGCCAGCTCGCCACGCGCCTGCTCACCGACGAGGTGATGCGGCGGATCCGCGACCTGTCGGGCCAGGAGTACGTCGACGAGTACGCAGGCCGTCAGGGCGGATCGGCAGCGGCGTAGTCCACGACACGCTCGACAGCGCGGCGCCACGCCGCGTGCGCGGCGTCGGCAGCACCCCGATCCGGGTCGGGGACGAAGCGCCGGTCCGCGCGCCAGGCCCGCGCGACGTCGTCGAGGCCGCCCCACACGCCGGTGGCGATCCCGGCGAGGAACGCGGCGCCCAACGCCGTCGTCTCCTTCTGCGCCGTGCGCACGACGTCCACCCCGAGCTGATCCGCCTGGATCTGGCAGAGGACGTCCATCACCGATGCGCCACCGTCGACCCGCATCTCGGCGACTGGGTCCGAGAGGGCGCGGTCGGCGGCCGCGACGACGTCGCGTGTCTGGAACGCCATCGACTCGACCACTGCCCGCGCCAGATGCGCGCGGTTGACGCCGCGGGTGAGGCCGAACACGGCTCCGCGGGCGCGAGGGTCCCAGTAGGGCGCCCCGAGGCCCGCGAGAGCGGGGACGAACACGACCCCCGACGTGTCGGTCACCGACGCGGCAAGAGGTCCGATCTCGGCGGCGTCGGCGACGATCCCGAGCTGGTCGCGCAGCCACTGCACGGCTGCACCTGTCACGAAGATCGAGCCCTCGAGCGCGTACGTGTGCACCCCGCCGAGGCGCCAGGCGACCGTGGTGACGAGCTCCGCGGTCGCCGGCGGGAGCACCTCGCCGGCGTTGACGAGAACGAAGCTGCCGGTGCCGTAGGTGTTCTTCGTCGCTCCGGGGGTGAAGCAGGCCTGCCCGAACAGGGATGCCTGCTGGTCGCCGGCCATCCCGGCGACGGGCACCGCGATGCCCGTCTCGCCGGCATCGGTCGTGCCCGCGTCCCCAGCCGAGTCGACGACGTCGGGCAGCGCCGACAACGGCACGCCGAACCGCTGCGCCAGCTCCTCCGACCAGCGGCCGGCGCCGATGTCGTAGAGCATCGTGCGCGATGCGTTCGAGGCGTCGGTCACGTGGTGCGCGCCCCCCGTGAGCTTGAAGGCGAGCCACGAGTCGACGGTGCCGAACGCGAGACCGGGCGCAGGTTCCACACCACCGTGGCGGAGGAGCCATTCCATCTTGGTGGCACTGAAGTACGGGTCGCACAGGAGCCCGGTGGTGCCGCGGATCTCGGCCTCGGCACCGCTGGCACGCAGCTCGTCGCAGCGGTCGGCTGTGCGGCGGTCCTGCCACACGATGGCGCGGGCGAGCGGCTCCGCCGTGTCGCGGTCCCACGCCACGGTCGTCTCGCGCTGGTTCGTGATCCCGATCGCGGCGATCGCGCCGGCGTCTACGCGGTCGTCCGCGAGCACGTCGGCGATGGTGGCCCGCACCCCGTGCCAGATCTCGTCGGCGTCGTGCTCCACCCATCCGGGGTGCGGGTAGTGCTGGGTCAGCTCACGCTGCGAGAGCGCGACGACCTCGGCGGCCTCGTTGACGGCGAGCGTGCGCACCGATGTCGTGCCTGCGTCGATCGCCAGGATCCGCGCCGGTGCCACCTTGGTGTCGCTCATGGCGGCCGATCCTAATTCCCGTCGCAGGTACCTTGTGGCGTGGAGGTGATCGACTGATGCGGATCGGGATGCTCACTGGCGGGGGGGACTGCCCGGGACTGAACGCCGTGATCCGTGCGGTGGTGCGACGCGGCGTGCGCGAGTCGGGCCACAGCTTCTTCGGGTACCGCCACGGGTGGCGCGGGGTGATGGAGGGCGAGGGGTTCGATCTCACCCTCGACACGGTGGGTGGCATCCTCGTGCGCGGCGGCACGATCCTGGGTACGAGCCGCACCAACCCCCTCAAGGAGTGCTCCGCCGAGGAGGTGCTCTCGCGCATCGCGGTGGCAGGCGTCGACGCGCTGGTAGCCATCGGCGGTGAGGACACCCTCGGCGTTGCCGCCAAGCTCGCAGCCGCAGGCGGGCACGTCGTCGGCGTGCCCAAGACCATCGACAACGACCTGTCGGGCACCGAGGTCACGTTCGGGTTCGACACCGCCGTCCAGATCGCCACCGACGCCATCGACCGCCTGCACACGACCGCCGAATCCCACGACCGCGTGATGGTGTGCGAGGTGATGGGCCGCCACGCGGGCTGGATCGCCACCCACGCGGGCATCGCCGGTGGCGCCGACGCGATCCTGATCCCCGAGACGCCCTTCGACATCGAGGAGGTGTGCGGATACATCCGCAGCCGGCACGCCCGCGGGCGTGACTTCTCCATCGTCGTCGTCGCTGAAGGCGCCGTTCCCAGGGAGGGCACGTTCGAGGTGTCGGCATCCGGCGTCGACGAGTTCGGCCACGTCCGCCTCGGCGGGATCGCCAACTCGCTGGCAGCCGAGATCGAGTCACGCACGGGTTTCGAGACCCGCGTCACGATCCTGGGTCACGTCCAGCGGGGAGGCACACCCACTGCGTTCGACCGCGTGCTCGCGACCCGCTTCGGGATCGGCGCGATCGGCGCTGTCGACGACGGCGCCTGGGGCCAGATGGTCGCCTTGCGCTGCGGCGAGATCGTGCGGGTGCCTCTCGAAGAGGCGACCGGCACTCTCAAGACCGTCGACCCGGCGCTCTACGACGTCGGTCGCACCTTCTTCGGCTGATCGATGGCCGGCGACGACACGGCGAAGCGCATCGACGTCACCTTCGGTGCCCCCGGAGACGAGTGCGCGGCATGGTGGTACACCCCTGCGGGTGTCGCAGGTCCGTACGCCGCGGTCGTCATGGCACACGGTTTCGGCGGCGTGCGTGAGGCACGTCTCGACGCGTTCGCCGAGCGGTTCGTGGATGCGGGCCTCGCAGTTCTCGTCTTCGACTACAGGAACTTCGGTGCCAGCAGTGGCAGTCCGCGCCAGGTCCTCGACATCGACAAGCAGCTCGCGGACTGGCGCGCGGCGCTCGCCTATGTGAGAGGCAGGGCCGACGTCGACGCGTCCCGTGTGGCGCTGTGGGGCACCTCGTTCGCGGGAGGCCACGTCCTCGCGACAGCGGCACGCGAACCCGACCTCGCGGCCGTCGTGAGCCAAGTGCCCTTCGTCGACGGGCTCGCGAACCTCACGTACGCCAGGATCCGTCCGCGGACTGCGGCCGGTCTCGTCGCGGCTGCGGTCGCCGACAGCGCCGCCGCCCTCGTGGGGCTGCCTCCGGTGCTGGTCCCGGTCGTGGGTTCACCGGGCTCGGTCGCGGTCATGACCACTCCGGATGCCCTTGACGGGTACCGGGCGCTCGTCCCCGACCCGGATGCCTTCGACGACCGCGTGGCTGCGAGAGTGGTGCTGCGGGTGCCGGCGTACCGCCCGGGCGTCGATGCCGGGTCGATCGAGTGCCCCCTTCTGGTCTGCGTGGCGGACACCGACTCGGTCGCGTCGCCGGAGGCGGCGTCGGCGGTCGCCGGGCGTGCCCCACTCGGCGAGCTGCTCCGCTATCCGTGCGGGCACTTCGACGTCTACGTGGGGGAGTGGTTCGAACGGGCTGTCACCGACGAGACCGCGTTCCTCACCCGTCACCTCGGGGTCGCGAACGGCTGAGGTCGTCACCCGCGCGGCGCAGCGCTGCAGCCGACAGAGCGCCCGTCAGGAACGCCAGCGCGAACAGGACGACGACGCCGAGGGCAAGCACTCGGAAACCCGGCTCCGACGTGTCGACGCCTCCGAACACCCACAGGAGCACGAGGCCGATCGCGGTCGCGGCGGCGACGGCGAACACCAGGCGCGACACCCGTGCGAGGCGGATGGCCCGGCGCCGGGTCTGTGCCGTGAGCTCGGCAGCGAGGGCGGCCGCCGCTCCCGCCTCCGCCGGCACCTCGTCGGCCGCATCCTCGTGTGCCGGCCCGCGGCCGCCGGCGGGCGCACTCTCGCCCGCGACATCGCCCATCAGCACGTCTTCTGCGGTCGTGACGTCGTGCCGTCCGCTTCGACCTCGGTCGAGGCGGAGTCGGTCGCCCCGAGCCCGCGGAGCATGCGCCACTCGCCGTAGCTGCGCGCGAGGAGGACCCCGACGACAGCGGTGCCCACCAGGCCGATGACCGCACCGAGCAGACCCCACATGACGGGGGTGCGTGCGGAGCAGCCGGTGTTGGAGCAGGCGACCGTGCCGACCGCCGACGCGATCATGTAGCCCAGCACCGTACAGGCGGCGACGGCGACGAGCACCATGGCGCGCACGGTGATGCTCAGCGGGTAGCGACGCTCCCGTGGGCGGCCCGGCGGGGGGGAGGCTTCCGGTTCGGTGTCCACGGCCGCAATGTTACGGACCGGCCGCTGCCCCCCCCCAATGCCGGATGTCGTGATCAGCCGGTCGGCTGGGCCACCGTGGCGGAGTCGCTGACGTCCACAGCGGTGTAGTCGTCGGGGCCCGGTGCGATGTAGTACCCGGTGCCGGCGCCGACCTCCATGTGGTACGACGGTGCCCCGTGCTCGTGGATGTCGATGCCTCTGATCTCGCCTTCGCGGGACACGCGCAGCGTGCCGGTCGCCTTGACCAGGTACATGAGGCCCATGGCGACGGCGAAGCACACGACGGTCACCGTGAACGAGCCGATGGCCTGTGACTTGAGCTGTGCCAGCCCGCCTCCGTAGAAGAGGCCGACGACGGGGTCGACCGTGGCGTCGGGCCCGGTGCTGCTCGGCATGCTGTAGGCACCGGTCGCGAACAAGCCGATGGCGAGCGTGCCCCAGATGCCGCAGAGGCCATGGACGGGCACTGCGCCCACGGGGTCGTCGATCCTCACGTACTCGAGGAGCTTCACCCCGAAGTACATGACCACGGCCGCGATCGAGCCGATCACGACGGCGCCAAGCTGGTTCACGAAGTAGCAGGGCGCCGTGATCGCCACGAGGCCGGCCAGGAAGCCGTTGATGGTGAGGCCCGTGTCCCACTTCTTCATCGACGGGTAGGCGAGGAACATCGCCACGATGCCACCGGCGCACGCGGCCAGCGTCGTGTTCGTCGCCACCCTGGCCATGCCGCCCATGTCGAGGGCGGAGAGGGTGGATCCGGGGTTGAAGCCGTACCAGCCGAACCACAGGATGACTGCGCCGACCGCCGCAAGGGTCATCGAATGCCCTGGGGGCATACCGCCGCCGTCGCGCTTGAACTTGCGGCCGATGCGGGGTCCGAGGGCGATGGCGCCCGCAAGCGCGATGAACCCGCCGACGGTGTGCACGACCGTGGAGCCGGCGAAGTCGCGCATGGGCGTGTTCATCGTGTAGAGCCAGCCGTCAGGCCCCCAGATCCAGTGGCCCAGGATCGGGTAGATGAAGCCGCTGACCCCGATGCTGTAGAGCAGGTCACCGACGAAGCCGGTGCGGCCGACCATCGCACCCGAGGTGATCGTCGAGCACGTGTCGGCGAACGCGAACTGGAAGAGGAAGAAGGCCGGGAAGGCCACACCCGTGGTGCCGTACGTCTCCGGCGCACCGTTGAGGAAGAAGAACTCGTGGCCGATGAAGCCGTTTCCGGAGCCGAACATGAACGCGAACCCGAACGCCCAGAACAGGATGCCGCAGAGGCACGTGTCGATGATGCACTCCAGCATGATGTTGTTGGTCTCGCGTTCGCGCGCGAAGCCGGCTTCGAGGGCCATGAACCCCGCCTGCATGAAGAAGACCAGGAACGCGGCGACGAGCGTCCACATCGTGTTGATGGGGTTGATCAGGTCGTCGACGGTGAGGCCGCTGGCGGCAGCGGTGTCGGTGGCGTCCTGCGCGTGGGCGACGCTGACCCCGAGGGCTGCAATGACGCCGAAGACGAGGGCGACCCCGATCATCTTCCCGCCCAGGATCCTCCCGAAGAGCCGGCGCTTCTCGGGGATGCGCCAGATGTCGAGGACGCGCTCGTGCAGCGGCGCTGCCGTCTTCTGCATCTCGAATCTCCTGTGGAACTGGGTGGAAGCAGTCGTGCGGTCTTTGCGGCCACGGTAACGGGGGCGCGTGTCGGGCCGTGGTCCGGGGTGTGACGGCCGTGTTACGGCTGTGCGACATGGATGTGTCCTTGTCCCGTCAGCAGGGCAGCCGGCAGGCACATAGACTCCGCCCGTCCGCCCACCTGACCTGCGACATGGACCGCGGAGGCCCAAGCGATGTCCGACGAGGCGCTCGAGAACCTGCTCGCGGAGGACCGGACGTTCCCGCCACCGGCGGAGTTCGCGGCCGCCGCGAACCTCTCCGATCCATCGGTCTACGAACGCGCGCGCCGCGACCCCGAGGGCTTCTGGGCCGCCGAGGCGGACACCCTGCACTGGTTCAAGGCCTGGGACCGCGTCCTCGACTGGGAGCTGCCGTTCGCGCAGTGGTTCGTGGGTGCCGAGACGAACATGTCGTACAACTGCCTCGATCGCCACGTGAACTCGGGCGGCGGCGACAAGGTGGCGTACCACTGGGAAGGTGAGCCCGGCGACACCCGCACGATCACCTACGCGCAGCTCCTCGAGGACGTGTGCCGGTGCGCCAACGCGCTGCGCGAGCTCGGCGTCGGCACCGGCGATCGTGTCGCGATCTACATGCCGATGATCCCCGAGACCGTCGTCACCATGCTCGCGTGTGCCCGCATCGGGGCGCCGCACACGCTCGTGTTCGCGGGCTTCAGCGCCGACGCCCTTGCCGATCGCATGCACGACTCGGGTGCCAAGCTGCTGGTCACCGCCGACGGCCAGAACCGCCGCGGACAGCAGGTGAGCCTCAAGCCCAACGCCGACGCCGCCTTCGCCAGCGCGACGGAGTGCAACTACATGCTCGTCGTGCGCCGTACCGGCCAGGACATCGCTTGGAACGACGAGGTCGACTTCTGGTGGCACGACGTCGTCGACCGCCAGGAGCCGCAGTGCCCGCCGGTGCGCCTCGACAGCGAGCACATGCTCTACCTGCTGTACACCTCGGGTACGACCGCCAAGCCGAAGGGGATCAAGCACACCACCGGGGGGTACATGGTGGGTGTTGCCGCCACCCACCGGTGGGTGTTCGACATCAAGGACGACGACGTGTACTGGTGCGCGGCCGACGTCGGCTGGGTCACCGGGCACAGCTACATCGTGTACGGGCCGCTGTGCAACCACACGACCGGCGTGATGTACGAGGGCACACCGGACTTCCCCGACAAGGACCGGTGGTGGTCGATCGTGGAGCGCTACGGCGTCACGATCCTCTACTGCGCACCCACCGCGATCCGCACGTTCATGAAATGGGGTGACACCTATCCGGGTGCCCACGATCTCTCGTCGCTGCGGCTCCTGGGCTCGGTCGGCGAGCCGATCAACCCCGAGGCGTGGATCTGGTACCGCGACGTGATCGGCTCGGGACGGACCCCGGTCGTCGACACGTGGTGGCAGACAGAGACGGGGGCGATCATGGTGTCGCCACTGCCGGGGCTGACCACGACCAAACCCGGTTCGGCCACCTACGCCCTGCCGGGCATCGATGCCGACGTCGTCGACGACGAGGGGCGGTCCGTACCCGACGGCAGCGGCGGCTACCTGGTGCTGCGCTCACCGTGGCCGGCGATGCTGCGCGGCATCTACGGCGACGACGAGCGCTACGCGGAGACGTACTGGCGGCGCTTCCCGGGGATGTACTTCGCCGGGGACGGCGCCAAGAAGGACGACGACGGCTACCTGTGGGTGCTGGGTCGTGTCGACGACGTGATGAACGTGAGCGGGCACAGGATCTCGACGACGGAGGTCGAGTCGGCGCTCGTGTCACACGACGCCGTCGCCGAGGCCGCCGTCGTCGGCCGTGACGACGAGACGACCGGTCAGGCGATCGCGGCGTTCGTGGTGCTGCGTGCAGGCGTCGTCGGCGACGACGCACTACTAGCCGAGCTGCGCGACCACGTGGCGTCGGTGATCGGCCCGATCGCGAAGCCGAAGTCGATCGTCTTCACCGAGGACCTGCCGAAGACGCGGTCAGGCAAGATAATGCGCCGTCTCCTGCGCGACATCTCCGAGAACCGCAAGCTCGGCGATGTCACGACGCTCGCCAACGCCGACATCGTCAACGAGATCGCCGACAGGGCCAGCGCCGCAGCGCCGGAGGACTGACCCGCACCGGGCTGCCACCACGGCCGGTCGCGACCGGTCCAGCCGGGAGCGGCCCGGCTCAGCTGATGTCGAGGGTGCCGGATATCACGGTCCGGGTGGTGCCGTTGATCGTGACGGTGCCGCTGTTGAGGTCGGCCTTCCAGGTCTGGTTGGGCCGGAACCACGCGAAGGCACTGCCCTGGACGCATGACGGGCCGCATCGCGTCACGTCGTTCCTCTGGTTGTAGCTGACACCGTCGATGTTGACCGTGCCGCGCAGCCCGAAGAAGTCGGCGGGGCGGATGCTGGCCCCGAACGAGCCGCTGCTGAGCGTGAGCTGGCCGCCGACGTAGCGCACCGGCCCGCTCGGCGGCGCCACGACCTCGATGGAGTCCGACACGATGGCGGATTCGTTGCCGGCAGCGTCGCGGAAGCGCGCGTACACGGTGCGGGTTCCGGTGCCGGCGGTGAGCGTCCACGTCAGCGACGGGCTGAACGGCTGCCAGCCGGCCCCGGCGAGGTCGGCGGCGTTCGACACCTTCATCTCGATTGACCCGGTGGTGCTGCGGTCGTCGGAGGCGGCGAGTGACACCGACACCGTCGTAGCCGTGGTCTGGGCGGTGCCGTCCGCTATCACGATCGAGCCTGTGGGTGCGATGACGTCCGGACCGCCGCGGATGACAGGCACGGCGAAGGCGGGATGTGCTGGATTGCCGTCGGCGTCGCGCACGATGGCGCTGCCCTGGCCCGTGCGACCGGGCACGATCGACACCGTGAGGATGCCGCCCGAACCCGTCAGTGCGACGTCGACCTCGTTGCCGGAGGCCGCCACGGCGCTCTGGGACGGGACAGGCGTGCCGTCGCGTTCGACACGGATGCCGCCGACGGCCGTCGACGGTGTGAGCGAGGCGGTGTCGAACACGAGGTGCACCGAGGAATCGCTGCCTGTGGCGGACACCAGCCGCGGGCCGTCCTGAGGCTGGGCGCCGTAGTAGGCGGTGGCGAGCGCGGCCGCGACACGGTCGGCGGCGGTGTCGATGGCGCCCTGTTCACGGTAGTGGAGGCCGTCGGCCGACGGCCCCGTGCTCTTGTCGATGTCGTAGAGCAGCGGTCCCTCGACCACGTGTGGTGTCGACGCCCACGCGTCCTCGACGCCGCCGCGCACGTTGTCGAGTGCGGTGTCCCTGCCGGCACAGGTCGGCTTGAGCGCCGGGTCGCAGTCGCCGGGGGAGCTGAGCACGAAGTCGAGGGGTCCGTAGTCGGTGACGAGGTTCGCGACGAAGCGGTTCACCATGGCGAGGTAGTCGGAGCGGCCCGTCGCCGTCCCTGCGGAGCCGGTGTCGTTGATGCCCTCGAACCAGAGCACGGCACGGATGCCGCCTGCGGGCGCCATGGCACGCAGACGTGCGAGGGCGTCGGCGTAGAGGCTCAAGGTGGTGTCGGCCGCCCAGCCGCCGGTCGGCTTCTGCCAGCAGGTGGAGCTCACCCGCGCCGGGTCGCAGAAGAGACCGGAGGCGCTCTTGCCCATCACGACGAGACCGATCGGGACCCCGGGCGCCGCCGTCGTGAGCCGGCTCGCGACACCGGGCCAGATCGTCCCGGCGACGTGGGCGTCGTAGAGAGCGTGGTGCAGGCACGTGAAGAAGAACCAGCGGCAGTTGCCGAGGGGTGCATCCTCGTCGATTCCGTCGACCGGGTCAGCGGTGAGCGTCCGCCATCTCCTCGCGTTCGTGAAGAGGCTCACCTGGCCGGGAGGACCCGTGTAGGTGTGCAGCGTCGGCGACTCGCCGGAGGTGTTGCTGTCGCCCATGACGGCGAACACGTCGCCGACGCCGACGCCCGGAACCGAGGTGGAGACCGCAGGAGCCGTCGTCGAGCGGACCTGCAGCGTCGCGCGGCCGACGGGCTGGTCCTCGAGCACGCCGCTGAAGGTCGTGCCCGTGACACCGAGCGGGGTCCAGTTCGTGCCGTCGAGGCTCGCCTCGACGGGTCCGGTGACGTCGAGGGTGCCGCTCACGGATACGTCGGCGGTGCCGGTCGCCGCTTCACGCTGGACCACCTGGTCCGTCGTCGGTGTCTTGACCGTGATCGAGTTCGGTGCCGCGTCGGCGGACCGCGCCGGAGCAAGGACGGCGAAGGTCGCCGTCAGCCCCAGGGCACACAGAATGGCTCCACAGCGGCGGCTCTGCATCTCGAACTCCCAGTCCTCACGTGGCCGGTACCGTACTCGGCGCTCCGCCCCAACCGGAGCCGTACGGACCATATACAGTCAGTTTGGACCTACTTCTACCAGAACGGGTCGTGGCGGTACACCCCCCGGCCGGCGTGGTGGAGCGGGTCGTGGCGGGCGCCGGTCAGCGGAAGGGACCAAGTCGAAGTGGTTGCAGCGGGTGAGCAGGTCTACACCGCCGGGGTGGCCCTCGAGCCCGGCGACCTCGCGAGCACGAACAGCACCAGGGTCGTCGCCACCGCCCTCGAGCGCTTCGGGGTGGAGTTCGCCGACACGGCCGACCTGCGACTGCTCCGCTGGGGGGTGACGCTCGCGCACGAGGGAGGTGGCGCGTGGTGCATGCGCCAGGCAGGTTTCGTCCACACCGTCGCCGGCATCGCGACGGCGGTCCCGCCCCGCGCATGCGACCTCGCCTTCGGCGTCGCCCGCGGCGAACCCGTGGCGGTCAGGGCCCGTGTGCGCGTGACCAGGCGCGGTGTCGACGTGGTCGCCGAGAGCGGAACGGCCCTCGCGGCTGTCCGCGTCGACGAGGTCGAGGTGGTCACCGCGGACAGCCCGGACAGAGGTGAAGGCCTCGACCGCGACGGAGCGGCGACGGGGGCGGGGGCGACGTTCGCGATCGTCCGCCTCGTGTGGGGGCCTGCCGCGGGGCGCAAGCTCGTGGACAGGTTGCGGCGCCGCATCGAGCGTCGCGGCTGCAAGCCCGTCGCGGACACGTGGGTGGCGGCGCGGGCGATGAGAGCGGAGGACACCGAGCCCGAGGTGGCTCCCTCGCAGGCAGGTCCCGGGTCGACGGTCGGCACCGTCGTGACGGCCGCGCTCGGGCGCGCAGCGGTGAGACTCGTGCACAACGACCCTCTTGCACGTGTGGGTGAGGACCCCGAAGGTGTGCACCAGATGAGGGTCGCGACGCGCAGGATGCGTTCGGACCTGAACACCTTCCGGTCGGTCCTCGACACCGCGGTCACCGAGCCGATCCGCGCCGAGCTCGCCTGGCTCGCTGCGATCCTCGGGGGTGTGCGCGACGCTGACGTCCTCGGCCGGCGTCTCACGCGCTCCGTCACGAGGCTGACGGGCACCGACCGCCTCGCGGGGGAGCGCCTCCTGGCGCGTCTGGTCGAGGACAGGGCTGCAGCGCGCATGAGGCTCATGGACGCGATGGCGTCGGGGCGGTACGCAGCGCTCCTCGACTCCGTCGTCGACATCGCCCGCGATCCGCCCCTGCGCGGCAGGGCCGGCAAGCAGGCGTCGAAGGTGGCCGCAGCACTCGTACCCGACCGTGCTCTGCGGCGCTCGATCAAGCGCCTCGGGCCGGAGCCCGGCGGGCGTGCGCTGCACAAGATCCGGATCAGGGCGAAGCGCTGCCGCTATGCCGCCGAGGCTCTCGTCCCCGTCTTCGGCCGTGAAGCCGGCACCTACGCTGCGGTGATGTCGCGGTGCCAGGACGTGCTCGGCGCCCACACCGACGCCGTCGTCGCGCAGGACTGGCTCCGGCGGGCCGCCGCGCACGGGTCGCGCCAGGAGGCGTTCGTAGCGGGCTTTCTCGCCGCCGAGGAGCGCGCGCGTTCGGAGGTGCAGGCGAGGTCGTGGCCCGCAGTGCGCGACGAGCTCCTCGCCAAGGACCTACGCCGCTGGCTGCGCTAGCCCGCGCGTCGCGCGGCCTACATGTTCGACAGCGTCGACGCCGTGCGGATGAACGCCATGTGCGTGAACGCCTGCGGGAAGTTCCCGAGGTGGCGCTGTGACGCCGGGTCGTACTCCTCGGAGAACAGGCCCACGTCGTTCGCGATGGCGGCGAGGCGCTCGAAGAGCGCACGTGCCTCACGCCGGCGGCCCTGCATGGCGTATGCGCTCGCGAGCCAGAACGAGCACGCCAGGAACACACCTTCGCCGGCCGGCAGCCCGTCCTCGACGTGGTCGGTGCGATAGCGCAGCACGAATCCGTCGTGGAGCAGGTCGCGCTCGATCGCGGTGACCGTGCCCACCATGCGCTCGTCGGTGGCGGGCAGGAACCCGATCGTCGGGAGCTGCAGCAGTGCCGCATCTAGCTGTTTGGACCCGTAGGCCTGCGTGAAGGTGCCGCGATCGGGGTCGTATCCCTCGGTGCACACCTGCGCGTGGATGTGGTCGCGGTTGGCGCGCCACCGGTCCACGGGGCCGGGAAGGTCGAAGAGCTCCGCGGAACGGACGGCGCTGTGGAAGGCCAGCCATGCCATCACCTTGGAGTGTGTGAACTGCTGGCGGCCACCGCGCATCTCCCAGATGCCGTCGTCGGGTTGGTGCCACGCCCCTTCGAGGAAGTCCAACAGTGCGAGCTCGAGCGCCCAGCCGTCGTCGTCGGCCCCGTGTGCGCTCTCGTCGCTGGTCTGGGTTCCGGCGCGCAGGAGCGCCATCGATCCGAGCACCTCGCCGTACACGTCGAGCTGGAACTGGTCGCTCGCAGCGTTGCCGACCCGCACGGGCGCCGAGCCCTCGTAGCCGGGCAGCCAGTCGATCGTGCGCTCCTCGAGGCGGCGCTCACCCTGGACTCCGTACATGATCTGCAGCTTGGCGGGATCACCGGCAGCGGCGCGCAGCAGCCAGTCCCGCCACTGCAGCGCCTCCTGCATGTACCCGCCCGCCTGGAGTGCGAACAGCGTCAGGACCGAGTCGCGCAGCCAGCAGTAGCGGTAGTCCCAGTTGCGGACGCTGCCGATCCACTCCGGCAGCGATGTCGTCGCGGCCGCGGCGATGCCGCCTGTCGGCGCGTACGTGAGCGCTTTGAGGGTGATCATGGACCGGACGACGAGGTCGCGTTCGATCCCCTGGTAGTTGCACTGCCGCGCCCAGCGGCGCCACCACTGCGACGTGCGCTTGACGGCGTTGAGCGCGTTGTACGTGCGCGGTGGCCTGTCATGGGACTGGTGCCAGGCGAGCACGAAACCGAGCGAGTCGCCCTCCTCGACGACGAAGTCGGCGACCGACGCAGCGCCTGCCCCCTCGACGTCGACGGGGGCCGTGAGCACGAGCGCGTTCGGGCCGGCGATGGCGTGGAGGCGGCCGTCGCGGTGGGTGACCCAAGGGATCACCGAGCCGTAGTCGAAGCGGATGCGCAGGTCCATCCGCATCGGGACGCGGCCCGAGACGCCGTGCACGCAGCGAACGATGTCGACGGACTGGCCCCGGATCGGCATGCAGTCCACGACGCGCACGACGCCGGTGTCGGTGTGGAACGTCGTCTCGAGCACGAGCGTGTCGCCGGCGTACTTGCGCTCGACGCGGCGCAGGCCGCCGGCGGGGGCGAGGAGCCAGCGTCCGTTGTCCTCGGTGCCCAGCAGGGATGCGAACACGGCGCCCGAGTCGATCCGCGGAACGCAGAGCCAGTCGATCGAGCCGTCCTTACCGACCAGCGCGACTGTCTGGGTGTCGCCGATGAGGGCATAGTCCTCGATGCGTGAGGCCAACGGGTGCTCCTGATTGCCGAGGCGTCCCCTGAGTTCTACCTCCCGCTGCGAACGGGTCGGGCCCTACCTAGGCTGGGCGCGTGCACGTGGCCCTGATGCGCGGTCTCAACGTCGGCGGCAAGAACAGGCTGCCCATGGTCGAGCTCGCAGCTGCGTTCGAGGCGGAGGGATGCTCGGACGTGAGGACCTATGTGCAGAGCGGCAACGTCGTCTTCGCAGCTCCCGCCGGTGTGGTGGAAGGACTTGCCGACGCGGTTGCGGAGCGGCTCCGGGCCGTGCACGGCATCACGACGCCTGTCGTCTTGCGCACCGGCGAGGAGATCGCGACGGTGGTGGGCGCCAACCCGTTCCTCGCCCGCGGCGAGGACATCGCCCTGCAGCACGTCGCCTTCCTGTCCGGCGTGCCGGCGCCCGCGGATGTCGAGAGCCTCGACCCCGATCGCTCGCCGCCTGACGAGTTCGCGGTCGTCGGTCGCGAGGTGTACCTGCACCTGCCCGGCGGAGTCGGGCGTACCAGGATCACGAACGCTTACCTGGACCGTCGCCTCGGTGTGGTCAGCACCGCGCGGAACTGGCGCACCGTGCTCGCGCTCGCGGACATGGCCGGCGGCTAGGGCGTGGACACGGCCTGCCGGGGGGCGGTCACGCCACGACGTCGATCGGCATGCCGAGCGGCAGGTCGTCGAGCAGCGGGCGCAGGTCGGCGTCGAGCATGCGCACACAACCGTGGCTGACGGCCCTGCCGATGTCCGAGGGGCGGCTCGTCCCGTGGATCGCGATCCGGGGGGCGCCGCCGTGCCAGTCCGAGATCGTGGGGCTCATGGCCGCCATCGCGAGCACGCCGGCGCCGTATGCCTTGTGGCTGCCGCGCTCGGGTGTCCACACGGTCCACAGGTAGGACGGACCGACCGGGGTGGGGGTCTCGTCGGTGCCGATGGCCACGCGCCAGCGGCCGACCTCGACGCCGTTCCCGATGCGACGCATGGTCCGCTCCGACAGGTCGACGACGAGACGCTCGGCCTGGCCTCGCACGGTCACGTCGCGCATGCGTACCCAGCCGGTCGCGCCGTTGGGCTGAATCGGCAGGAGAACGTGGTACCAGACGCCGCCGCCGGGCCCGCGCGCCTCCTCGACGATGCGGAACGTCTGTGGGTCGCCGAACGTGTTGTGGTCCCGGAACCGCGCCACCTGCGCCGACGTGGGGTCGGGTGCCGCATACGCCGTAAGTTGCACGCGCGCCGTTGCCGACCATGCGTCGTATCCGGCAGGCAGCGTCGGCCCCGGTGGGACCGCTGTCTCCGGCTGCTCCGGTGCCACTGCCGAGAGCGGCGCGGGCTCGGGTAGCAGGTTCGGGTCCGGCGGCGCCGTCGTGGCGGTGCCGGCTTCGGCTTCCGGAGCCGGCGGGTGTGCCTGCAGGCGTGTCTGTATGGGTTGGGCGCAGGCCGGTGCGGTGAGGCACAGCGCAGCGACCAGCAGCACGAGAACACGGCCCACCATCCCCGGAATGATGGCAGGCCGAGGGAACCCTTGGTCCGGTGGGGGGCGTGGTGGGTTGTGTGCGGGGGTCTGGTGGTGGGGTTCCCGAGCGCCTTTGTGGTGTGGCAGGCCGAGGGAACCCTTGGTCCGGTGGGGGCGTGGCGGGTGTTCTCTTCGGTCTGGTGGTGGGGTTCCCGAGCGCCTTTGTGGTGTGGCAGGCCGAGGGAACCCTTGGTCCGGTGGGGGCGTGGTGGGTGTTCTCTTCGGTCTGGTGGTGGGGTTCCCGAGCGCCTTTGTGGTGTGGCAGGCCTAGGGAACCCCTGGTCCCCACCCTGGGCAATCAGGTGTCGTCGGTGCCGGTGGCCTCGAGCGCCGCGAGCCTCTTCTTCATCCGGCGGCGTTCCTGCCAGCGCTCGGTGTCGTCGCGGATCAACGCCGCGATGGCGCACGGGCGCGTCTCGCCGGGCCTGCGGACGAGGGTGACGGTGAAGGCGATCGACAGGTCGCGCTCGTCACGGCGCAGAGCGGGGACCTCGAGGAGGCGGTCGCCGTAGCTCGTGCGGCCTGTGGCCATCACCTCGGCGTACCCGGCCCAGTGCCGCGAGCGGAGTCGCTCAGGGATGATGATGTCGAGTGACCGGCCGACCGCCTCTTCGACCGTCCAGCCGAAGATGCGCGTGGCAGCACGGTTCCAGTAGATGATCGTGCCCTCGGCGTCGGCGACGACCACGGCGTCGGCGAGCTCGCCGACGAGGTCCGCGAGGAAGCCCTCGTCCACCGCCGGTGCGTCTTCCAGGAGATGCGCGAAGCACGGAGCCTCGCCGCCCTCGTCGCCTCCGGCTTCGTCCTCGGCTCTCATCTAACTCCGGTCGGCAGCGGGGTCGTCGTCGGGCGCGTGGTGATCTAGCACCGCAGACTCGAGCCGGGCCTGGCGGTGCAGCGCGCGCTCGATCATGGCGGCGTGAACCAGGCAGCTGCACGCAGCCTCGTCGGCATGGGCATCGTGGATGACCTCGTCGAGGAGGTCGAGCAGCCGCTCCTGTCCGACACGGACCACGTTGCCACCACGGTGGCGGACCAACGTCTGCTGCTCGTCGTGGAGGTGCCGAACGAGGTCGTCGCGCAGGCGGGACAGCTCGGCGTGCAGGAGCTCGGTGTCGTCGTCGATGGCCGCCCGCTGCACGGATCGGGATGCGGCGAGGAGGTCGAGGTGTGTGGGCGTCACCGGTGAGTTCGTCGGCATGCCTTGGTCGGGGGAGCACTTCCGAAGGATTTTCTAGCCTATCCTAGAACAATGTCCAGGCTTGTGAGGGCTGCTCGCCATGTGTGACCACTGCGGGTGCCGATCGTTCGCCCCGATCGCCGAGCTGACAGCCGAGCACGAGGAGATCCTCGCGGCGGCGTGGGAGCTCGCCGAATCCGGGCGAAGCGGCCATGCGATCCCGACGGGCACGCAGGAGAGGCTGCTCGTCCTGCTCGAGGTCCACGCGGCCAAGGAGGAGACAGGGCTCTACCCGGAGCTGGTCGGGCTCGGGGGCCTGACTGCGCAGGATTGCGCCGGCCTCGAGGCGGAGCATCGAGCTCTACGCGCCGCCATCGCCTCAGGTGCGTTCGATCGCCGCGGCTACTACGAGCTCGCCGCCCACATCGAGGTCGAGGAACTCGAGCTCTTCTCGGCGGCGCGCTTCAGCTTCGACGAGCACGACTGGGACGCGATGGCCGGAGCGCACGCAGCCCAGGAAGCGATACGCCGCTGATGCCCGTGGCCGCTGCGACGTCAGCGGTCGAGCTTGTAGCGCGCGAGCTGCTCCACCTGTGCGAGGAACTCGGGGCGGCGACGGAACCGCGCTGCGAGCTCGTCGAAGCCGGCGCCGCCGTCACGCCAGCGCAGCACGCGCCGCTCGATCGGGCGCAGCGTGCCGGGTGGCTGGGCGTGGACCGTGCCGCGCTGGCGGTCCGACAACGAGATCACCTGCCGCACGTACCTCGGTGTCCGGCGGAAGCGCCAAGCGATCTCGACGTCGCTGGCGCCGGCGTCGGCGAGCCTCCGCATGCGCCGTTCGATCGGCCTCATCGGGCGATCCTGGTCCATCCTGCCCCTCCTGCCGTTCAGGCCTTGGACACCGCGAGCGTGATCTCCTCGACGCCGGCGAGCGCCTTGGAGACCGGGCAGCCGACCTTGGCCTCGTCGGCGAAAGCTGTGATCTCCTCCGCCGGCAGGTCCACGTCGACGACCGTCGACAAGGCTATGCGGTTGATCGTAGGTCCGCCGTCCGCGACGACGATCGAGACCTTGGCGGTCGTCTCGATCGAGGCCGGCGGGGTTCCGTTCTTGGACAGGAGCAGGGCGAGGAACTGTGAGAAGCAACCCGCGTGGGCGGCGCCGATGAGCTCCTCGGGGTTGGTGCCGGCGCCGTCGGCGAAACGCGACGCCCGCGTGAAGGTCCCTTCGAGCCCCGTCGCGGTCGACATGGTGCCCGATCCTTCTTCGAGGCTGCCTTCCCACCGTGCGGTACCGGTTGCTGCCATGTCGTCCTCCAGTGTTGGGCCGGGGGTGCCGGATCGCACCGGGCGCGGCACCACCTCTAGTTCTATCAGCTACTAGAAGAAAAGCGATCAGGGCAGCGTCACGAAGATCTGGGTGGTCGCGGCCGCCCCGATGGCGACAGGTGCTCCGGCGACGTCGATGCTCACCGTGCCGTCGGGGGCGACGGAGGTCACGGTGGCCTCGCACCCGGGCATGAAGCCGTGCTCGTCGAGGTACTCGAGGACATCGTGTTGGACCTCGATGCCTTCACCGATCTGCTCGAGCACGAACTCGGTCCCTGCCTCCACGCTCGAGAGCGGCACCATCGGCGGTGCCACGTAGCCACTCCCGGGGATGGGGCTCCCGTGGGGACACGTGGTGGGGTTGCCGAGGACCTCGAGCGCGGCGTCGACCACGCGGTCGGAGAGGCCGTGCTCGAGCTTGTGCGCCTCCTCGTGTGCGACGTGCCAGGGGAGCTTGATCAAGTCGGTGAGGATCCGCTCGGCCACCCGGTGGCGCCGCACCACGTTGTCCGCGAGCGCGACCCCCGGAGGTGTGAGGCGCAGCTCGCGGTTGCCGGCGATCTCCACGAGGCCGTCGTCGATGAGGTTGCGCGTCGCCTCCGAAACCGACGGGGCGCTCACGTGCAGCCGGTCGGCGAGACGCGCGCGGATGATCGGCGACCCCTCCTCCTCGAGCTGACGGATTGTCTGGAGGTAGTCCTCGCGGGCGATCGAAGGTCTTTGCACAACCACGGGTCGGATCGTATCAAGGGAGACTCGGCGTCCGGCAGCTTGCGAGGCGTCGATGCGGCGTCGGCAGCCGTCGCCGGCGAGGACTTCGACGCTCGCCCGCGGCCCCGATGGCGGCACGTGCACGGGGAGCGGCCGGCGGTCAGAGGCTACGCTGGGGGCCACCTCGACACGCCGCCGACATCGACAAGCCACGCCGCGGAGGACCCGTTGGCAGGACAGATCTCCCCTGGAACGCTGAGCCCACCGCGGCAGGTCCCGAAGGGGATCGACAAGCCCTCCTACTGGCGTACCGGCCAGCCCAAGCAGCCGCGGCGCGTGCAGCTGCAGAAGTCCCCGGGCCAGATCCGCCGGATGCGGCGTGCCTGCGACGCCGCGGCCGCGGTGCTCGATCGTGTCGGTGCCGCCGTGAGACCCGGGATCACCACCGACGAGCTCGACGAGATCTGCCACGACGCCACGATCGAGCTCGGCGGCTACCCGAGCCCGCTGAACTACAACGGCTACCCGAAGTCGCTGTGCACGTCGGTGAACGAGGTGATCTGCCACGGCATACCCGACGACCGCGCCCTCGAGGACGGCGACATCGTCAACCTCGACGTGACCGTGTACCTCGCGGGAATGCACGGTGACACGTCCAAGACCTATCCGGTGGGCGACATCGACGCCGAGTCGGCCCGACTCGTGCGGGTCACCTACGAGTGCATGTGGGCGGGGATCCGCACCGTGCACCCCGGCGGCGACATCGCCGACATCGGCCGCGCGATACAGACCCACGCCGAGGCGCACGGCTTCGGCGTCGTGCGTGACTTCGTGGGGCACGGGATCGGCGAGCAGTTCCACACGAAGCCGAGCGTCGTGCACTACTACGACCCGAGCGCGTCGTTCGAGATCCTGCCAGGGATGACGTTCACGATCGAGCCGATGATCACCGTGGGTGACTGGCACGCCGAGGTGTGGGACGACGGGTGGACAGCTGTCACCGTCGACGGGCGCCGCACCGCCCAGTTCGAGCACACTGTTCTGGTCACCGACACCGGGGTCGAGGTGCTGACGCTCGGCCCCGGCGAGATCCCGCCGGACTCCTGAGGACTCGGCAGGTACGCACGATCTCCGACGGAGGACGAGATGGCACGCGAGCTTTCCCATGGTGAGCGCCGGTCGATGCGGCCGGTCACCGACTTCGGTACCGCCGGCATCATCTCGGGCTTCCGCGGGCCGTACGCCGGCGGTGTGCCGCCGGAGGACCTCGAGGTCGTGACGCCGCCCCTCGGCGGCTTCGGCTTCGCCGAGCTGCGGCGCATGATCGTCATCTACGTCGTCCTCGTGTGGGCGGTGACGCGGGCGCTGGTGCTCAGGGTCCTGCGTCCCCGGGGGCGGTCCTTCCTCGAGGCGGGCTACGACGGCGCGATCGACGGGTTCATCGCGCTCGGGCCGACGTTCGTGAAGCTGGGCCAGATCTTCGCGAGCTCGTCGGGGATGTTCCCGGTGGCGCTGTCGGCGGCCGCGCGGCGCTGTCTCGACGAGGTCCCGCCCTTCGGTGCCGATGCCGTGCGGCGACTTGTCGCCGAGGACCTCGGGCGGCCGCCGAACCAGGTGTTCAGCCACTTCGACGAGACACCGCTGTCAGCGGCGTCGATCGGCCAGGTGCACGCGTGCACGCTGCCGGACGGACGTGAGGCCGTCGTCAAGCTGCAGCGGCCCGGTATCACCGAGCGCATGAAGACCGACCTGCGGATCATGTACCGCCTCGCGGGATGGTTCGAGAAGACCTCGTGGGGGCGCACGTCGGGGGCGAAGGCGATCATCGAGGACCTGCACGCGGTCACGTTCCAGGAGCTGAACCCGGCACTCGAGGCGTGGCGGCAGCACCGCTTCCGCGAGAAGATCGGCGCCTTCGGCGACAACACGATGATCACGGCGCCGGAGATCTACTGGAACTACTGCGGACCGCACATGATCTGCATGGAGCGCGTCTCGGGCCTCCCGATGGACCAGTTCGACGCGATCCGCGAGCGAGGCATCGACGGCCAGCTCATCCTGCGCCGCGGGGCCAAAGTCTGGGCCGAGGCGGTCATGGTCCACGGACCGTTCCACGGCGACATGCATGCGGGCAACATCTGGGCGCTCGACGACGGCCGCGGCTGCTACCTCGACTTCGGGATCATGGGCGAGCTGACCGGGGACTGGAAGCAGCTCGTGCGCGACCTCTTCTACACGTGTCTGTTCGACCTCGACTTCACGCGGGTGGCGCGTTCGTACCGGCGCGTCGGCGTGTTCCCGCCCGACGTCGGCACCGACGAGGAGCTCGGCGAGCGCCTCGGCATGATCATCGGACCGATGGTGACGGCGGGGATGGGGAGCCTCAACATCGGTGAGCTCGTGATGCAGTCGATGGACCTGATGAAGGCCTACAACGCCACGTCGCCGCAGGAGCTGGTGCTCATCGCCAAGCAGCTCCTCTACATCGAGCGCTACACCAAGGGCCTCGCCCCGGACTACTCGATCACCACCGACCCCTTCATCGTCAAGAACATCTTCCCCGAGGAGGCCGCCAAGAAGGCCGCCGAGCTCGGCCAGGTCTTCCCGGACTGACGCGCCCGCGACGCTCCCGCGGCGACCAAGGGGGCGGCGCGACCTCGGATGACAGATGCGCCACCTGGGCCACATTGGATAACAGATGCGCCCGAATGTGGGGGTTCTGTCATCCAAGCCCCTAGCTGGCCGGATCGTCATCCAAGCCCGAGTGGCCGCTCAGGGCGGCGGCGCGCAGAGGGCGCAGAGCGCCGCGACGGCGTCGTCTCGCGGCGGGGTGTCGTCGGAGCCGAGCCACAGGAGGGAGACGGTGGCGAGCGCGTCGGCGCGGGTGCGGCCGGCGACACCGCCGCCGAGGCTGCCGGCGACGAGATCGCGCACGGGGCGCAACTGCTCGGGAGCGAGCAGCA
>JAIBAC010000245.1 GCA_019695375.1 Acidimicrobiia bacterium
TTGACCGTGACGGCGCCCCCTCCGGCCGGCGGGCGTGCAGGCTGGGTGGCCGGTCGCGGTGAGTGCCCGGAACGGCTCGCGGCGGCGGCAGCTGCCGGCTGCGGACTGGTGCCGATGCCGTCGACCGCCGGCTCCTTGCGGCCCTTGCGGAACGGCAGCGACAGGCCGGAGAGGAGCCTGCGATCACGCCGGTCGACGGTCTCCTCCACGGTCATGTTGACCCCGCCGACGACGTCGGAGATCAGGTTGTAGAGCACCGCCAGCAGCGTGGCGGCGACGGTGAACCCGACCACCGTGACGATGTCGATCAAGACTGCAGCCTGCAGCAACGTGCCCGAATCGAGGCGGAAGGCGCCGCCGACGAGCTTGCTCGTGAGCTCCTCGAGCTGAGTCACCCATCCGAACGCGTTGATCACGTTCCAGACGATCAGCACCGCGACGAGCCACACGATCCCGCAGACGAAGAAGAACAGCAGCGAGATCTTGAACACCGACCACACGTCGACGTGGCGGACGCGGCGGCGGCTGGTGGTGGGGGACGAGGACCCGGTCACACTTCTCCTCTGCACCGTGGGGGATCCCAGGCGTGGAGCCTAACGCCCAAGTAGCATATTCGCCCACATGGTGCACTCCCGTCCATCCGGGCACCGTCCCCACCCAGCCCCAACGAGAGAGTCGATCGAATGAAGCGTGACCAGGCCGTCGGCATCGCGGCCGCGATAGTCGCGGCGGTCTCGGCAGCGCTTCCCTGGATCAAGAGCGCGTCGGTCCTCTACGAGACCAACGGCAAGTCCTCGCTCGGAGCGCTCGCGGTGCCGATCACGTTCGTGTTCTCGGGACCGTCGGCGTCACCCGGGGGCAGCACCCCGGCGGTGGTCGTCGTGGTCGCGGTCGTGGCCCTCGGCCTGCTCATCTGGACGTTCCTGCCACGGACGCCGCGGCGGGTGCTCTACATCGTCTGGGGACTGCTCGCGCTCGTCGCACCGGTGCTGCTCTACCTACAGCTGCAGAAGGACCTCGACGCCAAGAACCTGACCACGACGGTGTTCACCCACTACGGCCTCGGACCGTTCTTCCTCGTCGGCGGGGGCATCCTCGCGATCGTGGCCGGCATCATCGGTGCAGGCAAGAAGGCGGAAGCGGCCGCGGCCGGTGCGGCAGTTCCGCCCGAGCAGATGCCGTCGCCGTACGCGGCCGCCGCCCCGGGCCAGTACGGGACACCGGCACCGGTGCAGCCGGCCGCTCCCTACGGTGGCGGCGACCAGGCCTGGGCCCGAGGCCCCGACCCCTACGCGTCGCCGCCCCAGCCGACGGCAGCGGCCGGTCAGGACTGGGGTGTGCCGCAGGCGCCGGCGCCCGCTGCTCCCCAGCCCTGGGACCAGCCTGGCGCACCGGCCGTTGCTCCCCAGCCGTGGGAGCAGCCTGCGCAGACCCAGGCCTGGGACCAGCCTGCGCAGACGCAGGCGTGGGACCAGCCGCAGCCGCCTTCGCCTCCCCCCGCACCTCCTCAGCCGACCTGACACGGTGTTCGGCGGAGCCGCGGTCTCACGCTGGTAGCGGTGCGCTGTGCCGTCACGAGAGAGCCCGGCTCCGGGCGCGGCAGCCGCACCGAACAGCCGGATGCAGCGCTTCTTCGATCTGTGGGCCCGTGTCTACGACGCGCGTGCGCCCCAGAAGCTCACGTACGGCCCCGTGCACGACAGCGTCTGCGCCGCGCTCGCGCAGCGGCGGGCACCACGCGACGTCCTCGACGTCGGTTGCGGGACCGGGATCCTCGCGACGCGCCTGTCGGCGGTGTACCCCGGCACCGCGGTGACGGGCGTCGACCTCTCACCGGGGATGCTCGCACAGGCGCGCCGCCGTTCGGGCACCGTCACGTGGGTCGAGGCCGACGCGGCCGCCCTCCCTTTTGCCGACGACGCGTTCGATGCCCTCTGCTGCACCGAATCGTTCCACTGGTATCCCGATCAGATCGCGGCGCTGGTGGAGTTCCGGCGCGTGCTTCGCAACGACGGCACCCTCTACCTGGCGTTCGTCAACCCCGCGACGGCAACCGTGGAGGCAGCGGTGAACGCGCTCACCCGGGCCGCAGGCCGCCCGGCGCGGTGGGCGACGGCGTCGCACCTGCGCGGACTTCTCGACGCCGCGGGGTTCCGAGTCCGCGAGCGTGTGAAGGTGCGGCGCTGGCCGCCGGGTGTCATGATGCCCACCTACCTCACCGTGGCGGAGCCCAACTAGGGCTGCGCCCGAGGGTCCCCAGGAGCACCGTCTGCGCGCCGGATGCGGCAGGTGCAGCGACGAACGTGCCGAACGCCCCGCTGGCGAGGAGCTCCTCCTTCTGCGGTTCGAGCACCTCGAGGCAGGCCGCGCAGAGCTCCTCGGGCAAAGACGTGTCCTGGCGCGTCGCGGCTGCGAGATCCCAACCGTGCACCAGCACGTCGATGAGCCGGTGCCCGCAGTACACCGAGCCGGGTACGGGGCCGTAAGACACGGCGCACGGCGCGTCCATGGCACCGGCTGCAGCGAACGCGGCAGCCGCCGACGCTGCCGACGCCGAATACGCACCCACGCTGTCGTTGCCGAGACGGTCGCCGTCGAGGGTGTCGCCGACGTCCTCGATCGTTCGCCCCCCGACGAGCTCGGGAACCCAGAGGTTGCCCGTGACTATGTGGTTGAGCAGGTAGCGGACGTCCCAGCCGTCACAGGGCGTGGGCAGTGCCCACTGGTCCGCTCCGATGCCGGCGACGGTGGCGGCGGTCACGTCGAGCGCGGCGGCGTGGCATGCGGGCAGGTCCATGGCGGCTCCTCGGGTCGCGTTCGCCTCCCATCCGAAGCCGATCCGCGCGGATCGTCAAGGACCGAAGCGGATCAGAGGTAGAGGCCGCTGTCGTGGGTGTCGCCGGCCGTGGCGGCCTGCTGGCCGAGCATCTGGCGCGGCAGCTGCGGCGGGCTCGAGATCGACGCGGCACCGGTCGTGATGAGCACGCCGTTGAGCCAGCCGATCAGCGACGCGGCCGTCGACTGGATGGCGGAGAGGTTGGAGTCGGTCGAGCCGATCGGGAACAGCCGCGCGAGCTCGTCGTCGAGATCGGACGGCAGCGCCTCACGCAGCTCGTCGACGAGCTGCGTGTACTGGTTCTGCAGATAGGTCGGGGCGAGGTCCTTCACCCGGAACGAGTGCTCGTGCACCGCCATGATCGCGAAGAACACGCGGACGAGCTTCTTGGGGTCCTCGGAGCGGGTGGCGGCACCGGAGTCGGCACCGGAGTCGGCCTTGGCCTCGGTTGCATCCATCGCCGGGCAGCCTAGCCCGGTAGCTGCACGGGGGACGGGGCCGCACCGTTTGTGCTGAGCAGGCGCGACCGGTCAGAGGGTGGGCTCGATGTGGTGGAACCCGTGGTGGCGGGCCCAGGCGACGAGATCCGGAAGGCGGAACTCCGACTTGGACTCGGTCTCGGTGATGCGCTTGCGGATGCGGCGCAGGTAGGTGTTGATCGTCTCGGGGCTGTAGAAGGTCGCCGATGCGGCCTCCGCCTTGTTCCCGTAGCGGGCGAGCGCGCTCATCACGCGGCGTTCGCCGGTGCTGAACATCGACATCAGCGAGCGTGCGCTCGACACCTGCAGGGCCATGGCCGGTGAGAGCTCGTAGGTGCCCTCGGCCACCTGCCGGACGGCCTTCACGAACTGCTCGAGGCCGTCGCCCTTGGAGAAGATCCCGGCCGGATCGAAGTGGAGGATCTCGGCGAGGAGCGCCTCGCCGGAGCCTTCGACGTCGACGAGCACGAGGCAGCGCACCGCCGGGGAGGACTCGCGGATGTCGGCGAGGGTGCGGATGCCGGTCGCGGCGTCGCCGGAGATCGTGTCGATGAGGCACACGTCGGGGCGCAGCTTCTCGACCGCGGACACGGCGGCGGACGGCTTCGCGAGGACCCCCAGGAACTCGAGGTCCTCCTCCTCGCCGAGGCGGAGGCCGTACGCCTCAGCCATGCTGAGGTGACGGTCGATCGCGAGGATCCGCGTTGTCCTAGCGGCCAGGGTGGCGGCCAAGGATCTACCTCCGGGACGCGGACACCTTCAGGTGTCTGTCTTGACGGGTCCGCCCACTTGGAACCCTGTCGTGCCCGCTCACCAAGAGGATTCGGCCCCCCATCGGTGTTCCCCTGCCCGGCACCGCGGATGGTTGAATCCGGCCATGACACCAGCGAGGATCCTGCGCCGCGTCGCGATCGCGATCGCAGCCGCCGTGGTCGGCGCCACCGTGGTGACCCTGCTCCGGGCGCGTGGGGCGGCTGCCCCGCCGCCCGACGGCACCGGGTGGCATCAGGTGAGCTAGCGGTCGGTCGGTAGAGTGGGTCCGCTCTCGGGGATGTAGCTCAGTTGGTAGAGCACCGGCTTTGCAAGCCGGGGGTCAGGGGTTCGAATCCCCTCATCTCCACC
>JAIBAC010000246.1 GCA_019695375.1 Acidimicrobiia bacterium
GGAGCACCAGGCGGCCACATGTGGCCGCCTGGTGCTCCGACCGGGGACCCCGGCTACTCGAGGGCGCGGGTGGTGAAACGGCGGATGCCGATCCAGCCGAGGACGGCGACCGAGGCGAGGGTGCCGACGACGATTCCCCACACGGGCATGTGCGGCACCGACGGCGTCAGCACCGCACGCATCCCCTCGCTCGCGTACACGAGCGGGTTCAGGACCACGAGCCACTTGAGCACGACCGAGACCTGCGCGAGCGCCACCCACGGGTAGTAGGTGCAGCCGAAGAACATCAGCGGCGTCACCACCGCGCTCATCACCAGCGCGAGCTGGCGTGGCGGCACGAGCGTGCCCACGAACATCCCGAAGCTCGCCGACATGAGGCTCGTCGCGATCAGCATCGGTATCAGCGCCCACAGGCGGCCTGCGGAGAGATCGGCGTTGGGCACGATCAGCGCCGCGAGCGGCAGCACGAACAGCGCCGCGAGCATGCCCTGGCCCGCGCCGAAGAGGATCTTCTCGACACCGATGAGATCCACGCGGATCGGGCACAGGATGCGGTCGTCGATCTCGCGCTGGAAGCCGAGGTCGATCGCGATCGGCATCATCACCGCCTGCATGCCCGACAGCATCGTCGACATCGCGAGGATCCCCGGGATCAGGAACGTGCCCATGTCGGAGTTCACGGTCCCGAGCTTCTGCAGGATCCAGCCGAACACGACGATGAACAGCAGCGGCTGCATCGCCGAGCGGGCCAGCACCGCGACCCACTCGCGCTTCATCACGACCCAGTCGCGCTCGAGCAGGCCGAGGAACGTCCACGACGTCGAGACGCGCTGGCCCGCGGGCGCCCGCCGCGTGGAAGGCGCCGCCCTGTCGGCGCCGGCGGTCACAGCTGCCATCAGTCCCTCAGCTCCTTGCCCGTGAAGTGGATGAACACGTCCTCGAGCGTCGGCTCCTGCACCGACACGTGCTGGAGCTGCGCGCCGGCGTCGACGACGGTCGACACGACACCGGCGACCGCGGCCTCGCCGCCGGAGACGTAGACGCGCAGGCCCGCGTCGCTCTTCTCGACGACGGAGACCTCCTCACGCGACTCGAGCGCGGCGGCGGCGTCGGCACGGCCGTCGGGGCCGAGCGCGAGCTCGATGCGGGTGCCGGCGGGGATCAGGGTCTTGAGCGCCGCCGGTGTGTCGACCGAGAGGATCCTGCCGTGGTCGACGATCGCGACGCGGTCGCAGAGGATGTCGGCCTCCTCGATGTAGTGGGTGGTGACGAGCACCGTCGTCCCCTCCGTGCGCAGCGTCTCGATCTCGTCCCACATCGCGTGGCGGGTCTGGGGATCGACGCCGACGGTCGCCTCGTCGAGGAGCAGCAGCGTCGGGCGGTGCACGAGCGCCCGCGCCACCAGGAGGCGCCGCACCATCCCGCCGGAGAGCTCGATGGGGCGCACCTTGGACTTCTCGCCGAGGTGGAAGCGCTCGAGCAGGTCGTCGGTGCGCTGGCGCGCCTCGCGGCGCGTGAGGCCGAAGTAGCGGCCGTGCAGGTAGAGGACCTCCCACACCTTGAGGCTGTGGTCGAGGTTCGGCATCTGCGGCGCGACGCCGACGTGACGCTTGGCCATCGCCGGGTCGGCGACCACGTCGTAGCCGTCGACGCAGACCTGCCCCGACGTCGGCAGGTGCCGCGTCGTCACGACCGAGATCGTCGTCGTCTTGCCCGCGCCGTTGGGGCCGAGGAGACCGAAGATCTCACCGCGCTCGACGGCGAGGTCGATGCCGCGCACCGCCTCGACCGCAGGCAGCCCGGCGGGGTGGTAGGTCTTGTGCAGGTCGACGATCTCGAGGACGGCGTCGCTCACGGCGCCAGCCCGGTGAGTCCGGCGGGCACGTCGCCGAGGCCCGCGACGCAGACCGCGCCGCGGTCGTCGCGCGCCAGCGCCGGCACCGACGCCGCGACCACGACCACGTGGCAGCCGGCGCTGTTGGCAGCGGCGGCGGTTTCGGGGTCCGACGCCACGACAGCGGACTCCCGCGGCTGCACCCCCATCGAGCCCAGCGCGGCGCGCACGACGCGGCGGCGGTCGTCGCCGATGTCGGCGGTCGTCGCCCATGCCTCGAAGTAGCGGTGCAGGTCGTGCGCGGCGAACGCGGCCTGCACCTCGGGCCCGGAACCGGCGGCAGGGGAGTCGGACACGACGCCGAGGCGGTAACGGGCGAAGCAGCGTGCGATCGCGTCGCGACCCTCGGGTGACGCGAGGCGGTCGGCCTCGAATGCGAACAGCACGCCCCGAAGGCTCATCGGGGCATTGTACGGAGCGGGCAGCGGCCCGCACACGTGGGCGGGAGCGTCAGCGGGACAGATCGCCGAGGTCGACGCGTGAAACCTCGCGCAGCACGGCGGTGATGACGGCATCCACTCCGGCGCGGTAGTCGTGGGGTGACTCGTACAGGTAGGAGCGCTTGCGGAGCTGGTCCTGGATGTTCGTCAGGAGGTCGTCGGTCGAAGCGAGGTCGCGCACGGCGGTCTCGGGCATGGGCATGTGGGTCCTCTGGGGGTCGGTGGTGCGTGCGGTGGATGCCCCGGGCGGGGAAGTGGGTAGCCCGAGGTGTGATCGGGTGTGCGTCGGTCCCGGCTCCCTTCGTCGCCGCTCGTGGCCAACCACTCGCGGGTCCGCTCACGCGGAGATGCACCCGATCTGATGTCAAACTGCCCCGGGTTCCAGGCGGAACGCGGCGGGGCATGTGCATCATGGCACAAGTTGGAGGGTTTTTCCAGGGGACTCTTCCCACGGACAGTGAACAGATGTCGCGCACGGTGCGCGCGTCAGCGTCGTGGAGGTTCCACGATCGCGTCGGGGCTCAGCGTCCACGTCGGGAACACGACGTGAGCGACGCCGTCGACGTTCACCACACGGCCACTGCGCCGCAGATGCGCGACGGCGTCGGGCGCAGCCGCCGGCCCGCAGAACACGCGGAACATCGAGACCGTCAGCAGCAGCGGGCCGTCGAGGTCGCCGTCACGGCAGAGCGCGTCGACCTCGAGACGGGGCGCACGTGGGTCGCTCGCGTCCGGGCAGTGCGCCATGTGCACGAGACGCTCGAAGAGCGCCGTGGCCACGATCAGCATCAGGCAAGTCTGCCGAACCACCAGATCGAGAGGACGATCGCGGCGACGAGCGCGAGGCCGGAGAGGACCGCGAAGAGCACCCACAGATCCTGCTGGACGACCTCGGTGCCGAGTCGCGACCCGATAGAGCTGAAGATGCGGTCGAGTGACCCCGCGTCGGACGCGCGGAACGCCTCGCCGCCGGTGGTCTGCGCGATCGCGCGCAGCTCGTCCTCATCGACCTGGACCGGGATCACCTGGCCGTCGAGGATGACCTGGCCGTGGTCGGTGCCGAACGCGACCGTGAACACCGGGATGCCAGCCTGCTTGGCGTGGGCCGCCGCGGTCTGCGACGGGATCCCCGCCGTCGTCTGGCCGTCGGAGAGCAGCACGATCGCCTGGGAGTGGTCGGCGGGGTCGGCCGACTCGCCCTGCTCGCTGCCCGTGTCACCGCTCGCGGCCTTCAGCGCGTCGAGGCCGGCCTCGACGCCCTCGCCGATCGCGGTCTCGTTCTGGAGCCGTAGCGTGCCGACGGCGTTGAGGGCGCGCTCGTGGTCCCGTGTCGGGACCGTGAGCACCTGAGCCGTCCCCGCGAACGCGACCACTCCGACCTTCATCTGGTCGGGCACCCCCTTGATCAGGTCGCTCGCCGCCTGCTTGGCGGCCGTGATCCGGTCCGGGCTCACGTCCTTGGCCATCATCGAGTTCGAGACGTCGATCGCGAGCACGATCGTCGCCTGCTCCTTGGGCTGGGTGGTGGTCATGTACGGCCCGGCGGCAGCGACGGCGGCGAGCACCAGCGCGCCGATCAGGCCCGCGGGCGGGATCCACTTGCGCGCACCTGCCTTGGGCACGAGCCCGTCGAGCATGTCTGCCGCGGCGAAGCGGACCGCCTGGCGGTTGCGCCTGCGTATCGCCCAGACGAGCAGCAGTGCGACCGGTACGACCGCCAGCAGGGTCAGGAGCCAGAGCGGCTGGTGGAAGCCCACCGGCGTCTCCTTCTGTTCTCGAGGTGTTCGACGAGGGTCGTGAGCCAGTCAGCGTCAGTGCTCAGGTGGATCGGCTCGGTGCCGCAGCCGCGGATGAGGGCGTCGCGTTCGGCCGCCTCTCGCGCGGCGCGCTCGGCGAAGCGGCGCCGCAGCTTCGCGCTCTTGGTGTCGATCGTGAAACGGCGGCCCGTCTCGGGGTCGACGAAGGTCGCGACGCCGACGTCGGGCAGCTCGGCCTCGCGCGGATCGGAGACCACGATCGGGAGCACCTCGTGGCGGGCGCAGAGGCGCCGCAGCGGCGCCTCGTACCCGGCCCCGTCGGCGCGGAAGTCCGAGATGAC
>JAIBAC010000247.1 GCA_019695375.1 Acidimicrobiia bacterium
GCGGCCACATGTGGCCGCCACGTGCTCCAACGGGACATCACCGCCGCTAACGTTGTCTACCCGTGATCCCAATTCGTACGAAGCAGTTCCGATGACCGCCACCCTCAACCCACTCGCTGCGGACCCACCGGTCAGAATGGTCGACAGGGTGGTGACGATCGGCGGTAAGCGGCTGCGCTACAGCATCTCCGACAACGTGGATGCGCCATGGTGGGCGGTCAACGTGCACGGCTTCTTCGCCGGCGGCGGCGTGTACTGGCGCGAGAGCACACGCCTGGCTGCCAAGCTCGGAGTACGGGTCGTCAACCCGAACATGCCGGGCTTCGCCGGCTCCACGGCGTTCGCCTGGGACGACCTGCAGATGTCGAGCTTCGCCGACACGCTCGCCCTGTTGATGGATCACCTCGGCATCGAGCGGGCCCTGATCCTGGGCCACTCTATGGGTGGTGCCATCTGCACCCAGTTCGCCCACGACTATCCCGAGCGGACCCTGGGGCTCATCTACCGCGACGGCGTGGCGACGTCGTCGTGGAAGGAACGGCACGGAATCCTCAAGGCGGTGCTCGCTCCGGTGTCGCCCGACCTCGGCGACGCTGCCGACATCGCGTGGGGGTTCCTGCGCGATGTGCCCGACATGATGGCGGGGCGCGTGTCCGCCTGGGTCTCCACCGCGAGCCCCGACATCCGCCAGAACGCCCGCAACCTGCTCGACACTGCCCCGGTCGCGGCGATGCTGCTCGGCACCGACCTCACGCCTCTGGTGGAGGATCTGCGCCGTATGACCGAGGTGCCGATCCTCCCGATGTGGGGGCGTTTGGACCGCCTCGTGCCACCACGCACAGGTGAGGAGTTCGCCGAGATCGTGGGGCGGCCACTCCACTGGATCTGGGGCGGGCACTCGTGGATGATCCCGCGTCCCGCGACGACGCTGCACCACCTCACCTCGACACCGTCGGGGCAGGCCTTCCTGGAAGAGGTGACATCGACCGCGGGCGTCGAGATGCCGGTAGCCGTCTGACCACCCGACGCGACCCAGTACACCACGGTTGACCTGCGGTTTCGCTCAGGCCACGGCGCAGCGGGGAACAACTCGGCCCACGGGGCCGTTCTCTGTTGCCGACTGCTGCCCACAGGCCTGTGCGGCCGAGTGTCATTGCATTGAATGGCAATTGCTGGGCATCCTTGTTGCCGTTTGCCGGGGTACCCCCTCCCGGCGGAAGAGGTCCTCATCGTGGCAGTACCCAAGAACACCTTCTCCAAACCGTCGAACCTCGTGGGCGGTCAGGTCCTCTGGGGTCGCGTCCTGATCATCGGCGGAGTGCTCGTGCTCGCGTTCGTGGTCGGCATCCTCATCGGTGGTTCCGGCAGCGACGGCGTGTCCCGCGACGCCTACAACGACGCGATCAGCCAGCGTGACAAGGCCGAGCAGGAGCGCGAGCAGCTCAAGCAGGACCTCCAGCTCGCCCGCAGCACGACACCTCCCAGCACTGCGGCCACCGACGCCGCGACCGAGTCCCAGACCTACACCGTCGAGGACGGTGACACGTGGTCGAGCATCTCCAAGAAGTTCTACGGCGACTCGGCGCTGGCCTCGGAGATCTGGGAGGCCAACGACATGACCAAGGACACGAAGCTGAAGACCGGCATGACCCTCGAGATCCCGCCGAAGCCGGAGTCCGCGTCCACCACCACGACGACCACCAAGTCGAAGTCGAAGTCGAAGTCGACGACGACCACGACGAAGGCGAAGTCGAAGTCATCGTCGTCGAGCAACGACTGATACCGGCCGCCCTGACCGGTTGGCTCTGAGCCACGCCGCGTCTGCCAGACTGGAACGTTCCGCGTCCCGTGCCGTGGGGGAGCGCTCCAATAGACGTCCGACCGCATCCGTGCGCCACATACCTGCCGTCGCGACGCAGGATGTTCCTCTGGTCCACTGCCGCGCCCGCGCCACCTCCGGCCTCGTTGCATGCCGTAGCGGGCCGTGCGGGTGACGCCGACCTCCTCCTCCCCGGATCGGGCGAACCAACCCGCGTGACGGGTCTCCTCGTCGAGCCCGGCGATGCCGCCGAGGCGCTGTGCGCGCTCGGAGCGTCGGGGCCGGCCCACGACGCGCTGACGGTGTGGGCTCGAGCTGCCGCTGTCCTCGTGGAGATGATCGCCCGTGGGCGCTTCGTCCCCGCCGGTGAGCTCGAAGAGAGCCCGGCTTCGCAGGTGGTGACGCTGCGCTGGATGCCGCTGCTCGACACCGTGGCCGACCGCCGGCGGCGCACGGGCCTGGCGAAGGCCATCCCCGCGGCGGGACACTGCGGCGCCGGAGCCGACGCGACCCTCGACGCCGCTGCAACACTCGATGCGTTCTGGCTGCACGCGTGTGACTCACTCGTGCGACGCTCAGCGCCCCAAGCACAGGTGAGCGCCGGGTGGGAGTCGGACCTGCTCGAGCATCTGATGTCGTACGGCCGCCACGAGTGGGATGCACCGACAGCCGCGCTCGCCCACGAGGTCGCCGCGTGGCTGTCCCCCCCGGTGTCGGAGCAGACCTGGACGGGCCGTCTCGTCCTGCACAGCCCAGCGGAGGCCGATCCGTGGTGGGTGGGCTTCGACATCGTCTCCGACGACGACCCCGACGTCGTGATCTCAGCGCGGGAGGTCTGGGCCACGGCCGGCACCGCACGTGGACGCGCAGCCGGCGAAGCGCTGCGTCGTGCCCTCGCTGCCGCCGCCACGATCGCGGCACCGCTGGCTGCGGCCGCGTCTGCTCCAGAGCCGGAGCGAGCAGTGCTCGACATCCACGGCGCGTGGTCCTTCCTCGGCGCGATCCGCAAGGGTGGATTGCCGGGAGCGGTGCTCGTCGCACCGCCGGGGCTCGATCCCTCCGCCACGTCGGCACGGCTGCGACTGGTGGCCGGCGACAGCGAAGACAGCGTCGACGGCGACGAGGCCCTCGGGTACGTGCTCACCAGCGGTGGCCTTGCAGACCTCACGTGGGAAGCCGTGGTCGACGGGCGGACGGTGAATGCCACCGACCTCGACACGCTCGCGAACGCCGAAAACCCTCTCGTGAACCTGGGCGGACGCTGGGTCGCCCTCGACCCCTTCGACCTCGATCGCATCCGCGAACAACTCCGGTCCGGGCCTCCGGTGATGGCGCCGGGAGAGGTCGTGGCAGCGGTCCTCGCCGGCGAGATGGAGGTGGCCGAAGCGTTGAGCGTCGAGGTCACCGCGACGGGCGAGGTGGCACGGGTCGCCAAGGCGTTGCAGGGCCGGACCCTCGTCGAGGTGCCCGAACCGGATGGCTTCGTCGGGTCGCTGCGGCCGTACCAGGCTCGTGGACTCGACTGGCTCCTCTGGCTCTCAGGCGAAGGCCTAGGCGGCTGCCTCGCAGATGACATGGGCCTCGGCAAGACCGTGGTCGCACTCGCAGTCGCGCTCGCCGATCCGGGCCGGACTCTCGTCGTCTGCCCAGCATCGGTCCTCGGCAACTGGCAGCACGAAACCGCCCGATTCGCGCCCGGGCTCGACGTCGTCGCCCACCACGGCCCTGATCGCGCGCGCGATGTGCAGGATCTCGAGCGACTCGGTGCCGGCACGGTCGTCGTGACCACGTACGCGATCCTGCGCCGCGACGCCGAACTGCTGTCCGCCGTCGACTGGCACCGCGTGGTCCTCGACGAGGCCCAGCACATGAAGAACACCCAGTCCGACACCGCCCGCGCGGCACGCCTTGTCGGCGCACGTGCGCGCCAGCGTCTCGCGCTGACCGGGACACCGATCGAGAACCGGATCCTGGAGCTGTGGTCGATACTCGACTTCGCCAACCCCGGCGTGCTCGGAGGCCTCGCTTCGTTCCGCGCACGCTTCGTGGCACCGGTGGAGCGCCGCGGCGACGCCGCCGCGGCGGCACGGCTCAAGCGCATCGCAGCACCTTTCGTGCTGCGCCGTAAGAAGTCCGACCCCGACGTGCTCGCCGGACTGCCCGACAAGCACGAGACGACCGCGTACTGCGGGCTCACGGAGACCCAGGCTCAGCTCTACCGCCACGCCGTGGAGACCACCATGGGTCGCGTCCGCGCCGCCGACGGCATCGCGCGACGGGGACATGTCCTCGCGCTGCTGACTCGCTTGAAGCAGATATGCGGTCATCCTCGCCTCGTCGACAAGACCACCGACGCGAACCTGATCGAGGAGTCCTCGAAGCTCTCGTTGCTCGCCGAGCTGATCGACGAGGTCCGCGCCGAAGGCGACCGCAGCCTCGTCTTCACCCAGTACGTCAGGATGGGCGAGATCCTCGCCGAAGCCCTCGGGGGTATGCCGTTCCTCCACGGCGGGGTGCCGCTTGCCAAACGCGACCTGATGGTGCAGCGCTTCCAGGAGGATCCCGGGTCACCCGACGTGCTCGTGGTGTCGCTGCGCGCAGG
>JAIBAC010000248.1 GCA_019695375.1 Acidimicrobiia bacterium
GCGAGCACGACTGCGAGCAGCTCATCGACCACGGCAACCCCCACCGGTGTTGCTCCGGCTGACGACCGCCGCCGGTACTGTCTCGGGATCGAGTTCTGCCATGGCGCCCGGCGAGCCTACGTGGACCGGGCTGGCGCCCACGAGAACGGGGCCACAGCATGATCCGCGACACCGACGAGCAGCTGCACGAGCCGGGAGACGCCCGCCACTGGCAGGAGAGCTACTACTTCAACTGGGCGGACGCCCACGGCGACGTCTTCGGCCTCGCGCGCGTCGGCTACCGCTTCGCCGACGACCGCAGCGACGGCCTCGTGCTCGCCATCTGCGACGGCCGGCCCCAGTACTGCTACCCGGGCGTGGGGCTGCGCGGCGTCTCCCCGCGGGCCGGACGCCCACCGGGCTCGTACGCGGCCGGGCGCCTCACGTTCACGGTCGAGGAGCCGTTGCGGCGCTTCCGTCTCACCCTCGACGGCCCTCACCGCATGGACCTCCTGTGGGAGGCGTTCACCGACGTGCACGACTACACCGAGTCGATGGGGACCTTCGCACCCGAGCTCGCGTCGTGCCACTTCGAGCAGGCCGGCACCGTACGGGGGTGGACCGAGTTCCGCGGCCGCCGCTGCGAGATCGACGGATACGGCCAGCGCGACAAGTCCTGGGGTGTGCGCGACTGGGCCACGATCGCCGGCTGGGATTGGATCAGCGGTCAGTTCGGGACCGACGCCGCCTTCAACGCGACTCTGGTCAAGGGCCCCGACGGCACCGAGCTCGCCAGCGGTTTCGTCCACTGGGACGGGAGCAACCACGAGCTCACCGGCGTCGACCTCGACTACGAGTGGGGCGGCCGCAGCCACGAACCGGCATCACTGCGGCTGACCCTCACCGCGGCCGGCGGCGAGGTGTGGACCGTCGACGGCGAGACGATCGGTCGGTGGCCGCTGCTGCGCGGCAGGGCGTGGCTCGAGGAGGTCCACACCCGCTTCGTGATCGGCGACGGAACCACGGAGCACACCGGGTACGGGATCGCCGAGCACGTGTGGAGGCCGTCGGCGGTGGAGATCCTGCGCCGCTCCCTGCAGATCCCGCCGCTGATCCGGTTGATGTCGCGGCCGTGATCCTGCACCTCGACGCCGGCACACCGCAGGACCCCGGCGTCGTCGGCGGCAAGGGCTGCGGCCTCGTGCGGCTCCTCGCCGCCGGTGTCGACGTGCCCGACACCTGGTGCGTGCCACCGTCGGTGCCCGACGCCGATCTCGACACCGCGCTCTGCGACCTGTGGGAGCGGCTCGCCGCGACCGGCCCGCCCGTCCTCGCGGTGCGCAGCTCCGCGAGCGCCGAGGACCTCGACGACGCATCGTTCGCAGGTGTGTACACGACCCGCCTCGGGGTGGACGCGCCTGCCGCGCTCACCGATGCCGTACGCGCATGCCGTGAGAGCCTCCACGCCGAAGCGGCCCGCGCCTACCGCGGCCGCATGGGCCTCGGTCACGACGTGACGATGGCCGTCCTCGTGCAGCCGATGCTCGACGCCGACGTCGCCGGCGTCATGCTGACCGTGAACCCACACCGCCCCTTCGCGCACGAGATGGTCGTCGACGCCTGCTACGGCATCGGTGAGGCGGTCGTCTCCGGCGCCACCGATCCCGACCACGTCGTCCTCGACAGGCGCGACGCATCGGTGCGCGAGGAGCGCGTCGGCGCCAAGGCGACGGCGCTGCGCTGGGCGGCCGGCGAGGGGATGCACGAGGTTGCCGTGCCGGACGCAGACCGCGGCCGGCTCTGCCTCACGCCTGCCGCGCTGGAGGACCTCGCAGGCCTCGCGCGCCGTGTCGAGGCCGGCATCGGCCCGCGCCGCGACGTCGAGTGGGCCCTGACGCGCGGGCGTCTCGTCGCCCTGCAGGACCGCCCCGTGACCGGGCTGCCACCTGAGCACCCGGACGAGGTGTGGACGCGGCGCTTCGGCGACGAGTACCTCGCCGAGTACTCGGTGCCGCTCGGGCACACGCTCATGGGCCATTGGATCAGCGAGTACGCCTTCACGGAGATGGCCCGCCTTGCCGGCCGCTCCGACATGGACGGCCTCGAACCTGTGCTCCTGCACGAGGGCTACTCGTACATGAGCGGCCGCTACATCGCGAAGCTGCTCGAGGCCGTCCCCGCCGACATGCGCGCAGAGCAGGCCGGTGCGTGGTTCACCCCGATGTGGGTCGAGCGGATACGGGTGGCGCCCTTCGTCCCACGTCACATGCTCGGCTGGCTCGCGGCGCCGCTGCGCGACCGGCGCGCTCCCCTGCGGCGCAACGCCGCTGCGCTCGCACGCCACTGTGCGCGTGTGGAGTCGGCGCTCTTCCCCAAGCTCGCGCAGGACTACACGGGCCTGTCCCCGGCGCAGTGGCAGGAGCAGATGGCCGAGGTCGAGGCACTCGGTGTCGAGCACTTCCGCGTGATCCGCTGGGGCATGACCCGTCACAACCCGCTCCTGCACGCCGCCCTGAGCGATCTGCTCAGACGTTGGGCGAGCGACGACGACGCCGCGCTGTACGGCGCGATCGTGGGCGGCCTGCCCGCCACGCGCACCGCGAGGATGAACCGCGAGGTGCACGCCCTCGGTCTGACGGCACGCGCCGACGCAGCCCTGCGCGAGACGCTGCGGGGCGGGCTCCCTTACGCCGAGGTGCGTGCTCGCCACTGCGACGCCGGCCTGTGGCCCGAGTTCGACGCGTTCCTGCGGCGCCACGGACACCGCTCCGACTCGCGCGACATCTCGCGCCCGCGATGGTCGGAGGCACCCGACGACGTGCTCGCGCTCGTGCGCGCGCAGCTCCACAGCGACGATCCACCACCTGACCCCGAACGGCTCGAGCACGAGGCCGGTGTTCGCCGCGAGGCCGCTCTCGCCGAGGCCGAGGAGCGTGCCGGACGCGGTGTCGCCGGCCGCGCGCGTGTCGAGGTGCTGCGCCGCCTCGCACGATGGACCGCCGTCTACACGGCGTTCCGCGAGGACCAGCGCTACCACCTCGACTACGTCCTCACGCATCTGCGCCGCCTCGTGCTCGAACAGGGCCGCCGGCTCGCGGCAGCCGGAGTGCTCGGCGACGCGTCCGAGGTCTTCTTCCTCGAAGCCACCGAGCTGCACGCGCTCGCCACCGGCGGCCCGCCTCCGGCGGACCTCGACGCCGCGATCGCGGCTCGTGTGGCGCACTGGCGCAAGTGGCGCGACCGCATGCCTGCCACCTACCTCTTCGACGGCGTCGAGACCGAGGGCGAGGTGGTCGAGGGCGACCCCGCACCCGGCGTCGTGCAAGGGGCGACCGACGGCGTCGGTGCCGCCCACGGAGCGGCCACGGGGCCGGTTCGGGTGGTGCACGCGATCGCCGACCTCGCCCGCGTCGAACCCGGCGATGTGCTCGTGGCCCACAACATCGACCCGGGGTGGACGAGTGTCTTCCCCCTCCTCGCCGCGCTCGTGACCGAGACCGGCGGCGTCCTCAGCCACGGGGCACTCCTAGCGCGCGAGTACGGCATTCCTGCGGTCATGGGCGTCAGCGGCGCGACGGCACGGTGGCACGAAGGCGAGCAGGTGACCGTCGACGGATCCCGCGGGGCCGTCTCCAACGCCTGAGGCCGCCGGCGGCGCGCGGACGTGCAGCTACAGTTCCGGCGCCGGAGCACGAGGAGCGCCACCGTGGACGTCGCTGTCGTCGGTGCGGGTCCAGCGGGACTCACAGCCGCACACGAGCTCGAGCGTCGCGGCCATCGCGTGACCGTCTTCGAGCGGGAGGCTGTCGCCGGCGGGCGCACCCACACCGAGCACTTCGGCCCCGGCCACTGGAGCGACACAGGCGCGGGCTGGCTCGCGTCGTTCTACCCGGCGACGATGAGGCTCCTCGACGACGTCGGTGAGCGCTCGCGTCTGCGGCCCATGCGCATCCGCGGCGGCGGTGATCTCCTCCTCGAAGGTGAGCTCTCGCCCACTCCGAACTCGCTCGGGAGGCTGCTGCGCTCGCACCTGCTCGGCCCGGCCGCCAAAGCGCGCTTCCTCGCATACATGGCCGCCCTGCTCGTGGGCCAGCGTGGCGACCTCCGTGCAGACCTCCGCTTCGACGCGATGTCCGCCCTCGACGCGCTGCGTCCCGCCGGGGTGGCGGCAGTCGAGAACGTGGTGCGGCCGACGTTCGAGGGCCCGTTCTTCTCACGTCTCGAGGAGATGTCGGGCACGCTCGTGCGCTCGTGGCTGCGGGCCATCTCGACGGGCGCCTTCTTCCAGGTCGAGGGCGGGATGGACGCCCCGTGGCGGCGCCTCGCCGATCGCCTCGACGTGCGCACCGGCTGCCCGGTGACCGCCGTCGGCAGCACCGGATCGGGCGCCGAGATCGACACCGCGGAGG
>JAIBAC010000249.1 GCA_019695375.1 Acidimicrobiia bacterium
GCGCCTCAGGCCCAGAGCGAGACCGGAGACCCCGTCGAGGTCCGCGGGGAGTCGTGGCCGACGCTGGTCCTGAAAGTGCGCAAACCCGAGGCGTTCGTCACCTGGGTGCTCTCGCTCCTCGATGCAGCGGTCGTGGTCACCGAAGGTGATCTGCGCGACGAGGTGGTCGCGCGCCTGGACGCGATAGCGGGCATGAGCTGATGACGACGCGGACGGTGCGGCGCCTGCAAAGGATCCTGGAGATGGTGCCGTTCCTGGCCGCCAACCAGGGAGTCGCCGTGGAGGACGTGTGCGATCGTTTCGCCGTCAGCCGTGAGGCTCTCGTCGCCGATCTCGAGCTCCTGTGGATGTGCGGACTTCCGCCGTATGGTCCCGGCGACCTCTTCGACGTCGCGATCGTCGACGACACTGTCTGGCTGACCGGTGCCGACTCGCTGGCCCGCCCCCTCGGCCTCGACCGCACCACCGCGGCCCGCCTCCTCCTCGCTGCCCGCCTGGGCGCCGAAGTGCCGGGACTCGGTGCAGGGGCAGCGCTGGAGGCCGCAGCAGCCAAGCTCGAGGCCGTCCTCGGAAACGCCGGTTCGCTCGACGTCGCGGCGGACACGACGACAGCAGAGCTGCGTTCGCAGCTCGCGACTGCGATCGGGGAGCGCCGCGTCGTCGACATCGCCTACTGGTCGCTCTCGAAGGAGCGTGAGGACGAGCGCTCGGTGGAGCCAATGCGCCTCGTGCGTCACGACGGGACCTGGTACCTCGCTGCTTGGTGCCGCACCGCGGACGGGATGCGCACCTTCCGCCTCGACCGGATCCGCCGCGCCCGTCTCTCCGACGAGAGCTTCGAGCGCGATGCCGAACCTGGCGAGTTCGGCTACCGGCCGGACCCCGCCGACCTGCGAGTCGTGCTCGAGCTCGCGCCTGAGGCGGCGTGGGTGATCGAGCACTACGCGGTCGAGGACGTCGGACCGGCTCGTGCCCGCGCACGCGCAGACGCAGGCTGGCAGCGGGTCACGCTCGCCGCCCCCTCTGCCGCCTTCTTCGAGCGCCTCCTGGTGCGCCTCGGCCCGGCGGCCGCGGTGGTGAAGCCCAAGCGGCTCGAAGAGGCGCGCCGCTCACGTGCGCGAGAGGTGCGAGCGCTCTACGGGCCTTGATCCCTCGGTGCCGCGCCGGCACGCTGCAGCTCGAGGTCGAACCTTGCGCCGGCGAGGATCGCGATGGCCGTCACCCAGAGCCACAGGAGCAGGACGAGAACCGTGCCTAGTGATCCGTAGCTTGTGTAGCGCCCGAATCGCGTCACGTAGAACGAGAGCCCCGCCGACGCCGCCAGCCAGACGCCCGTGCCGAGCACCGCGCCCGGCGTCAGCCAGCCCCGCTGCGTCCCTTGCCGGGATGCGGTCCTGTACAGGAAGGTGAGCGTTCCGGAGACGAGGACCGCGAGGATCGGCCACCTGAGCACCGACGTGAGGAGCTGCCCGGCAGAGTCCCCAGGCAGGTTCTGCGCCCAGACAGGCAGTGCGACGACCAGCGCCAGGGCCACTGCAGCCAGGACCACGGCGCCGAGCGTGACCAGGAGGGCACGTCCCCGCCGCTCGATGTAGTTCGCCGACACCCCCTCGCCGAATGCCACAGCGACCCCGTCGAGGAGGGCCTGCACCCCTGCCGAGGCGCTCCACAGTGCGACGATGATGGCGATCACCGCCCCGATGCCGAGCGAGGTGCGAGCCGTGGCGGACAGATGCGTCAGCTGTTCGACGATCAGATCCGACACCTCCGACGGGACGGCACGTGTGACCGCCTCCACTTGCCGGGTGATGTCGGCGGGATCGGAGAAGAGGCCGTAGACGGCTACGAGGGCTGCGAGAGCGGGTACGAGCGACATCATGGCGTAGAACGCGACTCCCGCCGCGACCAGCGTGAGACGGTCGGTGCGCATCCCGTCCCTGACGCCGACCGCGATTGCGCGCCACCGCGTCCGACCCGGCCCGCGATCCCCCTCGGTGGCCCTGCCACTCGCCATGGCCCCAGTCTGGAGGTATCAGCCCTCGTCCCACCAGAAGCCCGCCGTGTCACCTGCCACGGTGGCGGCGGCCTCATCTCGCGCGCGGGCGCCTCCAGCCGCATCGTGACCTGACGCGGGGCCGTCCGCAGTCATGTCGAGCGGGAGCCTCAAGGTGAACTGCGAGCCGCGACCCATCTGGGATTCGACGAGGACCCTGCCCCCGTGAGCCTCGATGAGGCGCTTGCAGATGTGCAGCCCGATTCCGGTGCCTCCACGCTCCCGCGTCGAGGTGCCGTTGACCTGGGTGAAGCGGTCGAAGATGGCGTCGATGTCGCCCGAATAGATGCCGATGCCGTAGTCGATCACGCTCACGTCGACCCAGTCGCTGGTGCGTGCGATCTCGACCACCACACGGTCCTCGGAGTACTTGAGCGCGTTGTCGACGAGGTGACCGAGCATCTGCACGAGCTTCGCACGGTCGAAGTAGAGCGGGACCTCCATGACCTGGGACCGGAACACGACCTCGCGGCCACGTGGCTTCCAGCGGGCGGCTTGGTCGGCCGTCCATTCGCGCACGAACCCGACGAGGTCGCCCCATTCGCAGTAGAGCTTCGGCTGAGCCTGTTCGGCCTGGGACAGGAACAGGAGGTCCTCGATCAGGTGCTCGAGGTTGAGGCTCTGCTCGTCGATCGTGCGCAGAGCGTCGCCGACGGCGTCCGGCGGCATGTCGGCGCCGCGGCGCATCAGCGTCTTGACGAAACCCTTGATCAACGTGAGGGGAGTGCGGAGCTCGTGGCCGATGACCGCCACGAAGTCGGCATGGAGCCGCTCGGCCCGCTCCTCGGCGGTGCGGTCCGCGAGTATGAGGACGCGGCCGAGCTCGTCACCGTCGGCACCTGCGACACGCGACACCGATGCCGTGTAGTGGTGTGGTTCGGGCGTACCCAGGCGCACCTCGCGTGTCTCCGAGCTGCCGCTCAGGATGAGCTCGTCGAGATGCGCGGGCAGCCGCCCCCCGACGGAGCGGCCGCGCTCGAAGTCACTGGAGAGGCCGAACAAGACCTCCGCAGCGGGATTGACGAGCACTACGTCCCCGTCGGGGTCGACGACGACGAGAGGGTTCGGGAACGAGGCCACGATCGCGGCCATCTCGGCCTCGCGCGTGCGCATCCGCTCGAACAGCATCGTCGTGCGCACCGAGGTGGCAGCGTGCTGCGCGAGTGCGGCAGCGAGGCGCAACGTGGTCGGATCGGGCGCAGGCGCATCGCGCAGCGCAGTGCACACCAGACCGAGCGGGCGGCCCTCAGCGCGCAGCGGCAACGTCACGAACGCCTCTGCACTGCCCTTCAACGCGCCGAACGGGGTGTTCGGCCCCGGGACGTCGACCCGCGGTCCCGGTTCGTGCACGAGGCCGGCGAATCCCGGCGAGACCATCGTGGCCTCCACCGATTCGCGGGGCAGCATCCGGAACAACGCTGTGCGCAACCCGCGGCCGTCCTCGTCCACCAGGCACACGAAGCCGCCTGATCCGCCCAGCAGGCGCTGAGCACCGTCGAGGAGTGCCTCGAGCAGCTGCTTCGACTCGAGCACGGTCGCGAGCTGCTCGCCGGCGTTGACGAGACCCTCGATCCCGGCTGCCGCAGACCGCTCGATCGTGAGCGCCGCGAGGTCGGCGCAGTAGCTCACGAGGGCACCGTGGCGCGCCGAGAACGTCGCGGTGCGGCTCACGGCGACGACTGCGCCAACGGGTTTGCCCCGTAGGCGCACAGCGGCGGCAGCGACGGATCGCACGCCCGTGATCCCGGCAGCTGCTGCCGCGTCGCTGCCGCTCGCCACCAGCGGTCTGGTGGAGGTGCGCATCCGCGCCGCCGCGGCCGCGAGCTCGGTGCTGGCCGAGCCCGCCAGCGGCGCGGGCTCGCCGTCGAGGCCGAAGCGGTACAGGGCCAGCTCCCGCGTGCCGAGCAGCGTCTGCGCACGGGTCATCAGCGTCGCGCTCGCACGCTCAGGGTCGGCCGTCAACGCCGACGCGAGCGCGGCGGCCGCGGCGAAGTCGTCCGCCGCCGGCGCATCTCCGTGCGGCGCGGCGCTCCTCGATCTCCTGTCGGCGGTGCGCATTCCCGTCGGGCCGTTCCTTCGCGTCGATCCGTGGGGGACGGGGTCCTCCTGTGGTATCGGTCGCCGCGGGCCCGCCTTGACCCGTTCACAGTGGACGTCGGGGGAGGAAGCACCTCGGCCTGGGGGAGGAAGCACCTCGGCCTGATAGTCCACAAGGCGCTCGGCGCTTCCTCCTACGGGCCTTCGGACCACGCACCTTCTCTCGTGGACGTC
>JAIBAC010000250.1 GCA_019695375.1 Acidimicrobiia bacterium
CCTCGCTGTCGCGCTCGGCACCGACGTGCCGTTCTGCCTCGCCGGCGGGGGCGCGCTGCTGCACGGCCGCGGCGAGCTCGTCGACCCGCTCACACCGCTGCCGGCGGTCGGGGTCCTCGTGGTGGTGCCGCCGCTGCACGTGCCGACGGCCGCGGTCTTCGCCGAGTTCGACCGGACGCCGCCGCCGGCCGCGAGGAGCATGGACGTGCCGGCGTGGCTGTCGGACCTGCTGCCTGGCTGCCCGTTCGTCAACGACCTCGAGGCGGCAGCGTGCACCGTCGCCCCCGATCTCGCCTGGTGGCGCGATGCGATCGCGGCGGTCGCGGGGCGCGCACCGCTGATGACGGGCTCGGGCGCGGGTTTCGTCCTGCTCGCACCCACCCCCGACGAGCTGCGCCCTCTCGCCGCGCAGATCGCGGAGCTCGGCGCCCGTGTGTGGGTCACGTCCCCCGTCCCCCACGGCCCCCTCGCGACCGACGTGGGGACGTGAATCGTGCTGTGGGCGCGTTCTGCGTCCCCACGTCGGGGGTGTGCGCTGACGTGGGGACGTGGATCAGCGTGTGGGCGCGTTCTGCGTCCCCACGTCGGGGGTGGCGGGGAGGCCGGGGAGGCCGTCGATGCTCGTCGAGTTCTTCTCGTCCCAGTAGGTGGGGACCGCGTCGGGCCCCTTGCGGTCCCAGTACCGCGTGAGGGTGTCACGCTCGGCGACGACGTCCATCTGCGGAACACCGAAGCCGCACGACGACGAGACGCGCTCGACGTCGACGCCGATCACTGCCCGTACAGCCGGGTAGTCGCCGAAACGCGCCCGCAGGTCGGTGAACCCGTCGTCGCCGGGCATGTGGACGTGACCGCGCCCGTGGAGGCGCACGACGCGGGGCTTGTCGCCGAAGGAGCAGAACATCAGCGTGATGCGCCCGTTCTCGCGCACGTGCGAGATCGTCTCGACACCGCTGCCGGTCAGGTCGAGGTAGGCGACCGCGTGCGGGCCGAGGACCACGAACGTGCCGTCAAGGCCCTTGGGTGAGACGTTCACGTGCCCGCCGTCGCGTGGGGCGGTGGCCACGAAGAACAGTGGCTGTGCGGCCAGCCAGGCCGCGAGGCTCGCGTCGATCTCGGCATGCACGGTTCCCATGCGGCCGAGGGTACGCAGAGCGGGGCCTACCCTTCGGTGACTTCCCACGCGAACCGGTGGAGGCGACGGTGCTCGCAGCGTTCAGCATCACACCAATCGGGGCCGGAGAGTCGGTGTCGTCGCAGGTGGCCGAAGCCGTGCGCCTCGTGCGTGAGAGCGGCCTGCCGAACGAGACCAACGCGATGTTCACCAACGTCGAGGGCGACTGGGACGAGGTCATGGCCCTCATCGGCCGCTGCGTCGAACGCGTGGGCGAGGCGGCACCACGCGTCAGCGTCGTGATCAAGGTCGACAGCCGCCGCGGCGCGGAGAACGTGATGGAGTCGAAGATGTCATCGCTCGAGTCCCACCTCGACGTCGACGGCGCCGACGGCTGGCTCGACTACCCCTAGACAAGGTGCTCGCACCTGACGAAAAAGGCGCTCGCGCCTTCCTCGTGCGGGTGTGGTGTGCCACGTGCGGCGTCTGGTGGACGTCGTGGGGGGAAGGTGCTCGGCCTGCTAGCGAAAAGGCGCTCGCGCCTTCCTCCTGCGGGTGTGGTGAGCCGCGTGCGGCGTCTGGTGGAGGTCGTGGGGGGAAGGTGCTCGGCCTGCTAGTCGGGGCGGATCACGTTCCCGAGGTCGGGCCCGGGCTCGGGGGCGGGGCGCACCGGGATCGGGTCGGGCACGGGCGTCACCGTGTCGTCGGGGTGGGGGGCGGGGTCGGTGACGTCGATCTCGGGGATCTCCTCGGTCGCGTCACCGGCGGGAACGCTGCTCCTCACCACGACCTCGGCCGCGACCTCGCCGCGGGCGGTTGCGGCGGCGTACGCGGGCAGGGGCTCGACACCGACGTCCGACGGCAGGTTCGTCGCGGGCGCGGTGGCGACGCGGGGCTGCCGCGGTGGCGGCACGTCGCCGTCGAGCTTGTCGGACATGCGGATCATCAGCATGCCGAGCTCGTACAGGCTCACCTTGACGGCACCCTCGACCTCTCCGTGGAGGCGGTCGGATCCGCCGTCGTGGAGCTCGTCACCGAGCATGCCCATCGCCGCCCGCGCCCCCGCGAGGCCGCGGTCGAGCCGCTCGGACACACCCACGAACTGCTCGGCGGCGAGGCCGCCGACGGCGTCGGAGAGGTCGACGCCGGGGTCGACGGCGGCCGCCTGGTAGGCGCCCTTGAACACCGTCTTGAGATCGGCGCCGATCGCGGTCAGGTCGTCGAAGACCCGTTCCCATGCGTCGGAGACGCGACCCCAGTCGTTCACGCCCACGACCGGGTCGGGCTGGACCGGCTGGGGGGACTCCGATGTCGGTGCCGTCACGTCGTCGCCTCCGGTCCGGCAGCGGGGAGCAGGCTCGGGTGGGGGTCCCGGCGAAGCTCACGGGTGAGACGCAACGCTAGCTGTGCGCGAGCACGAGTTGGTGGACCCCAGAGCCCGACTACGCCAGAATCACGTGATGCACGACAACGAACGCCGCGAACGCGCCGAGGCACGCGCCGACATCCTCGCACTCGTCGGATTCGTGGTCTGCGTCGCGATCGGCGGTTCGATCGGCATGCTGCTCTTCGGTCCGCCCGGCCTCGTCGTCGGCGCCGTGATCACGGCGCCCCTCTCCCTCCCCGTCGCCGCGATGGTGAACCACCTGCCGTTCATGAAGGACGTGTACTGAGCCGTACCACCAGCCGGCCTCGGCTACCGTGAGAGCGCGATCCGGGGTGGTGTAATCGGCAGCACGAGAGGTTTTGGTCCTCTAAGACAGGGTTCGAGTCCTTGCCCCGGAGCCGATGCCGGACCCCGGTTCCCAGGCCCCCGGCGCCACGCCCCGGAGCCACTCCAGAAGGTGTCCACTCATGTCGAAACCCCTCGTCGCCGTCGTGCTCGCTGCGGGCGCCGGCACACGGATGAAGTCGTCGCTGCCGAAGGTGCTGCACCCGCTCTGCGGCCGCCCGCTGCTCGAGTGGGTGGTGCGCGCTGCGGCCGGCGCCGGCCCCGAGGAGATATGCGTGGTCGTCGGTCATGGCGCCGGTGCCGTCACCGACCACCTCACCACACTCGACGTGGGCGTCCCCGTCCGCACGGTGCTCCAGCGCGACCAGCTCGGAACGGGCGACGCGGCGGCGTGCGCGCTCGCGTCCATGCAGCCGGGTGAGCGTGACGTCCTGCTCCTGCCCGGCGACATGCCCCTCGTGACGTCGGAGACGCTCGCGTCGATGGTGAGCCTGCACACCGACGACGCCACCGCGGTCACGATGTTGACCGCGGTCTTCGACGATCCCACCGGGTACGGGCGCGTGGTGCGCGAGATCGGCGGTGGCGTGTCGCGGGTGGTCGAAGAGGCCGACTGCACGCGGGAGCAGGCCCTCATCGACGAGGTCGCCGTCAGCACCTACGTCTTCGACGAGCCGCGCCTGCGTGCCGAGGTCGCACGTCTGGGCACCGACAACGCCCAGGGCGAGGTGTACCTCACGGACGTCGTGGCGGCGCTGTTCCCCGACGTCGACACGGTCACCGTCGACGCCGACGAGGTGCACGGCATCAACGACCGTGCCCAGCTCGCCGCGACCGAGACGCTCGCGCGGCGCCGCATCAACGAGGCGTGGATGCGCGCCGGTGTGACGATGCGCGACCCCTCCACGGCATACGTCGACGCGGGCGTGGAGCTCGAGGCCGACGTCACGCTCCTCCCCGACGTGGTGCTCGAAGGTGCGACGACGGTGCGCTCGGGTTCGGTCGTGGGCCCCGGAGTCCGCCTCGTCGACGCCGACATCGGCCGCGACGTGACGCTCAGCTACTGCGTCGTGCGCGAGTCGTCGCTGGCCGACGGATCCGACTGCGGCCCGTACGCGAGCCTGCGCGCAGGATGCGTCGTCGAGGAAGGCGCGCACGTGGGCACCTTCGTCGAGGCGAAGAAGTCGGTGATCGGGCCCGGGTCGAAGGTCCCGCACCTCTCCTACGTCGGCGACGCCGTCCTCGGCGCCGACGTCAACCTCGGCGCCAACACGATCACGTGCAACTGGGACGGCGTCGACAAGCACGCGACCAAGGTCGGCGCCGGTGTGCGCACCGGCTCGGGGACGCTGCTGGTGGCGCCGCTCGAGGTCGGTGACGACGCCTACACAGGAGCGGGGGCCGTGGTCACCCACGACGTGCCCCCCGGTGCCCTCGCCAAGGGCATGCCCGCCCGCAACGTCGAAGGCTG
>JAIBAC010000251.1 GCA_019695375.1 Acidimicrobiia bacterium
GGACCGGCCTCGCAGACGAGGGCGCTGATCGCGACGTTGCCGACGCGGGGCAGTTCGCGGCCGAACGCGGCCCCGGGAGCGAGCGGCCCGCGCCGCACCGAGATCCCACCGACGGGGCTGCCGAGGGCGGCGTCGATCGCGACCGTGAAACCGTCGATGCCGCGCACGACGTCGGCCATGTTCGCGGCGTGGATGGGTTCGTCGAGCGTGCCGTAGACGACGAAGGACCCGACGCCGCTCAGGAACTCACCGACAAGTGGCCCGAGGCAGTCGCCGGTCGTGCGATCCGACCCGATCGCGATCACGTTGATCCGGTCGGCGGTGACGGCCGGGCCCATCTCGGCACGCAGCACGGCGCTGAGCCGCACGTGCGCGTCGACAGCGTCGTACCTGACGATGTCGAGGTCAGGCTCCGACCGGCCATTCCTACGCGAAAAGAGCGAACTGGTACGCACGGAGGCTTATTCGCCACCGTGGACCGGGTTCTCCTGCCGCCTGACGTGCGGAGACGGGAGGGTGCCCGGGGCGCCGGCAGTTCTCCGGCGACGCTGCCGGTGCCTGCGCCTCAGGCAACCTCCGCGGGGACGGCTCGAGCCGGTCCTCGCCGAGCGGCGAGCTCGTCCGATTTGGCCATGATGAGCTGCCAGCGGTCACGCTCGGCACCGCCGGCGTCGTCGGCGTCGGCGCCGGCGAGCAGGTACGAGAGGTCGAGCTTGATGCGGTTCCGGCCACCGATGCGTTCCCGGTAGTCGGACGCCGCGGCGACGTCGTCGTGGAACTGCGCGATCCGCTTCGCGCGCCGGCCGCGCTGGTTGCGGGGCGCCTCGACGCGGTCGGGGTCGAGCTGTGCGAGGATCGCGTCGTGGAGCAGGTCGAGCGCCGCGGAGTGGATCTGGCTCGCACGGCTCTGGGTGACGCCGAGCAGCTCCCCGATGCGGGCCATGTGCATGCCGTCGACGTAGTAGAGGGCGATCACGGTGCGGGCCTGATCGGGCAGGCAGTTGACGGCGTCGGCGAGGTAGCCGGAGAGCTCGCGCTGCTCGAGCACGTCCTCGGGCAGCGGCGTGTCGAAGTCGGCGAGGGACGCCACGATCGACTCGGCGTCGTCCTCGGTGTCGGAGGCGCCGCGGTCGAGGGCGAGCACGACCGACTTGACGAGCGAGCTCTGCACGCTACGCAGGTCGGACTCGGACATCTCGAGGTCGGCGGCGAGCTCCCGGTCCGAAGGCGTGCGCCCGAGCTCACAGGTGAGGCGCGACGTCGCTTCGTCGATGCGCTTGGCCGCCGAGCGCACCGAACGCGGCGCCCAGTCGACGCTGCGGAGGAAGTCGATGATCGATCCGCGCACGCGCTCGGCGACGAACGCCTCGAAGCGCACGCCGCGGTCGGGGTCGAAGCGGCGGGCGGCCTCGACGAGTCCCACGGTGCCTGCCGAGACGAGCTCGTCGAGCTCGACGTGGCGGGGGATGCCACTCGCGACCTGCGCCGCGATCTGGCGCACGAGACCGCGGTACTCGGGGAGGCGGTCCTCGATGGACTGAGTCGGTGCCGGATCGTGAACCCGCTGCATGTGACGACGCTCCTTGCCGGTGGTGCGTTGTGCGGCTCCATGTCGTTGTCGTCCGGTCGCGGCTGTTTTGGAGATGAGGTGCTGGCACCGTTTTCGCCACCCGGGAGGCGCTGGGACCGAAGGCCCACGATGGGTCCTGAGGCCCACCCGCGCGTGACCCGGTCGCTCCCGGCGGCCACGCGGGTTGGGCGCGTCGCGCCGAAGCTGTAGCGTGGCCACCATGGCCGACAGAGAGCAGTTCGAGGCGCTCGCGATGCCGCTGATGCCCCAGCTCTACCGAGCCGCGCTGCGGATGACGCGCAACCCCGCTGACGCCGAGGACCTCGTGCAGGAGACGTACCTGAAGGCGTACCGCGCCTTCGACACCTTCGTGGCGGGCACGAACCTGAAGGCGTGGCTGTACCGCATCCTGACCAACACCTACATCAACGTGTACAGGAGCAAGGCGCGCCGGCCCTCGGAGGTCGAGTACGACGACATCCAGGACCTCTACCTCTACCGCCGCCTCCAGGAGGCCGGACCGTCGGCGGAGTCTGAGGTGATCGGCCGCCTCCAGGAGGGTGAGGTGATCGAGGCGCTCGACTCGTTGCCGGAGATCTTCCGGATCCCGGTCATCCTCGCCGACGTCGAGGGGTTCCAGTACAAGGAGATCGCCGAGATCCTCGAGATCCCGATCGGAACCGTGATGAGCCGGTTGCACAGGGGACGGCGGGCGATGGAGAAGCAGCTCCACGACTACGCGATAGAGCACGGCTACGTCGACGCGGGGACGGCATGATGGACTGCGACCGCGTCCACCTGCAGGTGTTCCGATACGTCGACGGCGAGCTGCGGTCGTGGCGGCGGGTGCGCGTCGAGCGCCACCTGCGCCGCTGTCCCGACTGCCTCGGCGGCGTCGAGTTCGAACGCCGCATCAAGATCGTGCTGCGCCGCTCGTGCGAGGTCGAGGTGCCTCCCGGCCTCGCCGACCGCATCCGCCGTGCCCTCGGCGAGGGCGACACCGGCGAGGAGCAGCCGGTCTGAGGGCATCCGAGCTTCGCCCACCCACCCCGACACCACTAGGCTCACCCCACCTTCGCCCGAGAGGAAAGAGCTAGATGCACACGCTCCGCCGCATCGCCGTCTCCGTCGTGGTGGCGCTGACGACGCTGGTGCTGTCCGGGACGGCGGCCCTCGCTCAGACGCCGGGGACCGACACGGTCATCCCTGAGGCGTCGCCCAAGAACTGGGGCTGGCAGTTCGTGGGCGTGCCCGTGTTCGTGATCGTGATCGCGCTCGGCCTCGTCTTCTGGGCGATCTACATGCTCATCATCGTCAGGCTCCGCTACCCCCGGAAGCGCCAGTCGTGACGACGCGCACCGGTCCTGGCCCCGCTGCGGGGTCCGGTGGGACCGGCGGCAGCACCCGCCAGACCATCGACTGGGGGACCGCGGAGGCGGTCGCGGTGCTCACCTCGCGGCGCACCGAGTTCCCCGAGTCCCCTGCGTCGGTGACGATGCCGGCGGAGCTGCGCACCCTCACCAACATCGCGCAGGAGCTCGTCGAGGGGTACACGGGCCTGACGTCACTGGCAGGTGAGGCCCGCGCCGAGGTGATCGACCGGCCGCGCTGGATCCGCAGCAACGTCGCGGGGTTCCGCCACCTGCTCGAACCGCTCGCGGAGCGCCTCACCGGCAGCACCGACGCCGACGCCGATCTCGCCCGTGTCGGCCGCGCCATCGGGGCGAAGCTGCTCGGTGCCGAGCTCGGCCTGCTGCTCGGCTTCCTGTCCCAGCGCGTGCTCGGCCAGTACGACCTGATCCTCGCCGAGGAGGCCGCCTCGGCCGAGACGAACGGCGCGGGTTCGCCCGTGCCCTTCGGCGGTGTCGTCTACTACGTGGGCCCCAACGTGCTCGGGATCGAGCGGCGCTTCGGCTTCTCCCCGCGGGACTTCCGCCTCTGGATCGCCCTGCACGAGGTGACCCACCGCACCCAGTTCACAGCGGTCCCGTGGCTGCGGCCCTACTTCCTCGAGCTCGTCGACGGCTCACTCGGCGCGTTCGCGCCTGAGGGATCGAGCCTCGGCGAACTGGTCGAAACCGTCATCGACCGCCTCCGCAGCGGCACCCGCACGATCGCGGCGGACGGCATCATGGGGGTCTTCGCCAACGACGAGCAGCGCGCAGCGCTCGACCGCATGCAGTCGCTCATGACCCTGCTCGAAGGCCACGGCAACGCCGTCATGGACGCCCTCGGCGCCGAGCACGTCGAAGGACAGGCCTACATGTCGCGGACGCTGCAGGCACGCCGCCACCCGACCGGCCTGTCGCGGATCGTCATGCGCCTGCTCGGCATGGACATGAAGATGCGCCAGTACGAGGAGGGTCAGCGCTTCGTCGAAGCGGTGCTCGCCAGATGCGGACCCTCAGGCCTCGACCCCGCGTGGGCAGGCCGCGAAGGCCTGCCGACCCTCGACGAGATCCGCGCTGACCCCGAGGAGTGGATCGGCCGTGTCCACGGGGCCCGCGTGCACTGAGCCGGCGGGTCTCGCCGGTGCCGTCGCCGCCTACTGCCGCGACCACGACCTGCTGCCCGCCGCCGGTCCGGTCGCCGTCGCGTTCAGCGGCGGTCTCGATTCGACGGCGCTCCTGCACGTGCTCGCGCAGCTGCTGCCTGGTCGTGTGCACGCCGTCCACGTCGACCACGGCATAGTCCCGGAGTCGCACGGCATCGCCGCGTAGGCCGTCGCGATCG
>JAIBAC010000252.1 GCA_019695375.1 Acidimicrobiia bacterium
CCGGCAGTCGCCGCGCCGCTGCGCAGCTCGCCACGCGCTCGGTGCGCGAGCGGTCGCCGCCGCCAGCCGCGTCGACGACCGCGTCCACGTCGGGAACGTCGACGCCCTTGCACCTGTGCCGCTCCGCCACGAGGGCGGGGAGCTCGGCGTCGTCGGCGAGCATCGTGCGCAACGCCTTGCGGACCCCGGGTTGGCTGACGGCCTTGGCCGGCTGGAACTTGGAGAACTTGACGAGCTCCGGCGGCGCTTCCGGCGGCGGCGTGCCGTCCTTGGACCGGAAGCGCTCGAGCACGGCACGGAACACCGACTGGTAGAAGCCATCGAGCAGCTCGTCCGCCGCAACGAGAGGCTCGGTCGTCCGCACCGCAGGATCCCCGGTTCCTATGATTCCGCCGTGGCCGTCACGACCAAGGTCTTCACCCTCTCCACGCAGGGTAACAACGACGTCGTCGACCTGACCCCGATGGTCGGTGCCGCGGTCGACGCCGCCGGCGTCACGGCGGGCACATGCACGGTGTTCGTCCCCCACACCACCGTGGGCGTCACCGCACTCGAGTTCGAACCGGGGGCGAACCGCGACCTCGGCGAGGTCGTCGAGCGCCTCGTCCCCCAGGCCGCCCCGTACCACCACAACGTGATGGACTCCAACGGCCACGCGCACGCCCGCGCGGCGATCATGGGCCCGTCGGTGAGCGTGCCGGTCCTCGACGGCCGCCTCGCGCTCGGCACGTGGCAGTCCGTCGTGCTCGTCGACTTCGACGACCGACCTCGCGAGCGCACCGTGTACGTGCAGGTCCAGGGCTAGGGCGACGGCCGTCGCTCAGGTGCGGCGCAGCTCCCTGATCCACGGCTCCGCCAGCGCGATGTCGAGGACCTGCTGCACGACGCGTTGAGCCGTCGGTTCGTCCTCGGGCGGCGCCCCGAGCCGCACGTACAGCGTCTGCCCGTCAGGGCCGACGAGGGTGGGCGTGCCGAACATGCCGTGGGCCATGACCGCGTCCTCGTGGATCGCGGCGACGTCGCGCACGACCTTCTGGTCGGTCATCGGCGAGCGCATCGCGTCGGCGTCGAAACCGTGATCGGCCGCGATCTTGCACAGCACGTCGGGGTCGTCGACGTCGAGCTCCTGCTCGTGGCGCGCGATCAAGGTCGCGCGGTGGAAGATGTCGGCGTGCAGGGGGTCCTGCTGGCTGAGCCAGTAGTGGGCAGCAAGGGCCGCGAGGCCGCTGGGGTTCTCGTCGGCGTGGTCGAAGACCCGCCATCCGGCTCGTCGCTCACGGGTCTGAGTGAGGAGGAAGCCACGCCAGTCCACGTCGATCCCTAGGTCCGCCAGGTCGAACCACTTGCGGAAGCGGTACGAGTACGGGCAGTTGAAATCGAAGTAGACCTTGAGGCTCATCGCCTCTCCGACCTCCTGCTCGGGGACTCCCGGCCGCGCTCCTCAGGGCCCGACCGGGGCGACTATAACACCGGCCGAACTCACCTGTTGGAGACCTCGATCATGCGCTCGAGCGACGCGAGCGCCGCCCCCGAGTCCACGGCTGCGGCCGCCGCCGTGAGCCCGGCCTGCCAGCCGGTGGAGACACCTGCAGCGATGAGCCCGGCTGCCGCGTTGAGCACCACGATGTCGCGTACGGGCCCGGTCTCCCCGCCGAGTGCGGCGCGGGCGGCTGCGGCGTTGGCGGCGGCGTCGCCTCCGCGCAGGTCCGCGAGCGACGCCCGCGCGAGGCCGAGGTCCTCGGGGTCGAGCACGGTGTGGTGCACGGTGCCGTCGCGGACCTCCCACACCTCGTTGGCACCGGTCGTCGAGAGCTCGTCGAGGCCGTCGGCGCCGTGCACGACGAAGGCCCGCGCGGCGCCGAGACCGGCCAGTGCGTGCGCCACCAGCTCACCGAGGTCCTGGGCCGGCACGCCGATGACCTGGTGTGTGACGCCCGCGGGGTTGGCGAGGGGACCGAGGAAGTTGAACACGGTCCGCACCCCGAGCGCACGCCGCACCGGGACGACGGCCTTCATAGCGGGGTGGTAGGCCGGCGCGAAGAAGAAGCCGATGCCGGCCTCCTCCAGGCATTCGAGCACCCTGTCGGGCGGCAGATCGATGCGCACCCCGAGCGCCTCCAGCACGTCGGCAGACCCGCAGGCCGAGGACGCCGCACGGTTGCCGTGCTTGGCCACGCGCACACCGGCACCGGCGCACACGAACGCAGCCATCGTCGACACGTTGACCGTGCCGCTGCGGTCGCCGCCGGTCCCGCACGTGTCGAGCAGGGGTGCGTCGCCGGTCACCGTGACCGAGACGGCGTGCTCGCGCATCGTGCGTGCGAGACCGGTGACCTCCTCGGCGGTCTCGCCCTTCGCGCGCAGCGCCGTCAGGAACGCCGCCGTCACGAGCGGGTCGACGGCACCGTCCATGATCTCCGCGAGGCACGCCTGTGCCGTGGTCGCGTCGAGGTCGGTGCCGGCGAGCAGCGATTCGAGGATGTCGGGCCAGTTCAGTCCCACCAAAGGTCTCCGTCCAGTAGGCCGCGGGCGATGAGGCCGAGCTGCACCTGCGTCGTGCCCTCGACGATCGTGAGCTGGCGCGCGTCGCGGTAGTACAGCTCGGTCATGTGGTCCTTCATGTACCCGGCGGCGCCGAGCATCTGCACCGCCACGTCGGCGGCCTTCTTGGCCAGCTCTGTGGCGTAGTACTTCGCCATCGAGAGGTACGGCGCGTACTCCTTGCCGAATCGGCCTTCGTCGCTGAGGACCGCCGACCGGTACGTGAGGAGCCGTGCTGCCTCGATCTCGGTGGCGACCTCGGCCATCATCCACTGCAGGCCCTGGAAGTCGGCGAGGTGGCTGCCGAACGCCTCGCGCTCCTTCGCGTACTCGGCCGCGTACATGAGCGCACCTTCGGCGAGGCCGATGCCGCGGGCGGCCACGATCGGCCGCATCGAGTTGAGGCCCTTCATGATCGTCTTGAACCCGGCGCCCTCGTCGCCGACGCGCTTGGAGACCGGCACGCGGACCTCGTCGAGGAGGAGCTCCCCAGTCGCGATGCCCCTCACACCCATCTTGGCGTCGAGGCTGCCGACCTCGACGCCCGGCAGGGACCTGTCGACGAGGAGGCACACGGTGCGCGTGTGGTCACGGTGGTTCGGGTCGTCGAGCTTGGCGTGCACCGTGTACCAGTCGGCGACGTTCACGCCGCTCATCCAGCACTTGCGGCCCGTCAGCACGTACTCGTCGCCGTCACGCACGGCTACGGTGCGCTGGCCCATGACGTCGCTGCCGGCACCGGGCTCGGACAGGCCGAAGGCCGCCCGCTGCGAGCCGTCGGCGATGCCGGGCAGGTACTCGCGCTTCTGTTCCTCGGTCCCCGCGAAGATGATCGGCCCGGTGGGCAGTCGCGACAGCAGCAGCAGCAGGGCGGCGGCGTTGGAGTACTTGGCGACCTCCTCGATCGCGAGCGTCAGGCCCAGGATCCCCGCACCTGAACCGCCGTAGTCCTCCGGTATGACCAGCCCGAACAAGCCGGCCTTCGCGAACACGCCGAAGACGTCCTCGGGGTAGGTGTCCTCGAGGTCGATCTCGCGCGCACGCGGCTTGACCTTGTCCCGCGCGATTCGCCGGACCGTGGCCTGCAGCTCGGCGAGCTCGGCCGGCAGTTCGAAGTCCACACGATCCCCCGGGTATGTCTGCGACTGTGCAGCGGCGAGGGTATTCGGCCACGGGCTGCCGCGGGAAGGCCGTTTGGACGGCGTCCCCGGGCGGCCGCAGGCGCGGCGTCGTCCGCGATGCCGCCACGGTGGCAGCGGCACCTGCGCACCCCACGAGTCGGTACCCTCGCTGCCGCTGCATCCGCCGCCCCCCGACGGGAACCACCGCCGCATGACCGACGACACTGCAACCGGAGCGGACGCCACCGAAGGCGCAGGAAAAGGACCGCACGCGCTGCGGGAGCACCTCGAGCGCGAGGCGTACACGATGGCGCTGTACATCGCGATCGTGCTCCTCGCCGGGCTCGCGGCGCTCGCCGACCACGAGGAACCGGGCGGACTGAACGTGATCGCGCTCGTGTGGGGCACGACGATCGGCCTCGCCCTCGCGCACTGGTTCGCCTTCCACCTCGCCGCGCGGTTCACCGCCGGCGGGTCGAAACGGCGCGAGGACGTCGAGGTCGCGCTCGCACAGGTCGGCGGCGCGATGGCGATCGCCGCGCTCGTCACGGTGCCGCTGCTGCTGCTGCCGGCGAGCGCGGAGCGCGACGTGGCCAGGCTCGAGATCGCGGTCCTGATCGGTGTGATCGCGTCTCTG
>JAIBAC010000253.1 GCA_019695375.1 Acidimicrobiia bacterium
AGCTGGCCCAACATCACCGAGGCCCAGGTCCATGTGTGCACCCCTCCCCAGGTCGCTACGCTGCGGGCGCACCATAGCCAAGTGCGAGGGGGTGGGGATGGAGCCGGCACGCCAGGGCCTCCTGCTCGACCGCGTCGTCCTCGTCACCGGGGCCGGCTCGGGGGTCGGTCACGGTATCGCCGCGGCGCTGGCGTCTCGCGGATGGAAGGTGGCGGTCAACGACGTCGACGCCGACCTCGCACACGAGGTTGCGGCAGAGGTGGACGGCGTCGCCGTCGCCGGTGACGCCTACACCGACGCGGCGACGATCGTGGAGCGTTGCGTCGAGGTGTGCGGCCGCCTCGACGGGCTCGTGAACAACGCCGGCAAGCTGCGCGGCGGTGGCCTCGAGGCGCTTCGCCACGACGAGGTCGCGGACGTCATGAACCTCAACTTCGAGGCGGCCCTCAAGCTGATGCAGCACTGCCTGCCGCACCTCGAGGTGACCAAGGGCGCAGTCGTCAACATCACCTCGCTCGCGGCCGGCGCGTCGCAGGCGGGTACCGGCGTGTTCGGCGCCTCGAAGGCCGCTCTCGCGTCGATCACCCGGCAGGCGGCGCTCGAATGGGGTCCGCGGGGGGTGCGGGTGAACGCCGTCGCTCCCGGATTCGTGCGGACGGCGAGGGGAGAGGCGACGTCTGCTGGAACGGACATCTGGGAACAGCGCCGCGCCGTCGTGCCGTTGCGGCGCATCGGCACGCCCGCGGACGTCGGAGCCGTCGTGGCGTTCCTGCTCTCCGACGACGCCGGCTACGTGAGCGGCCAGGCGGTGGTCGTCGACGGAGGTCTCGCGGCGGTTCCCGTCCCCGGTTCGCCGCCCGCGGATCCCGAGTAGCTCACTGCGTCAGCGCAGGCACTTGCCCGTGTCGGCAGGCCGGTCACGTCCGTTGCCGATGTTGAGGATCGGGGCGATCTCGGCGCCCGAGAGCGCGTAGCCGACGGAGCTGTCCGACGACGAGGCTGCGAACACCATGCCGTAGACCGTCCCGGTCGGCGAGACGAGCGGGCCGCCGCTGTTGCCGGGACGGATGCGGGTGGCGATCTCGTAGATGCTGCGGTCGACGATGTTCTCGTCGTAGATGTCGCGGCCCTTGGCCAGCAGCTCCTGGCGCACCCGCGCCGGCGCCGACGTGAACGACTGGTTCTGGGGGTATCCGAGTGCCGTGACCGAGAGGTCGCTGGGGGCGTCGTCGGTCGTCCAGCGGACCGCCGGCGCCTCGAGGTCGGGGGCATGGACGACGGCGACGTCACGTTCGGGGTCGAACGCGACGACCTCGCCGTCGGAGCGCTGCCCGCGGCGCGACTCGACCTCGACGGAGCCGTCGACGCCGGCGACCACGTGCGCGTTGGTGGCGACGTAGCCGGGCGCGAAGACCCATCCCGATCCCTGGCTGCCGGTACGGCACGCCTCGCCGAGGATCTTCACCGTCGAGTCGCCGACCATGTCGACCTGGGGGTCTGCCGATATCGACGGATCCGGTGGGGAGGTCTGGCCACCGAAGGCGGCGGGCAGCTCGTCGAACACGCGGGGGAACCCGGTCGCCTTCAACGCGGCTCGCAGCGAGCCCATGACGTTTCGCGGCGGTGGCTCCGCCTGCACGACCGTCATCGCGAACGAGTCCTTGACCCCTGTTGACACGGTGTCGAAGGGGCTCTCGGCGAGGGGCATCGCGATCAGCCAGGTGATGACGGCGACACCGACCATCGCGGTCGCCGTGCCGGCAGCCGCGTCGATCCCGCGCGGCCAGCCTTGCGGGACGCGGTGCTTGATCCACGAGCCGATCGCGGCCGCGCCGGCGTAGAAGAGCCCGATGACTGCGATGACCGTCGCGATCGCGACGATCGCGCGGGTGTCGGAGTCGAGCACGCGTGCGGACAACCACACGGCGAGTCCGGCCCCGGCGAGGAATCCGAGGACGAGCCCGACGAGGATCACGGCCTGGGACACGAAGCCCGTCACGCCGCCCCACCACGCGGCGACGAGCAGGAGCCCGACGAGGACCAGGTCTACCCAGTTCACCGCCTGCAGGGTACGCGGGCCGCGTCCGCGTTCGGCCGCAACACCTCCGGCAACTACGCTTACTGACTCCCCGATCAGTAACCGGCTGTGGAGACGACTCATGGGTGACGCCGTCCTGTCCGAGGTGAGGGGGCGTGTCCTGGTGATCACGCTCAACCGACCCGAGGCCCGCAACGCGGTCAACGGTGACCTCGCCACGGGTCTCGAGGCCGCGGTGGACCGCCTGGAGGAGGACGAGGCGCTCTGGGTGGGTGTGCTGACCCACAACGGACCCGTGTTCTGCGCCGGTGCCGACCTCAAGCTCGTGGCCTCCGGGCGTGTCACCGAGATGATCACCGCGCGTGGCGACTTCGGTGGCTACGTGCGGCGCGAGCGCACGAAGCCGGTGATCGCCGCGCTGGCCGGTGACGCGCTCGCAGGGGGGTGCGAGCTCGCGATCGCCAGCGACCTCATCGTCGCCGCGAGAGGCGTCCGCATCGGGGTGCCCGAGGTCAAGCGATCACTGCTCGCGATGGCCGGCGGCGTCGCCAACCTCCCGCGACTGCTCGGGGAGAAGGTCGCGATGGAGATGCTGCTCACCGGCGATCCGCTGCCCGCCGAACGGCTCCACGACCTCGGCCTCGTCAACGCCGTCGTCGAGGAGGGCGCGGTCTTCGAGGCGGCGCTCGCTCTCGCCGACCGCATCGCCGCGAACGCACCGCTTGCCGTGCGGGCCTCGCGGGCGGCCGTCGTCGAGGGACGCGACATGGGCGCCGAGGATCGCTGGCGTCTCGTGCTCGACAAGATGATGCCTCTGTACGCGACCGAGGACTTCCGCGAGGGACCGCGAGCCTTCGTCGAGAAGCGCGCACCCGAGTGGAAGGCGCGCTGACGTGACCCTCGACCCCCGTGCCCCGGTCATCATCGGTGCCGGCCAGGCGACGCGCCGTTTCCAGACGTGGCCCGAACTCGCGGGCCCGATGGACCTCATGGTCGAAGCCGTCGAGGCGGCCGCCGACGACGCGGGCGCCTACCCGCTCGCGCGCGTGGACGCCCTCACCGTCGTCAACGTCTTCTCCTGGAACTTCGGTGACGCGCCGGGGCTCCTCGCGGGACGTCTCGGTATCGACGCCCCGCAGCGCCGGTACCTCGACGTCGGTGGGAACACCCCCCAGGAGGAGCTGAACCGCCTCTGCAAGGCGCTGCAGGCAGGCGAGATCCGTGCGGCTCTGCTCACGGGCGGCGAGGCGGGTGCCGCCAAGAAGGCCGCCAAGAAGGCCGGCCATCGCGTCGAGTGGGAGACGAGCGCGACACCGCCGGAGCCGCGTCCGCAGCGCGATCCTGTCCACCCCGGCGAGATGCGCCACATGGCGATCCTGCCGATCCGCACGTATCCGATGTTCGAGACGGCGTTGCGGGCGTCGGCGGGGCGCACACCCGCTGAGCACGACGACTTCATCGGCAGGCTGATGGCGCCGTTCACCGCCGTGGCGGCGTCGAACCCCTACGCATGGTTCCCCGCCGAGCGCAGCGCAGCCGACCTGATGACCGTCACCGACACGAACCGGATGGTGTGCGCGCCGTACCCGAAGTCGGTCAACGCGATCCTCGACGTCGACCAGGGGGCGGCGCTCCTGCTCACGACCGTCGAGGAGGCCCGCGCCCAGGGCGTGCCCGCCGACCGCTGGGTGTTCCCGTGGGTCGGCAGTGACTGCACCGACATCTGGTACGTGAGCGAGCGGGTCGCCTACGACCACTCGCCGGCGATTCGCAGGAACGCCGCCAACGTCTTCGGCCTCGCCGCGGTCGACGTCGACGCGATCGCCGCGTTCGACCTCTACTCGTGCTTCCCGTCGGCGGTGCAGTTCGCGATGGAGGCGCTCGGCCTCGAAGCCGGCGATACGCGACCGTTCACCGTGACCGGAGGCCTCCCGTACTTCGGCGGCCCCGGCAACGACTACGTCACGCACTCCATCGCGTCGATGGTGCAGCATCTGCGCGGGCGGCCCGGCGACCTCGGCCTCGTGACCGGTGTCGGCTGGTTCGTGACCAAGAACTCGATGGGCCTGTACTCGACGGCGCCGCCGGCGAAGCCGTTCCGCGTCAACGACCGCGTTGCGGACGAAGCCGCCGTCGCCGCCCTCGACCTCGCGCGCATCGAGGCCGACCAGGCGCCGGGCGATGTCGCCGCGATCGAGGCCTACTGCGTGCCCTACGACCGCGACGGG
>JAIBAC010000254.1 GCA_019695375.1 Acidimicrobiia bacterium
GAAGACCAGCACCGCGAAGCCGGCTGCCGCCACGAGCGCCGGCGCCCGCGCCAGCCAGCCCCAGCCGCCCGGCGCGGCCGCGGCCGCCATCAGCCCCGCGAGGCCGCCGACGACGAAGAGCTCGCCGGTCGCATTCGAGTAGCCGAGCGGACCGAAGACGGTGTCGCCGAGACGGTCGGCGTTGCGGATCACGAAGACGATCCCGCCGGCGACGACCGCGAGCGGCGCCAGCCAGCGGCCCAGACCGGACAGGAACAGGCCGGCGACGACGGCGGCGAGGCACGCGAGCCACAGTGACGCCACCGGCACCGGCGCCGCGCCGCCACCGAGCGCGGCGCTCGCGAACGACCAGCCCGCCCCGGCGAGGAACAGACCGAGCCCGACGAGGTCGAGCACGAGGACCCGCCGTCCGGCGCGCCCACGCCGTCGGGGTTCGCTCGGGGCACGCGTGTGCGCCATGGCCGCCGATCGTATCCGCCGGCACTCGGGCTTGGATGACGATCAGGCCAGCTGAGGGGTGTTGGATAGCCAGAGGCGCGCTTTTGCGCGCCGTGGTTATCCAACCCCCTAGCTGGCCGATCCGTTATCCAACAGAAGACCGGGTGAACCAGGCGACGGTGCGCTCGAGGCCGTCCTCGAAGGAGACGCGCGGTTCGTAGGCGAGGTCGCGGCGGGCGGCGCTGATGTCGGCGCAGGAGTTGCGGACGTCGCCGGGGCGCGAGGCGCCGAAGGAAGGCGCGATGTCGACGTCGAGGATCCGCCCGAGCACGGCGAGGAGCTCGAGGAGCGAGTGCCGGTCGCCGCACGCGATGTTGTAGATGCCCCCGCTCGCCACGTCCGCCGGCGCCGTGGCGGCCGCGAGGTTGGCGGCGACGGTGTCGTCGATGAACGTGAAGTCGCGGCTCTGCTCGCCGTCGCCGTGCACGACCGGGGCGCGCCCGGCGCGGAGCGCGTCGATGAAGAGCGGGATCACCGCCGCGTACTGCGAGTCGGGGCGCTGGCGCGGGCCGAACACGTTGAAGTAGCGCAGGGCGACGGTCTCGATGCCGTACAGCTCGGCGAAGACCCGCGTGTACTGCTCCGCCGCGAGCTTCGACACGGCGTAGGGGCTGCGCGGCCGCAGCGGCGCCGACTCGGGCGTGGGCAGCACCTCGGCGCCGCCGTACACGCTCGACGACGACGCGATCACCACACGGCGGACCCCGGCGTCACGCGCGGCGTCGAGCACGTGCAGGGTCCCGCGGGTGTTGGCCTCGTCGGTCGCGAGCGGCTGGTCGACGGACTTGAGCACCGCCCGGTGCGCGGCCTCGTGGAACACGACCTCGCAGCCCGCCACCGCGGCGGCCACCGTGTCACGGTCGCGGATGTCGCCGACGACGAGCTCGGCGTCGGGATGGACGTTGTCACGGAACCCCGTCGAGATGTCGTCGAGGACACGCACCTCGTCGCCGCGGGCGAGGAGGGCGTCGGCGAGGTTGGAGCCGATGAACCCCGCCCCGCCTGTCACTAGCGCCTTCACGTCGGTCCCTTCGCCGTCGGTGCGCCACAGAGGACGCCACGGTAGCAACAGCGTCAGCGGACGAGCTCGAAACCCGCCCTGACGAAGTCCCGGTCGAAAGCGAACGCCCGGCGGATGCCCTCACGGCGCATCACCTCGAAGCTGACGAGATCGACGAACGAGGGGCCCCGCTTCGACGTCGATCCCACGAGCGCATCCAGGGCCACGTCGTGTATGGATGCACCGATCCAGACCACACGGTCGACTCGCGGCAGGACGTTCTCGCGGAACCCTTTCACGGCATCGCGCCCGAACCTGGCGTGCAAGAGGGAGACCGACTCCGAGAGGACGTAGCTGTGTGTGACGATCTCGTCGTCGGTCAGCGCCGCCATCACGGAGCCCGCGCTCGCGTGGTTGTGGTCGTTCATGTCGGCCAAGGCGTAGAAGCCGGAGGTGTCGGCGAAGATCACCGCCGTTCGGCCCCGTAGAGGTAGGTGTCGTGGTTCTCGCTCACGTCGGTGTCCCCCGACCTGAACCCGCTGTCGCGAGCCCACGCGAGCAACCGTCGGTGCGCTTCGCGGCGACGATCCACGGCGCCGACCGCATCGATCGCCTCGCGGATCAGCGCCGACATCGACTCACCCCGCTCAGCGGCCAGAGCCCTGAGGCGCTCGTGCTGTTCCTCGGTGAGAGAGATCTGGGTCCGGATCATCATAGGCATCATTGTATCAATTGACCTGATGCGTGATGTAAGACTCACGCGACCACGATCGAGCGCAGCGTCAGCTCGGGGTGGTCCTCGAGCGTGCGGTTGAGCACGTAGTTGGAGTCGAAGAGCGCGAAGAGGGCGCCGTCGTCCTTCTCGAGCACGTCGACGCCGCGCAGCGCCCGCAGCTCTCTGGCGCTCTCGGTGTCGGTCTGGCGCGCCTCGATGTAGCGCGACGGCTCGAGGATCACGGCAGCGCCGAACTCGTCGGCCATGCGCTCCTCGGCGACCTGGAACTGCAGCTCGCCGACGGCGGCGAGCACGGGCGCCTGGTCGCCGACGTCGGGGTGGCGCAGCACCTGCACGACGCCCTCGCGGTCGAGCTGGGCCATGCCCTTCTTGAACTGCTTGTAGCGCGACGTGTCCTTGTTGCGCACCGTGCGGAACAGCTCCGGCGCGAACGTCGGGATCGGCGGGAACCGCACGCGGGCGCCGTCGTAGAGGGTGTCGCCGATGCGCAGCTCCGACGCGTTGACGAGGCCGACGACGTCACCGGGGCCGGCCTCGTCGACGGTGGCGCGCTCGGCGCCGAAGAGGAACTGGGCGTGCTTGGTGTTGACCGGCCGTCCCGACGGCTCGTGCGTGAGGGTCATGCCGCGCACGAACGTGCCCGAGCAGACCCGCACGAACGCGACGTGGTCGCGGTGGTTGCGGTCCATGCCGGTCTGGATCTTGAACACGAAGCCCGAGCACGGCGCGTCGACGTCGCGGTGGCTGCCGTCGGCGGTGAGCTGCGGCCCCGGCGGCGGCGCGAGGTCGACGACGGCGTCGAGGAGGTGGCGCACGCCGAAGTTCCACAGCGCCGAGCCGAAGAACACCGGTGTCGAGACGCCGGCGAGGAAGGTCTCGGCGTCGTAGGGCACGACCATCTCCTCGAGCAGCGACAGCTCCTCGTGCGCCTGCTCACCGAAGGGACCCTCCGCCGGCAGCGAGTCGTAGCCGTGCGCGAGGTCCTCGAGCGCCTCGGTCGCGCCGTGCTCGGCGCGGGTGAAGCGCGTGATCGACCTGTCGCGGCGGTCGACGACACCGACGAAGTCCTGCCCGAGGCCGACCGGCCACGTGACCGGCGTCGGCTGCAAGCCGATCTTGTCCTCGATCTCGTCGAGGATCCCGAGGGGGCCGGGGCCGGGGCGGTCGCACTTGTTCACGAACGTGAGCAGCGGGATGCCGCGCTGGCGGCTCACCTCGAACAGCTTCAGCGTCTGCGCCTCGACGCCGCGGGCGGCGTCGATGACCATGACGGCGGCGTCGGTGGCCGACAGCACGCGGTAGGTGTCCTCGCTGAAGTCGCGGTGGCCGGGGGTGTCGAGCAGGTTCAGGAACGTGTCGCGGTAGTCGAAGCGCAGCACCGTCGAGCTGATCGAGATGCCGCGGCGCTGCTCGATGTCCTGCCAGTCCGACGTCGTCGAACGGCGGTCACGGCGGTCGCGCACCGACCCCGCCTGCTCGATCGCGCCCGAGTAGAGGAGGAGCTTCTCGGTGAGCGTGGTCTTGCCGGCGTCGGGGTGGCTGATGATCGCGAACGTGCGCCGCTGCGCCGCGGCGTCCGCAGGGGATGGCATGGTGGCGATGGTGGCCTCGACCACATCCCCCGGCCAAATGACGTGGGGACGCAAAACGCGCTCACAACGCGATCTGAGTCCCCACGTCCGTCACGACCCCCGACGTGGGGACGCAAAACGCGCTCACAACGCGATCTGAGTCCCCACGTCCGTCACGACCCCCGACGTGGGGACGCAAAACGCGCTCACAACGCGATCTGAGTCCCCACGTCCGTTCATGCGTCGGGGGTGTCAGGTGGGGATCGTGAACCCGACGAGGGCGCCGCCGGAGCCGGCGTTGGCGGCCCAGACGGTGCCGCCATGGGCCTCGACGAGGCGGCGTGCGATCGCGAGGCCGAGGCCCGCGCCCCCGGTCGCACGGCTGCGCGACGGGTCACCGCGGTGGAAGGCCTCGAAGACCCTCCCGACGTCGGCCTCCGCGAAGCC
>JAIBAC010000255.1 GCA_019695375.1 Acidimicrobiia bacterium
GCGCACGAGCTCGCGACCGCGGGGCTCACCGTCGTGGTCCTCGAGGAGGGCGGGCAGGCCAACGGCACACACCGTCCAGGCACCCTCGACGACGGCCTCTTCGGGGTCTACCGCGACAACGGCCTCACGAACACCTTCGGCACGCCGCTGATATCGCTGCCGATGGGGCGCGCCGTCGGCGGCACCACCGTGATCAACTCCGGCACCTGCTTCCGCACGCCAGAGTGGATCCTGCACTCGTGGTCGCGGCTGGGGTTGGACCGGATCAGCCCCGACGACATGGCCCCGATCTTCGACGACGTCGAGGACGTGATCGGGGTCGCGCCGGTTCCCGACGAGACGCTCGGTGCCATCGGCGCCGTGTTCCGCCGCGGCGCCGCCGCGCTCGGGTTCGCGCGCGGGCGGATCCGGCGCAACGCCCGCCACTGCCACGGCCACGGGCGCTGCGCGTTCGGCTGCCCGATCGACGCGAAGCAGGGGATGGCCGTCTCGTACCTGCCCCGCGCCGTCGCGGCAGGTGCCCGTGTCTTCGCCCACTGCCGCGTCGACCGCATCGAGATGCAGTCGGGGCGTGCCGCCGGCGTCCATGCCGTCGCCCACGACCCCCTGACGGACTCGCCCCGCTCCGAGCTGCGCGTGAGAGCCCGGGCTGTCGTCCTCGCCGCCGGCGCGATCTTCACGCCTGCCCTCCTCGCTCGCCAGCACCTCGCCGGCACCTCGGGACAGCTGGGCCGCAACCTCGTCGTCCATCCCGGTGCCGGAACCACCGCCCTGTTCGACGAGGCGCTCCACGCGTGGCGGGGCGTGATGCAGAGCTACTTCGTGGACGCCAAGCTCCGCGACGGCATCCTGCTCGAGGCGACGTTCCCGCCGCCGGGGATCGGCTACTCGGCGGGCAGCCTGCCCGGCATCGGCCTCGAGATGAAGCGGTACTTCGCGCGTTTTCCGCAGATGGCTGCGTGTGGGTCGATCATCTCCGACGCCGGTTCCGGGCGCGTGACGCCGCCGCGGCGCGGGGCGGTGATCCGTTACTCCCTCGCCCCCGACGACGTCCGCAAGGTGGTCGAGGGCATCGCCGCGGCCTGCGAGATCTACCTCGCGGCGGGCGCGACCGAGGTCTACCCGATGCTGCCGGGGTACACGGCCGTTCGGACCCGCGGCGACGTCGAGCGTCTGCGTTCAGCGCGGATCCGCCGGTCCGACCTCAAGCTGTCGGCGTACCACCCGATGGGCACCGCGCGGATGGGCACCGATCCGGCCAGCTCGGTCGTCGACGCCTGGGGGCGCGTCCACGACGCCGACGGGCTCTGGATCCTGGACGCGTCGGTGATGCCGTCGTCGACGGCGGTGAACCCCCAGATCACGATCATGGCGCTGGCAGCACGCGGCGCACGCCGGCTCGCGGACCAGCTCACGTGAGCCCCAACTGCGAGCGGTTCCTGCTGGTCCGCAACCCCCATGCCCGCGGCGGTGCTGCCCACATAGCGGACGAGGTCGCCGCGCGCATCCACGGCACCGGCGCGGCCGTCGACGTGTTCGAGACCGCGGCACCCGACGAGACCGACCCGGTGCCGGGACTCGCCGACACGCTGTCAGGACACCGAAGCGCGGCGGTGGTCGTCGTTGGCGGCGACGGCAGCGCGCGCACGGTTGCAGAGGTCGTGTCACGGCACCTCGGCACTTGGCCGGCAGGCACTCCCGGCGGCGGCACATCGCCGGGGACCGTTCCGATCACGATCGTCCCGGGGGGCACGGGCAACTCGATGTTCCGCGCCCTCTGGGGTGACGTCGCGTGGCAGCAGGCCCTCGGCTCCGTGCTCGAAGGACGCGCAGCCACGCGCCCGATCGACCTGTACCGCTTCGTCGAGGCGGCCCGCGCGGTGCTGCTCGGAGCGTCCACGGGGTTCTTCCGCTGGACGTTGGACGCGACCGCGCGGTTCCCGGAGCTGACGGGGCGGGAGCTCTACACCGCAGCCGGCACCGCCGTCGCCCAGGAGCTCGTCGCCTACCGCGGGCGCGTCGAGGTCGACGACGTCACCGTCGCCGACGGCCCGATCATGCTTGCCGCGGTGGGCGGTGCCGCTCACCGTTCGGGCACGATCCACGTGCTGCCAGGGTCGGAGCTCGACGACGGCCGCCTCGACGTCTGCGTGCTCGCCGTCGGGACGCGCGAGGAGTTCTTCGCCCTCATGGGCAAGGTCGTCGACGGTGCGCACGGCGGCGAGCCGGGCGTCGTGCTCACCCGCGGGCGCCGCGTCGTGCTCGCCTCCGACTCCGGCGACCTGCCCTTCGAGCACGACGGCGAGATCTGGCGCGAGCACACCGGCCGCGTGACCATCGACGTCGTGCCCGCCGCTATCGACGTCACCTGCCCGGGGGCGTCTTGAACCGGCCGGTGTCGCCTGCACTGTTCACCGTCGGCCACGGGACCCTCGGCGCCGACGAGTTCGTGGCGCTGCTGCACGGTGTCGGCATCGAGGCCGTCATCGACATCCGCTCGTACCCGGGGAGCAGGCACGTGCCCCACTTCTCGCGGGAGATGGGCACCTGGCTCGATGCCGGGGGCATCGGCTACCGCTGGGAGCGCCGCCTCGGTGGGCGCAGGCGTCTCGATGGCGACAGCGTCGACACGGCGTTGACGCACCCGGCGTTCCGTGCCTACGCGGCACACATGAGGACCGACGAGTTCGCCGCGGGCCTCGCGGCGGTCATCGCCGACGCCGCGGCACGCCCGAGTGTGATCATGTGCTCCGAGAGCGTCTGGTGGCGCTGCCACCGCCGCATGGTCGCCGACGCCGCGGTCCTGCTCCGCGGTGTTCCCGTCGCGCACCTGATGCACGACGGCCGCCTCCACCCCCACCCTCCGTGGGACGTCGCCCGCGTCGAGGGTGACCACCTCGTCTACGACGTCGATCCCACCTGACGGCATGCCGGCGACGGCGTGGCGCGGCGACACTTCGCCGCGGTCGTGGCAGCCTTGGCCCATGGTCGACTTCGCGCTGACACCTGAGCAGTATGAGATGCGCGACCTCGCCCGCGACTTCGCGCAACGCGAGATCCGCCCCGTCGCCGCCGACTACGACCGCAGCGCCGAGGTGGCGTGGCCAGTGCTCGAGAAGGCGAACGCTGTCGGACTGCTGAGCTTCGGGCTGCCCGAGGTCTTCGGCGGCGGTGGTGTCCCGGGCGGGCTGATCGGCGTCACCAACCTCGCCGTGATGGAGGAGCTCGCCTGGGGCTGCGCCGCCATCGCGACGACGATCGCGTCGTCGATCTACGCTGCCGGCCCGGTGCTCGCCTTCGGCACCGAGGAGCAGTGCCGGCGGGTGCTGCCCCGCTTCTGCGATCCCGAGGTGGTGCGTCTCGGCGCGGTGTGCATCACCGAGCCCACCGGCGGGTCCGACGTCGGCGCGATGCGCACGACGTTCCGCCGTGACGGCGACGAGTACGTCCTCGACGGCACGAAGTGCTTCATCACCAACGGCGGGATCGCCGACATCCACGTCGTGTTCGCCGTCGACGAGCCGGGCGCGGGCTGGGCGGGCATGGCGGCGTTCCTCGTCGAGTCGGGCATGCCCGGGTTGTCGATGGGCCGTGTCGAGGACAAGCTCGGCGTGCGCGCGTCCCACACCGCCGAGGTCGTGCTCGAGGACTGCAGGGTCCCGCTGGAGAACCGACTCGGCGGCGAACCCTCCGGACGTGGTACCGCTGCCGGCGGCCGCGGACGCGGTGGCGGCGGCGCCAACCCGCTCTTCCTCCTGCAGTACTCGCGCCTGTCGTACGGTGCCACCGCGGTCGGCCTCGCGCGGGCGGCCCTCGAGTACGCGCTCGACTACGCCAAGGAGCGCGAGGCGTTCGGGCGTCCCATCGCCGACCACCAGGCGATCGGCCACAAGCTCGCCGACATGGCGATGCAGCTCGACGCTGCACGGATGCTGGTCTGGCGGGCGGGCTGGATGGCCGACGCCGGCGTCCCCCTGGCACGGGGCGAGGGGTCGATGGCGAAGTGCTTCGCCGCCGACACGGCCGTCAAGGTGACCTACGAGGCGCAGCAGATCCTCGGCGGGCACGGCTACATGCGCGACCACCCAGTCGAGAAATGGTACCGCGACGCGCGGGTGTACCCGATCTGGGAAGGCACCAACGAGATCCAGCGCACGATCATCGCCCGCGCCCTGACGGCTCTCGGCTGACCGCCAACGCGGGTGTTGGAGCACCTCGCGGCCACGACGTCGACGTTGGAGCACCAGG
>JAIBAC010000256.1 GCA_019695375.1 Acidimicrobiia bacterium
GGGCCCGTCCCGCACCTCCCGGTGCCGGGCTCGGCGGGCCGGCGGCGGGGCGCCCGGGCCGTGGCCGGGCACCACCCGGCTCGGCGCCACCCGCAGCGTCCGATCGCCTCTCGTCGTTCCCGTCCATCGACAGCGGTCCCGACCGCCCGGAGGTGCGGGTGAGCCCAGGCCTCGGTGGCCCGATCCCGCCTGCACCGGCCGCCCCCGGCGGACCGCCGCCAGGCCTCGGCTCACCGCTGCTGCCCGGCGGCGGTGCCGGCGCGCCCGGTCCCGGTCCGCGGCCGGCGCCTCTACCCGCTCAAGGGCCCGGACCGCAGCCGGGCCTCGGCGGTCCCGGCCTCGGCGGTCCCGGCCCCGGCGCGACGCCTCCCGGCCAGGTACCGCTCGGAGCACCGCCCGCCGGCGGTCCACCCGGTGCGCCCGGTCAGCAGGGCGGCCCGCAGCCGCCGCCACCGGGGCTGCCGGGCATGCCACCTCCTGGTGCCCCGCTGGGGCCACCCGGCGCTTCGCGCCCGGGTCCGGCGCCGGCGCCTGCTCCCGGAGCCGGTCCGGGCCAGGGCCCTGCGATGCCGCCTCCCGCCGTGGGTGCGCCGATGCCGCCGGGCTCGATGCCGCCGGGACAGGTCCCGCCCGCGCCCCCTGGATCCGCGCCGGTCGCGAGCCCCGGCCCCGGACAGGCGCCCCCAGGTGGCCCCGACAGCTCCGGTGGGCTGTTCCAGCGTCTCGTGCGCCGCGACGAGGACGCCTGACCGATCTCGGTCAGGCGCGGTCGAGGCTGACGAGCACGGCCTCGCCGTCGAGGTCCACGTCTGCCGTGTGAGCGAGCCTGGGACCCGACCGGTCCAGCGAGACGGCGAGCACCTCGGCCATGACGGTGTCGCCGTGGCTGTCGAGGACCGCAGCAGTGCGATCGCCGCCCTCGACGAGGAGGCGGATGCGATCGGCGACGTCGAGCCCTGCGGTCTTGCGCAGGTTCTGCACGTGGCGCAGCAGCACGCGGGCGTGCCCCTCCACCTCCAGCTCGGGGGTCAGCGCGAGATCGAGAGCCACCACCTGGTCGCCTTCGCTGGTCACACCGAGGTCGTCGCGTGCGGGGTCGAGGCGCACGCTGAACTCGCCGGGGCCGAGCACCTCGCCGGCCACGGTCGCGGTCGAGTCGTCACCGAGGACGAAGTCTCCGTCGCGCGCCGCCTGCAGCACGGCCTGGACCTTGGCGCCCAGCCGCGGGCCCAGGACGCGGGGATCCGGCACCACCCGCGGCGTCGACAGCTCCGCGGCGTCGAGGACGACGCGGACCTCCTTCACGTTCGCCTCCGACTCGATGACGTCGCGGTAGCGGGCTACGACGTCGGGGTCGGCGCCGGCGACCATGAGCGTCGACAGCGGCTGGCGGTTGGGTATCCGGGCCTCGGCGCGCAGGGCACGTGCGGTGCTCACCAGGTTGCGGATGGTGTCGTTCTCGGCGATCAGGTCCGCATCGGCCCACGCCGGCGCAGGTGCGGGCCAGTCCGCGAGATGCACCGAGTCGTCTCCACCGAGGCGTTCGTGCAGCTCGTCGGCGAGGAACGGCAGCAGCGGCGCCACGACGACGGCGGTCCGCGACAGCACCGCATACAGCGTGTCGAACGGCTCACGCTCGCGGCCTGACACGTCCCCGGTGGGACCGTAGAAGCGTCGCCGCGACAGGCGGATGTACCAGTTCGTGAGCCTGTCGAGGAAGCGCCCGACGGCCTCGTACGCCTGTGCCAGCTCGAACGCGTCCATGTGCGTCGTGACCTCGTCACGCAGGTGCTCCACCGCCGCCAGCGCGAAGCGGTCGAGCGGGTGAGCCGGTTCGGCGTCGCCGGGTGCGTCGGGTCCTGCTCCCGTGTAACCGGCGGTTTCGGCGTAGGTGGCGAAGAACGTGTAGGCGTTCCACAGCGGCGCGAGGAACCGCCTCGACGCGTCGCTGACCGTGTCGATGCTGACGGACCCGTCGCCGCCGCGCACGATCGGGCTCGACAGCAGCGCCGCCCGCAACGCGTCGGACCCGTACGTGCCGATCACGGCGTCGGGGTCGGGGAAGTTGCGCAGCCGCTTGGAGAGCTTGCGGCCGTCGTCGCCGAGCAGGATGCCGTGCGCGAGGCAGTTGCGGAACGACGCCCGCTGGGTCAACGCGGTGGCCATGACGATCAGCGTGTAGAACCAGCCGCGCACCTGGCCCACGTACTCGACGATGAAGTCGGCGGGGTACTGGATCGCGCTGACGGGCTCGCCCATCCAGTGCACCTGGGCGAAGGGCATCGAGCCGGACTCGAACCAGCAGTCGAGCACGTCGGCGACGCGGCGCATGGTGCCGCCGCACTCGCACGCCCACGTGAGCTCGTCGACGGCGGGGCGGTGGAGGTCGGTCACCTCGGTGCCTGCCAGCTCCTCGAGCTCGGCGATCGAGGCGGGCACGACGTGGGCGCAGTCGGATCCCCCGGTGTCGCACTTCCACACGGGCACGGGCGAGCCCCAGAACCGGTTGCGGGTCAGCGCCCAGTCCGGTGCGCTCGCTATGCCGTGGCCCATCGCCCCGGGGCCGACATGGTCGGGGATCCAGCGGATGTCCTCGTTGGCTGCCGTCATCTGGTCGCGCAGCTTGTCGATCGCGACCATCCACGAGTCGATCGCTCGGTAGATCAGGGGGCTGTCGCAGCGCCAGCAGTGCGGGTACGCGTGCACGTGCGGAGCGGCGGCGAAGACCCTGCCGCGGTCGCGCAGGAGCTGCTCGATCCCGGCGTTGGCGTCGAGCACGTGGACACCCGCGAAGTCGTGAACTGCGGGGTCGAACGTGCCGTCGTCGCGGACGGGCATGGGGCCGCGCACCCCCTCGGCGTGGCCCACGCGGGCGTCGTCCTCGCCGAAGCCCGGCGCCATGTGGACGATGCCGGTGCCGTCGCCCTCGGTCACGAAGTCGGCGGCCACGACGCGGAACGCGCCCTCGACGTCGGCGAAGTAGTCGAAGACGGGCTCGTACCCATGGCCGACCCAGTCGGCGCCCTTCGACGTCGCGACCCTGGTCCAGCCTTCGAGCTCGTCCGCGTACGACGGAAACGACGACGCCGCGAGCACGACCTCGCTGCCGTCGTCGGGGGAGCGCCACGTCTCGTAGGCCAGGTCGGGGTTGACGGCGGCGAGGACGTTCGAGGGCAGCGTCCACGGGGTCGTCGTCCACACGAGCAGTGACGTCGACGGTCTGTCGACGAGGGGGAGCCGCACGGTGACGGTCGGGTCGGTGCGGTCGCGGTAGCTGTCGTCGAGGCGTGTCTCGAAGTTCGACAGCGGTGTCTGGCACGACGTGCAGTACGCGAGGACCTTGTAGGACTCGTAGACGAGACCACGGTGGTGCATGGTCGCGAAGATGTGCATGACCGTCTCCATGTAGGAGAGGTCGAGCGTGCGGTACTGGTCGTCCCAGTCGACCCAGCGCCCGATGCGGTCGATGACCTTGCGCCACTCGGCGGCATAGGTGAACACCGAGTCGCGGCACACCTCGTTGAACGCCCCGACGCCGAACTCGTTGATCTCCTTCACGCCGCGCAGGCCGAGCTTCTGCTGGGCGTCGAGCTCGACGGGGAGGCCGTGGCAGTCCCAGCCCCAGCGCCGCTCGACGAGGTTGCCGCGCATCGTGAAGTAGCGCGGGATCGAGTCCTTGACGTAGGAGGTGAGGATGTGGCCGTAGTGGGGGAGACCGTTGGCGAAGGGCGGGCCGTCGTAGAACACGAACGTGGGACCGCCGCGGCGGGCCTCGACGGAGCGGCGGAAGGTGTCGTCGGCACTCCAGCGCTCGAGCCTGCGCTCCTCGAGCGCCGCGAACGTGTCGGCTTCGGTGGGGCGGGGGAAGCGGGTCGTCACTGTGTGCTCGGTGTCTGGTGGGCTGCGGCCGGGCGATGATACCGACGCCGTGATCACGCCGGACAGCGACTTAGCATGGCCGCCATGGTGGGTGCACGGCTCGTCGAGACGCTCATCTCGGTGGTGGTCTTCGTCGGCGACGCGGCGTACAAGGTCAAGAAGCCGGTGCGTCTCGACTACGTCGACCTGTCGACGTTGGAGGCGCGGCGGCGATTGTGTGTGCGCGAGGTCGAGCTGAACCGGCGCCTCGCCCCCGACGTGTACCTCGGCGTCGCCGACGTGCACGGCCCCGACGGTGCGGTGTGCGAGCACATGGTCGTGATGCGCCGCATGCCCGCAGACCGCCGCCTCGCGACGCTG
>JAIBAC010000257.1 GCA_019695375.1 Acidimicrobiia bacterium
TACCTCAGCGCGAGCGAGTGCATCGCATGCCAGTTCCCCGGCTACTGGGCGCTCGGGTGGACCGACGTCGACGTCGAGGAGAGGCAGGCGCTCCTCGCGCACTGGGGTGGCGACCCCGCCGGGCTCGGCGCCCTCGTCGCTGCCACGACCGATGCGTTCGAGGCCGGGAAGATCCGGTGGCCGGCGGTCTTCGCCGCCGCCGAGACCGCCCGGCGCTTCGCCGCCCGCCACCGTGTCACGCACCCGACCCTGACCCTGATCGGACTCGGCATCCGTCGACGCGACGTGGACGCCTTCCTCGCCGACGGCGAGGACGACGGGTTCACCGCCGCGGCAGCCCAGCCGGTACCGCTGGCCGGCGGTGGTGAGGACGCCGGTTGGGAGGTCCTCGCCGACGACGGCGGTTCGTTCCACTCGTGGCACTGCCATCCCGACCTCGAGGCGCAGGTCGCGCGCCGGATCGGTGTCGTCGCAGGTGCCGACGGCCTGATCGCGGACGCCGCCGGCGCAGAGGCCGTGGCAGCGGTCTACGACGCCGATCCCGGAACCGAGCCGGCGCGCTGGCTCCCGTGGCTGGTGCGCACCTACCCGCTGACCGCGCCCCGCTCCTGATCGCGACCCGTGCGGGGGCCGCTACCGCGAGCCGGCACCGGCGCCGGCATCGCCGTCGTCGTCACCGTCCTCCGGTAGCGGCGCGATCAGGACGGCACAGGTGGCACGGTGTGCGACCTGGGTCGAGACCGAGCCCATGAGGAAGCGCTCCACGGCACTCAGGCCGCGGTGGCCGATGACGATCAGGTCGACGCCGCGCCGGGTCGCCTCCTCGACGATCGCCCGCGCCGGCGATCCGACGAGGGCGACATCGGTGTGGGGAACGTCGGACGCGTCGAGTATCGCGTCCGCGTCGGCGAAGGCGCGTGCCTGCAACGACTGCATCAGGTCGTCGAGGGCATCCACCGGTGTCGATCCGCTGAGGCTGAGCACCGCAGGGGGGTTGCTCACGTGCACGACCACGACGGACGCCCCGTAGCGGGCGGCTACGTCGGCGCCGAGGCGAGCGGCCGCGCTCCCGCCGCTCGACCCGTCCACGGCGATCAGGATCTGGCGCAGCATTCGCATGCCTCTCGTAGCTGCAAACAGCACCTGCCACCGTAGCGGGCGATCGCCGGTGCGGCTCGGACATCCGGAAGCTCCCGGTCGGTCGGACCCGAGCGGCCCCGGCCCACGTCCCACACGGCGCAGAGACATATGGTCTTTCGGCCCTCCCGTTCGCGGCACCCCGCATCGCAGTCTGTGGATGTGCTCCAACAGGTCGACCAGGGGGGCGAGCACGCGATGCAGGTCCGGAGTCTGATGCGGAGGGTGCCGGTCACGGTCTCACCCGACGAGAGCCTCCAAGGCGCCGCATCGATCCTCAGCGACGAAGGCATCGGTGCACTGCTCGTGACCAGACGCGGCCGCCTCGTCGGGATCCTGAGCGAACGCGACCTCGTCGAGGCGGTTGCCGAAGGCGAGGTGGACGGCCGCCAGGTCTGGGACCACATGGTCGCCGAACCCGTGACCATCGTCGAGGACACGTCGGTGGGGGAGGCGGCCGAGACGATGGTGCGCAACCACTTCCGTCACCTCCCCGTCGTCGACTCCGACGGTGGGCTCCGCGGGATCGTCACCGTGCGCGACCTCCTCTTCGCGGCGCTCAGCGAGACCGCTTCAGAGGCGCGGCAGGACTGGTGGGACTACCTCTTGAGCGGGACCGTCCAGACATCCCATGACGGTGGATGACGTGACGGCGGCGCTGGAGACCAGGATGAGGCTCACCGATGCCAACGGCCTCGAGATCCTCGACCTCGCGGAATGCCGCGACCTGCTGGCGGCGGCGCACATCGGCCGCGTCGCGACCGCCTCGCGCGGCCGGCCGGTCGTGTTCCCGGTCAACGCCGTCGTCGAGGACGACCTGGTGTTCGTGCGGTGCGGCACAGGCACCCTGTTCCGCGAGGCCGAGGCCGGCCACACCGTCGCCTTCGAGGTCGACGGCTCCGACCCCACCTACCAGACGGGCTGGAGCGTCCTTGTGTCGGGTAGCGCTCGAGTGGTCACCGATCCTCGTGAGCTCGAACGCGTGCAGCACCTCCCACTGCGGCCGTGGGGCACCGGAGCCAAGGACCAGGTCGTGGCCATCGTCATGGAGACCGTCAGCGGTCGCCGCATCCCCGACGTCAGGGAGGTGACGACGGAGGACTGAGCCTTCCCGAGCGAACGCCCGTGCGGCTTCGGCGGCACCTTAACCGCAGAGGGCGTGTGACCGTGGAGCGCAGGCGGCGGCTTCAAGCTGCTCCACGGGACCGAGCGGACCGGGCGGCCTTCGGGCCACCCGGTTCGCTCGCGTCTGGGGGCCCTCGGTGGGAGATTGTGGGGTATAGGGGTGAGAATGTGGGGCCAGATGGTTGACAGTGGGGCACACGTGCGTTACCGTACAGCGACTCGAAGCAACGCCCTCTGTCGCGATACTGCCACCACCAGTGGTAGGGCGGCCGGGGGAAGGAACGACGATCGCAGCCCCTCGGGTGTCGATGGAGCGACGTTGACGAGGCAAGGCAGACGAGGCAGGCCTGAGTGCTATTCGGTGAGTTCAAGCACTCACTCGACGACAAGGGTCGCCTCACCATGCCGTCCAGGTTCAGGGACGACCTCGCCCGAGGGCTGACGATCGTGAGGGGAGAGGAGTACTGCCTGCTGGTGTATCCGGAGGAGAGCTGGGTGCGGAGGCGCGACGAGGAGCTGAAGCGGCACCGTGGAACGAGGGCGAACCGGGACATCGTCCGGGTCGTCCTCGGCGGGGCGGACGCCGATCTCCACCTCGACAAGTCCGGCCGTGTGCTGATCCGGGACCACTTGAGGGAGTACGCAGGGCTCGAGCTCGAGAACGAGGTCGTGATCGTCGGACTCGGAGACGTGATCGAGCTCTGGAACGACTCGAACTGGAACGAAGCAAGGCAGAGAGGCCTCGACCGGATAGCCAATCGGGACGAAGCCGATCCAGCCCTGGCGCACAGCAGTTGACAACAAAGTCGGTTGAGCGAATGCACGGCATTCGGCTCAGCTTCAGTCCCCCGGTGGTTCGGTGGAAGGCCCCTACTCCGCCCGCTTCTGTCGGATTCCAACCGGGGGGCTGAGGGTGAGCCGGAAGTTCGGGCACCAGCCGGTCCTGGTGGGCGAGGTGGTCGATCTGCTGCGCCCGGCAGGCGGTGGTCTGGTCGTCGATGCAACCGTGGGGGGCGGTGGTCATGCCCGTGCGATCCTGGATGCGCTCGGGGGAACCACGCGCCTGATCGGGATCGACAAGGACGAGGCCGCCCTCAGTGCCGCTGGCGAATCGCTGTCCGAGTACGGGTCCCGCGTCGCCCTGCGGCGCGGTGACTTCCGGACGCTGGCCGACCTGGCGGAGCGAGAGGAGGTGGCATCGGTGCAAGCTGTCCTGGCCGACTTGGGGGTGTCGTCTCCGCAGCTCGACTGGGCGGACCGCGGGTTCAGCGTGCACCAGGACGCCCCTCTCGACATGCGGATGGACCGCACGGCGCCGCTCACCGCCGCCGCCGTCGTCAACGACTACGACGAGGAAGCACTTGCGCGCCTCATCGCGCGGTACGGCGAGGAGCGGTTCGCGCGCAGGATCGCCGCCGCGATCGTCGCCGCCCGCGTCCGGGCGCCGATCCGGACCACGACCGAGCTCGCCGCGATCGTGACCGCCGCCATCCCGGCTGCGACGCGTCGCAGCGGCCGTCACCCTGCGCGCCGGACCTTCCAGGCACTGAGGATCGAGGTCAACGACGAGCTCGGTGCTCTTGCCGACTTGCTCGCCGGCGCGCCCGACCTGCTGGCACCGGGCGGCGTGTTCGCGGTGATCTCCTACCACTCCCTCGAGGACCGCATGGTCAAGCGTGCCTTCCGCGCACGCGGTCTGCCGGCGCCGGCTCCGCACGGCATGCCGGTCGCCCCCGGGCCCACCGGCTTCGAGATCCTGACGCCGAAGGTGATCCGGCCGTCTGCCGCCGAGCAGGCGGCGAACCCGCGGTCGCAGTCGGCGCGCCTGCGCGCGCTGGGGCGCCGCCGCGCGGCGGCAGCATGACGGCGCCGTCCCGCTCAGCGGCGCCCGCCCGGCGCGATAGCGCCCGCCACGAGCCCAAGCGCGCGCGGAGG
>JAIBAC010000258.1 GCA_019695375.1 Acidimicrobiia bacterium
CGCCTATGGCGGCGGTGCCCTCCTCGTGGTCGCCGGCGGAAGCCGCGGGAGGTTGGCAGCGGCGTTGGGCGCGGCCGTGTACATGTCCCTGCCGGTGCAGCGCACGCGGGGAATCCGGGAGCGGGCGGCGGTCGTGGCGCGAATCCCCGTCGTGCTCGCCGTGCAGGACGTGGCCAAGGCCGCCGGCGCGGCGGTGGGCATCGTCGGACGCCACCGCGGGGACGACCACCACGCCACGGGTGGCAGGGTCGCGGACCGAACGGGTGCGGGACAGCGCCACGCGGAGCCGGACACGAGGTCAGTCACCGCCCCGCTGCCTGTCGCGCAGCCATGTGACGACGTCGCCGAGGCCGTCGGCGAGGCTGCGCGGTGACCAGCCGAGCTCGTCGCGCAGCCGCCGGCCGGAGTAGGCGGAGTCCCAGCGGATCATCGCAGCGGCATCGTGGACGTAGGCCGCGTCGAGCCCGCTGATCGCCGAGAGCAGCGGTGCGGCGTGAGCACCCGCCTGCACCATCCACGCGGGCACGAGCAGCGGCCGCCGCCGCCCCGCCACATGGGCGAGCATCGTCCAGAACTCGCGGAAGGTGACGGCGTCGGCGACGACGACGTACTCGCGCCCGTCGACGCCGGAGCCGCCGACACGGACGAGCGCGTCGGCGCAGTCGTCGACGTGGACGAACGACTGGCGGTTGCGCGGCACGTACCCGAGCGGCACGCCGTTCACGACGCGGGCCATCATGTCCACTAGCGGTGAGTGGTCACCCGCCCCGTAGACGCCGCCGGGCGACGCGATGCGGACACGGGCACCGCCGGCAGCAAGTGAGCGCGCGACGAGGTGAGCCTCACGCTTGCTCCGTGCGTACTCGACGGGGACGACGGACTCGCTCCAGTGGGCCTCGCCTGCCAGCCCGGCCCCCGGTGTCGGACCGAGCGCGGCGATCGAGGAGCAGTGCACGGCGACCGCTCCCGCCCGTGCGGCCGCGGTCAGGACGACACGGGTGATCTCCACGTTCGCCCGTCGCATCTCGGCGGCGTCGGGGGCACCGAGGTCGTTGCGTGCCGCCAGGTGGTAGACGACATCGGCGCCGGAGACCGCACGGGCGGCCACTCCCGGGTCTGTGAGATCGCCGCGCACGACCGCCACGGTGGAGCCTTCCACCGCAGCGGTGTCGCTGGAGGGCCGCACGAGGACCCGCACCGCGACGCCGTCCGCCGCCAGCCTGCGCACGAGCGCCGCGCCGACGAAACCCGTCGCTCCTGTGACCAACGCCGTCGCAGCCATGACCACCATTGTCGACGAGCACCGGCCGGTGCCGCCACGTCGCAGGTGCGGCGATCCGATGCGGACCGGTACGCGCCTGCGCCGGCGATCGCGCGGTCAGCGCGTGGGTGCGGTCGGACGCACCCACCGCTGCAGAGTCGTGGCGAGCTCGGCGCGGTCCACGGGCTTGGCGATGTAGTCGTCCATGCCGACCGCCAGCGCGCGCTCACGGTCGCCTTTCATGGCGTTGGCCGTCATCGCCACGATCGGGATGTGGGTCCCGGATCCGGAGGAGTCCTCGTCGGCGCGGATCCTGCCGGTGGCCTCGTAGCCGTCGAGCTCGGGCATCTGGCAGTCCATCAGAACCGCGCCGTACTCGCGCTCGCGGACGGCCTGCACGGCTGCCGCACCGGTCGTCACGATGTCGCACTCGTAGCCGAGGTGGGTGAGCATCCGCGCGGTCACCTTCTGGTTGACCGGATTGTCCTCGGCGACGAGCAGCCGCGGCCGGCTCCCGTCGGGGGGCGGTTCGACCCGGACCGTGGACGACGGCTCCCGATCCGCGGGCTGGTCGACCTCGGTGCCCGTGAGGCAGCTGAGCAGCCGGCGTGGGCGCAGGGGTTTCGCGATCGACGCAGATGCACGGCCGGACGCGACCGCATCACCCATCGTCGCCCGCATCGACGGCGGACCGCTCAGGACGACGTCACATCCGGGCCACTCGCGTCTGATGCGCCGGCCGACGTCGATCCCGTCGGCATCGGGGAGCGTCACGTCCACGACCGCGGCGGAGCACGGCTCGGCATCCGCGTCGACCACCAGCGCGAGCGCCGCCTTCGCGTCTGCGGCGGCGACCGGATGCGCGCCCCAGCCGCGCAGTCGTGCGCAGACGAGATCGCGCACCGCCGCGCAGTTCTCGACCACCAGCACCCGCTCACCCGCCAGAGGTCTGCCGTCGTCGGCAGCGTCCGCGTCGGTGATCCACAGTCGCGTGGTGAACGTGAACCTGCTGCCGACGCCAGGCTCGCTGTCAACGGTGATCGTGCCGCCTGCGAGGGTGACGAGCTGCCGGCTGATCGCGAGCCCGAGGCCGGTGCCGCCGAAGCGCCGTGTCGTCGAGGCGTCAGCCTGCGTGAACGAGTCGAAGAGCGTCTCGCGCTGTGCCGCCGAGATCCCGATGCCGGTGTCCATGACGTCGAAGCGCACCACGACCTCGTCGGCTTCGACGTGGTCGACAGTCACGGTGATGCCCACCTCGCCCGCATCGGTGAACTTGACGGCATTGCCCACGAGGTTCGTGAGCACCTGCCCGAGCCGCACCGGGTCGCCGATCACGTTGCGCGGCACGGCTGTGTCGATGTCGATCCAGAACTCGATGCCCTTCGCGAACGCCGAGTCGGCGACGAGGTCGCCGATCGACTCGACGAGCGCCGCCGGGTCGAAGGCGGCCAGCTCGAGCTCGAGCTTGCCCGCCTCGATCTTGGAGAAGTCGAGGATGTCGTTGAGGATCGTGAGCAGCGACTGCGCCGAGGTGCGCACGGTCTCGGCGTATTCGCGCTGGTCGGCGTCGAGGTCGGTGTCGAGGAGTAGGTCCGCCATGCCCACGACGCCGTTCATCGGGGTGCGGATCTCGTGGCTCATGTTCGCGAGGAACTCGCTCTTGGCCCGGCTCGCGGCCTCTGCGGCGTCACGAGACGCGAGCACGGCTCTCTCGGCGCGGGTCCGCTCGGTCACGTCGCGGCAGTTCGACACGACACCCTCGACGGCGGGATCGTCGAGGAGGTTCACGATCACGGTCTCGACCTCGCGGCTGCTCCCGTCCTTGTGGAGGATGCGGTACTGCACCGAGATCGTGTCGTGACGGTCGTGCTCGGCGACCTGGGCGGCGATGCGGGCGCGGTCATCGGGATGGACGAGCTCGACGGAGTCGGTCCCGATCAGCTCCGCCGGCTTGTAGCCGATGAGCTTGTCGACCGACGCCGACACGTATGTGATCCGGTGGTCCGCGTCGGTGACGACGATCACCTCGCTCGAGTTCTGCACCAGTGAGCGGAAGCGCTCCTCGCTCTGTCGCAGGCTGAGCGTCACGTCGTCGACGAGCGCGAGGGCCCGGCGCTCGGAGCGCCCGAACGACCATGCCAGCATCCCGAGCAGCACGGAGAAGACCCCGCAGATCGCGAAGACGACGTACGGTTCGGCGAGCAGCCTGGTGCCCGAGAAGCCCGGTAGCGCATGGAAGCGCAGGGTCCAGCTCGTGCCGAGGGCGTTGATCGCGACGTCGTGGACGTCACCGCCGCTGGCGGCGGCGTCGTCCATGCCGAAGCTGCCGACGAGGTTGGTCGCGTCCGGCGATCCGGAGAAGAGCTCGATGCCGACGTCCTCGCGCTTGGTCTGGAGCACGTTCGAGAGGACGGCGTTGGCGTCGACGAACGCCATGACCGCGCCGATCACGTTGGCGCGCCGGCCCGCGACCGTGTCGGGCACGACGCCGTCGCGGTACACGGGCATGCCGACGACCATCGGGATGAGCCCGCGGGTCAGCTGGTAGAGCTTGATCGTCACCGTCGGCGTCGCGAGGTCGACGACTTCGCGCAGGTAGTCGCCCACGGCGCTGCCTGCGAGCATCGCGTCGATGCCGGGACGCCACGGACCTGTGCCGGCCGGGTACAGGTAGGAGATGACCGCGTGCTGGTCGACCCCCGGTGCGAGGCGGGCGTCGAACGCCGGGTTCTCGGCGCGCATCTGCTGCAGGTACTGGGGGAGGTCCGCGGCCCGCACCATCGACATGTAGCCGAGTGACATCATCCCGGGGAAGGCCTGTTCGATGTCGAGGTTCCCCACGTACCTGGCGAACACCTGCGAGGTGACGTCGTCGGCCATCATGAACGCCCCGAGTGAGCGGACGACG
>JAIBAC010000259.1 GCA_019695375.1 Acidimicrobiia bacterium
TCGTGCCAGCACGACGAACTGCCCGCGTTTGGGCGGGAGGCCACCGTCCAAACGCGGGCGACCTGACGCGCTGGCACGACGAACTGCCCGCGTTTGGGAGGGAGCCCGCCGCGGATGTGCGCGGTCCATGCACGCCTTGACCTGGGCAGTTAAACTCCCGCGGGTCGCCGCGGCCTTGCACGGGTCCCGGGTCGACGTACGAGGGGACCGACTTGGAGGGGATGATGGCACTGCCTCCAGAACTGACGCCGGAGCAGCGGCAGGCAGCGCTCGAGAAGGCCGCCGCAGCCCGCCGCGAACGCGCTGAGATCAAGGAGAAGCTGAAGATGGGCTCCACGACCCTCGTGGACCTCTTCGACCAGACCAGCTCCTCCGACGTCGTCGCGAAGATGAAGGTCCTCGCGGTGCTCGAGTCGCTGCCGGGAGTAGGCAAGGTCAAGGCGCGCCAGCTCCTCGACAAGTACGACATCTCAGAGACCCGCCGCCTGCGCGGTCTCGGCGCCAACCAGCGCGAGAACCTCCTGTCGGACAAGCTCGTGACCGGCGAGACCCGCTGACAGGTCGCATCCGCTGCATCTCCGGCGTGTCCGGCGGCGGCAAAGGGACGGTCGTCTCGCGGATCCGCGAGCGCCATCCCGACCTGTGGCTGAGCGTGTCTGCGACCACGCGGGCTCCGCGGCCGGGCGAGGTCGACGGGGTCCACTACCACTTCGTCGACGACGACGCGTTCGACGAACTCGCGGCCTCGGGCGGCCTCGTCGAGTGGGTGCCGGTCTACGGGCACAGGTCCGGAACTCCGCGCGAGCCGATCGACACGGCCCTCGCCGCCGGCCGCGACGTCCTGCTCGAGCTCGAGGTCAACGGTGCCGAGTTCGTGCACGCGACCTGGCCCGATGCCGTCGTGGTGTTCCTGGTCGCGCCGAACCCCGACGTGCAGCGCCGCCGTCTGTCCGACCGCGGCACGACCGGAGCCGACCTCGAGCGACGTCTGTCCGAAGCGGCAGCCGAGACGGACCGGGCGCGCCGTTTCGCACACATCGTCGTGAACGACGACCTCGAAACCGCTGTCGACGAGGTCGACGCTATACTCTTCGGTTCGCCCCGGCCCCGCTCATAGGGCCACCCGCACATCCTCCAGGAGCAGCCCCGCGCATGGAGCCCTCACTCGAAGACCTGCTCGTGAAGACCGAGGGCGGCAAGTTCGAGCTCGCCATCCTCGCGGCCCGTCGCGCCCGCCAGATCAACGCGTACTACAACCAGCTCGGCGAAGGCCTCGGACGCATCATGCCTCCCCAGGTCACATCGATGGGCAAGCCGCTCACGATCGCGTTCGAGGAGATCGCATCGGACAAGATGGTGCCCACCGAGGTTCCGCCCGAGGCGGCGCCGGAGGCTGACGAGGCCGAAGCCGCCGACGACACGGCCGAGACCTGAGCACCATCCGGTGGGCAGCACCGCGCTCGCCGGGCACCGCGTCGTCCTCGGCGTGGGCGGCGGCATCGCCGCCTACAAGTCCGTCGAACTGCTCCGCCTGCTCACGGGCGCCGGCGCAGAGGTCGAATGCGTGCTCACCGAGGCGGCGTGCCGCTTCGTGGCACCGCTGACGTTCACCGCACTGTCCGGACGCGCCGCGCGCACCGAGCTGTTCGGATCCGACGACCCGATCCCGCACACACGCCTGGGCCAGTGGGCCGACCTGATCGTGATCGCACCGGCGACCGCCGACCTGATGGCACGCCTCGCCGTCGGGCTCGCCGACGACCTCCTCACCAACACGGTGCTCGCCTCACGGGCGCCCGTGCTCGTCGCGGCAGCGATGCACACCGAGATGTGGGAACGCCCGACCACAGGCCGCAACGTCGCGCGATTGCGTGAGGACGGTGTGACGGTCCTCGACCCCGAGTCCGGTCCGCTCGCCGGCGGAGACGTGGGACGCGGGCGCATGGCAGAGCCGGCGGTGATCATGTCGGCCTGTCGCGGGCTCCTGTCGCGGTCGGGATCGCTGGCGGGGACCTCGTTGCTCGTCACGGCCGGGGGCACGCGGGAGCCGATCGACCCCGTGCGCTACGTCGGCAACCGCTCCAGTGGGAGGATGGGACACGCGATCGCCGCGATCGCGGCGGCTCGCGGGGCCGACGTCACCCTCGTCACGGCTTCGCCCCTGCCGGCGGGCCCGGGTGTGGCCCGGATCCAGGTGGAGACGGCGGCCGAGATGGCGGACGCAACGCTCACGCGCTTCGACGACATCGACGCCGTCGTCATGTCCGCCGCCATCGCCGACTTCCGCCCGGTCGACCCGGCGGGCACCAAGTTGAAGAAGGAGTCCGGCCCACCGTTGATCACGCTGGAACCGACCGTCGACGTCCTCGCCGAGATGGGCAGGCGCAAGCGCGCCCAGGTCCTCGTCGGCTTCGCTGCCGAGACGACCGACGTGGCGGCGAACGGGTCGGCGAAGGTGCGTGCCAAGAACCTCGACCTGCTCGTCGCGAACCTCGTCGGCGTCGAGGACTCGGGCTTCGGGGCGGAGACCAACCGCGCCTACCTTTGCTACCCGGGCGATCGGGTCGAGGATCTCGGGTTGCTCGGCAAGGACGAGCTCGCCGGCCTGATCTGCGACCGCCTCGCGGACGCGCTCACGGGCTCTCGCTGAACCGGATGCGTCACCTGCAGGGTCCGGTAGCCCCCGAGCCGAAGTCAAGCCCACGAGACCCGACCGAGGACCGCGCCGCAGTCGTCGTCGCGGCTGCAGAACCATCCGGCTACTAGACCCTCACAGGAGTCCACCTTGTCCAAGACCTTGTTCACCTCGGAGTCGGTAACCGAGGGCCACCCCGACAAGATGGCCGACCAGATCTCCGACTCAGTCCTCGACTCGATCCTCGAGCAGGATCCTGCCGCGCGCGTGGCGTGCGAGACGCTGGTCACGACGGGCCTCGCCTTCGTCGCCGGTGAGGTGTCGACTAACGCGTACGTCGACATACCTCGCGTCGTCCGCGACGCGATCCTCGGCATCGGCTACAACAACGCCGCCTACGGCATCGACGGCCGCACGTGTGGGGTGATGACCTCCATCGACGAGCAGTCCCCCGACATCGCCCAGGGAGTCGACAAGGCGCTCGAGATCCGCGAGGGCGCCGGTGACCCCCTCGACGAGCAAGGCGCCGGCGACCAGGGGATGATGTTCGGCTACGCCACGAACGAGACCGAGGACCTGATGCCGATGCCGATCTGGCTCGCGCACAGGCTCGCACGGCGCCTCGCCGAGATCCGCCGTGCAGGTGTGATGCCGTACCTGCGCCCCGACGGCAAGACGCAGGTGACGATCGAGTACGACGGCGGCAGACCGGTCCGCCTCGACACGATCCTGATCTCGACCCAGCACGACGGCGAGATCCACATCGACACGCTGCTGCGTCCGGACCTGATCGAGCACGTGATCAACCCGATGCTGCCCGAGAGCATCGAGACGTCGAAGCACGACGTGTTCGTCAACCCGACCGGCCGCTTCGAGCTCGGTGGGCCGCACGCGGACTGTGGGTTGACGGGTCGCAAGATCATCGTCGACACCTACGGCGGTGCTGCTCGACACGGCGGCGGCGCCTTCAGCGGGAAGGACCCGTCGAAGGTGGACCGCTCGGCGGCGTACGCGGCGCGCTGGGTCGCCAAGAACGTCGTCGCATCGGGCGTCGCGGCCCGCTGCGAGGTGCAAGTGGCGTACGCGATCGGCAAGGCGGCACCGGTCTCGCTCCTCGTCGAGACGTTCGGGACGAGCGAGGTCGATCCGACCAAGCTCACCGACATCGTGCGCAGCACCTTCGACCTGCGACCGGGAGCGATCGTGCGCGACCTCGACCTGCTGCGGCCGATCTACCGCAAGACCGCCGCATACGGGCACTTCGGGCGCTCCGACAAGGAGTTCACCTGGGAGCGCACCGACCGCGCCGACGCGATCCGCAGCGCCGCGGAGTCGATCGCCTGATCCGGGGTCGCCTGCGCGCGGTATCAGCTCGGGTCGAGCGGGTCCGCCTCCACGCGGACGCGGGCGGGGCGGTGGGCGCGGGCGACATCACGAGCCGCGCTGGTCGCCTCGTGCCAGCGTTCGGGCTCCACGAGCGCGAGCAGCTCCGGACGCGGCTCGCTCCGGGGGCCGATCACGTCGGC
>JAIBAC010000260.1 GCA_019695375.1 Acidimicrobiia bacterium
AGCCCGGCTCAGTCGCACCGGAGTCGACGGGGTGCAAGCCGGTGGGTTCCCGTGGTTCTCGACGTCAGGCCCCTTCAAATCGGGCACCCTCGGCTTCTCGGTGACCACGAACCCCTGACCCGCCGCCGCCAAACGCGGGCAATCCATCCCGCCACCACACCAAACCACCCGCGTTTGGCGAACGCCCGCGAGCGCAGATGCAATCGGGACTTGGTCGCGGCAGACTCTCACGAGGGACGAATGGGGGGCTGCGGTGGCTGGATCGGCGACGCGGGTGGGACCGCTTCTCTCGTTCATCGACGTCGGTACCGGCAGCGCGTACTACGGATTCGAGGCGTCGCTCTCGTTCGACGTCTATGCAGGACAGGTCGTCAGCCTCGACGTTCCGGAGCGCCTCGGCGTGACGATCGCACGGATGGTCCGAGGTGAGGTCGAGCCAACCACCGGTTCAGCTTTCCTCCTCGGTCGCGACATCACGACGATGGGACCGGCTGAGATTCGCAGGGCGCACTCCTCCACGGTCGCAACCCTGCCCAGCTTTCCCCGCGTCGACGACTCGATGTCCGTGCGCGAATGGCTCATGCAGAAGCTCCTTCTGAGAGGTCTGCGGCCGACGGCCGCCGCTCGTGAGGTGGTCCGAGCGCTCTCAGGGGCCGGCCGCGAGGACCTTGGGATCCGGTACCCGGCGGAGCTGTCAGCTACCGAGATCCGCTGGACCTCGCTGTTGCACACCCTGATCGGGGAACCGCGACTCGTTGTCGCCGAGTCCGAGGCTTTCGGCACCGATCCCCGATCCGCGGCCGCGATGATCGGCTACGCGCGCGACTGGTGCACCCGAACCCGCAGCGCCGTGCTCTGGCCGACGCATTGGCTTCGAGGCGCCTGCATGGCCACCCGCATGCTCGTCTACTCGGCGGGGAGGTGCGTCGATGCAGACGAGGACTGATCTGCACCCGGTGCCGCTCGGGCTCATGGCGTGCGTTTTCGCCGTTCGGACGACCAGCACGGACGGTGCCCGGACGCATCGGCGGATGCAGCGCCTCGCTGCCCTCGCCGCGAGGTTGCCTACCGGCGTTTTCACGATGGATCTGTTGCGACCGCTGCAGCCGGTCCAGCTCACGACGATGGGACGCCGAACGGGCCGTCCCCACACGGTCACCCTGCTCGCCTCCCCCTTCGAAGCCGGCCTGGTCGTGACGACGTGCATGGGTCGCGACCCGGACTGGATCCGGAACCTGCGCAGGAATGCGCATGCCACCGTCGTCGCGGACGACTCGACGTTCCCCGTCGTTGGCAGCTTCCCGGTGGGCCTCGACCGCACCAATGCGGTGGCAGCGTTCTGTGCCAGCCGCAACCGGCTCATCGCCGCCATGACCCGGAGGCTCGTATCAGGCGAGGCACAAACCTGCCCTGACATGGTGGTGCTGTCGCCGTGCTGACGCTTCCCACCGACGACCGAACCTTCGTCGAGCCCGAAGCACCGGCCAGGCGCAACGTCGCTGCCGCGGTGCTTGCGCACCTGAGGGTTCACGCGGCGGCGATCGGCAGCGCCCGTGGGCGCACCCTCCTCGCGACGTTCGGGTTGGCGCTCGGTGTCGCGCTCGCAGTTGCGGTCACCGTCGTCGTGTCCGCCCTGCAGCGGCCGTTCGCCGGTTACGCCGGCCTGCCATCTCCGCCCAGCTTGCAGATCCGGCCCGCTGCGGAGCACGCCCTCGACGAGGACCTCTATCGGCGCGTCCGCACGGTGCCGGGTGTGCACGCTGCACCAGTGTCCGGTGGCCCGGTCGTGATCGGCGGACCCGGCGGATCGGCGGGTGTCGTCGTGGTCGGCACGACCTGTGAGGCCACGCGGTTCATGGGCGCCGGGACCTGCGCCCCGCAGGACCAGGCCGCACCGCCACCTCGATCCGGGCTGATCCCGTTGTGGACGACGCCGAAGGTCGCGAACGAGCTCGACACCCAACCGGGAGAGCCCGTCGCGATCCCGGGACGCAGCACTGACGTCGCGTACGTTGCCGGCCTCATCACGGAGGGCTCTACAGCGATCAACGACGGCAACGTCGCGTTCGGTCTCGTCCCAGATGTGGCCGCTCTCGTGGGCCATCCCGGTGAGCTCGGCGCGATCCTCGTGAGCGTCGACGGGAGCGAGGCGGAGTCGCAGCTGAAGTCGGCCGTGGGCGACGCCGCGATCGTGGACCGCCCCACGTCGTTCGAACCGCCGATCCTCGGGGCAGCAAGGCGAGCGATGCTGCTGAACGGAGCGATCGCGATAGCCGTGGGTCTCCTCGTCGCGGCGACGACGCTCGTCACGGTCTTCACCGACCGCCAGCACAGCCTTGCCGTCTTCTCGGCGCTGGGCGCGACACGAACCGGGATCGCCGCAGGGCTGGTGGCCGAGGGCGCTGCCATCGGCCTCGTTGCTGCCTGCCTGGGGTTCGTCCCCGGGCTCATGGCGGGACGGCTGCTCGCCGCCCGCTTCGGCGGGACCATCCTGAGCGGAACCGGCGTCGCGGTGCACGGGCGGTTCGCTGCCGCGCAGGTGTTCGTGGCGCTTGCGGTCGGCGTCGCCGGCGGTGCCACGGCAGCGGCGATCTCGGCGTGGGCGACCATGCGCCGGCCGGTGCTGGACGTCCTCGCGGACAGCTCGCGCTTCACGATGCCGGGACGGCCCCGGTACAGCCTGGTACCGCTCGGCCTCGTCGTCGTCGGTGCGGGGATGGCATTTGCCGTGCCCTTCGGAGCCGGCCACCTGCCTCTCGCCGTCGGGTTCGCCGCCCTCGGGATCATGCCGGTCGGCTTCGCCCTGCTCGTGATGGGCGCCACCCCGGCGCTGGTAGCGCTGTATCGCAGCCGTGTCCCGATCCGCGGAGCGTCGGGGCTCCTCGCGCGGTCCGAGCTCGCTCGCAGCCCGGTGCAGACCGGCTCTGCGGTGGTGATCCTGGCCCTGGCGGTCAGCACGTTCGCGCCGTCGATGAACCTGCGCACCTATGCGTCGGAGGCGATCGCGCGACGCGGCCACGACCTGATCGGCAGCGGACTCCTCGTCGGTGCCCGGCACGTGGGCGAGCAGTCGGATGCTGTGCTCGACGAGTCCGTTCTCGCCACCGTGGCCGCACTGCCCGGCGTCTCCGCCGTGACGCCGGTGCTGCGTGCCCCGCTCGAGCTAGCGACGCCGGCGGTCGTGGTCGGGCTGCCGGCGGGATCCGTCCTGCTCCGCGACGAGGCATCGCGGTCGGGCCTCGACGACGACCAGCTCACCGCAATGCAGGCCGGTGGTGTGGTGGTCTCGGCGATAACGGCCTCGCACCTGCACGTCGGAGCAGGCGACTCCGTGGTGCTGCCTGTCCGTGGCGGCCACGCACGGTTCACGGTGGTGGGTGTCGCCGACCCGTCCTTCGTCGACGACACCGGCATCGGCGATGCCATCGTCGTCGATGCCGAGGTGGCGAAGGTCAACTGGGACGCGCAGCCGACCTTTGCGCTGGCGACACTCGACGAGGGTACCGACGCCCGAACCGTCGCGGACGAGATCGGCCGCACGTTCGGGGGCCGGGTCGTCGCGACGACGGCCGGTGAGTTCGCCGACCTGTCGTCGAGGACGGTGTCGCGTTTCCTCGCTCCTGTGATCAGCCTCGGGTGGGTGGTCGTCGTGGCTGCTGCGATCGGGGTGCTCAACCTGTTCCTGCTCGCGCTCCTGCAGCGGCGGCGTGAGCGCGCGCTGCACCGAGCGATGGGGATGGACAGCACCCAGGAGTACACGACGGCGCTGACCGAGTCGATCGTCGTCGGACTCCTCGGCGCCGCCTTCGGCGCCCTCGCGACGCTCGTCTTCTCGCTCCAGCTCAGCATCGTGGCGCCTGTGTTCCTTACCACAAGCGTCGGCTGGCGGCCCCTCGCGGGCCCGCTGGCGGTGGCTGTCGTCGGCGCGCTCGTCGCCGCCCTCGCCGGCATGTTCGCGCCCCTCCTCCGCGGCCGCCGCGACGACGTCTCCGCGCTCATGCGCGACGCCGCCTAGAGGTCCTCTGTTGGATGACGATCCGGCCAGCTGAGGGGTTGGATGACCAGGAGCGCGTTTTCGCGCACTCTCGTCATCCAACGTCCCCCAGGTGACCGATCTGTTATCCAAGCCTGCACGCCCGGCGGCGGTCAGG
>JAIBAC010000261.1 GCA_019695375.1 Acidimicrobiia bacterium
GAACGAGACCGGTGGCGACAACCCGTCTGAGGCGGAGCTCAGCCGCCGGGGCATGCTGTCGCTGCTCGGCCTCGGTGCCACCGCGACCGTGGTCGCGGCCTGCGGTGGTGGCGGGGCGAGCAGCGGCGGCAGCGCTGCGTCCTCCTCGTCGTCGGCGGGAGCCGCCACGACCACATCGGCAGCGGCGGCCGCGGGCGGTGTCGCCGACCTCGAGATCCCCGACGAGACGAACGGTCCCTACCCCGCCGACGGCAGCAACGGGCCCGACATCCTCGAGCAGTCCGGTGTCGTACGCCGCGATATCACCACCAGCTTCGGGGGCGCGACCGGGGTCGCCGCGGGTGTTCCGCTGACCTTCTCGTTCACCGTGACGGACATGGCGAACGGAAACGCACCCTTCGAAGGCGCGGCCGTCTACGCGTGGCACTGCGACGCCGAGGGCGGGTACTCGATGTACTCGGCCGGCCTCGAGAACGAGAACTACCTGCGTGGCGTGCAGGTGGCCGACGCGGCCGGTGTCGTCACGTTCACGTCGATCTTCCCCGGCTGCTACACGGGGCGGTACCCCCACATCCACTTCGAGGTCTATCCCGACGTCGACTCAATCGTCGACCACGCCAACTGCATCGCGACCTCACAGGCGGCCCTGCCCGAGGACGCCTGCAACGACGTGTACAACAACGAGGCCCTCTACGCCGCCTCCATCCGCAACTTCGCCAACACGTCCATCGAGACCGACAACGTCTTCGGCCCCGACACGATCGACCAGCAGATGCTGTCGTTGTCGGGCGATCGCCGCAGCGGGTTCAGCGGCTCGCTGCTGGTCCCCGTCGACACCACGACCATCCCGTCGCGGTCTCGGCGCGGATAGGGACCCGATCCCACGTCTCGGCGCGAGAACGGCACCATCGTGCCACGTGCGCGCCGAGACGTGTTCGACCGTCCACGTGCGCGCCGAGACACCGATCGTCAGGTGGGCTCGGCGGCGGGGAGATCGACGACCGCGACGGTGCCGGGACCGTCGCCGGGACGTTCGAGGCGGACCTTGCCGCCGAGGGACGACACGATGGCGGCCACGATGCTGAGGCCGAGGCCGGACCCCCCAGAGGCGCGACTGCGTGACTCGTCGGCACGCCAGAAGCGCTCGAACGCCTGCGCCACCGCCTCGTCGTCCATCCCGGGCCCGTGGTCGCGCACGACCAGCCGCACTCCGGCGCTCTGCCTGATGACGTCGACCTCCACAGGTGTGCCCGCCGGCGTGTGGACAGCCGCGTTGGTGAGCAGGTTCGCGACGACCTGATGCAGCCGGTCCGGATCGCCGAGCACCACGGCGGGCTCGGTCCGCACCGTGACGGGATGGTCGGCGTGACGGACGCGCAGGTCGGCGACGGCGTCGTCGACCACACGATCCAGCTCCACGGCCACGACATCACCGCGCTGGCCCTCGTCGAGGCGCGCGAGGGTCAACAGGTCCTCCACCAGGCGACCCATGCGGACGGTCTCGGACTCGGTGCGCGCCATCGCGGCATCCAGCGCGTCGCCGTCAGTCAGTCCGCCGAGCCGGTAGAGCTCGGCGTAGCCGCGCACGGTCGTCACCGGCGTGCGCAGCTCGTGGGAGGCGTCGGCGACGAAGCGCCGCAGACGCGCTTCGATCGCGGCACGCTCGGCGAAGGACGCCTCGATGCGCTCGAGCATGGTGTTGAGCGCGACGCCGAGCTCGTGCGCCTCGGTGCCGGGCGCCTCCTCGGGCACCCGGTGCGAGAGATCCCCCGCCGCGATGGTGGCGGCCGCTTCGGTCATGCGCCGCACGGGGCGGACACCGAGGCGTAGCACCCACCACAGGATCAGCCCCAGCACCACGAGCACCGCCGCCGTGGCGATCACCTCGGTCGTGACCAGCTGCCTGACCGTGGCGTCCACGTCGTCGAGCGGCAGCCCCGTGACGACCACCTCGCCACCGGCGGCCACCCGCGCGGCGACCCGGTAGCGCGTGCCGCCGGCTGTCGAGTCGACGGTCTCCTTGGAACCCTCCCGCGCCAGCCGCGTTGCTTCGGCGGCGTCGATCAGCGGCACCGGGTTTCCCGCCGCGCTCTGCGCCGGCGACAGCCGCGTCCGCACCACACCGTTCTCCACGACGCCGACGTAGACCGCACTGAACGACCCCGCGTCCTGCTCCGGCGGCAGACCCTGAGCATCGGCGCTGTCGGGTGCCACTGCGACCGGAGGCGGCAGCGGCTTGCCGGGGCCTCCCGGGCCGGAGGTGAAGCGGACCAGCTGCGCGTCGACCTGGTGGAGCAGGTACGACGCCGTGAGGCTCGTCACGGTCCAGGACGCGGCGACCAGCAGCCCGGCTACCACCGCCATGGCCACCAGCATGCGCGTCTTGAGCGTCATGGCGGCCTCAGCGCGGGAGTCTCAGCGTGTAGCCGACGCCGCGGATGGTGTGGATCAGCTTCGGGTCGCCACGATCGACCTTGCGTCGCAGGTAACCGATGTAGGTCTCCACGATCCCGCCGTCACCGCCGAAGTCGAAGTCCCACACGTGGTCGAGGATCTGCGCCTTGCTCAGCACGCGCCCCTGGTTCTGGAGCAGGTAGCGCAACAGGTTGAACTCCGTGGGTGAGAGCGCCACCTCCGCACCGGCTTTGGTGACGCGGTGGGCGTCGTCGTCGAGGACGAGATCGTCACAGCGCAGGATCGAGTCCATTGACCCACCAGCGCCCGTCCGGCGCAGCACCGCGTTGATGCGCGCCACCAGTTCCTCGAGGCTGAACGGCTTCACGAGGTAGTCGTCGCCGCCGAGGGTGAGGCCGCGGATCACGTCATCGGTGCCGTCACGGGCCGTGAGGAACACGACGGGGACCTTGACGCCCTCGTTGCGCAGGCGGCGGCAGACCTCGAAACCGTCGAGGTCCGGCATCATCACGTCGAGCACCATCAGGTCCGGCATCACGGTGTCGACCGAAGCGAGCGCCTCGCGGCCGTTCGCGAACGCGTGGACGTCGAAGCCGTGGTAGGCGAGGGCGGCCTCCAGCATCGATCGGAGGTGGTCCTCGTCGTCGACGAGGAGGACTGTTGTCGTGCTCATTGCGCCAGGCTCGCTCCCGAGTCTGGGAGTTCTCTGGGAGTCAGGTGAGTGCCGGGTGGGAGTCCTGCCCGCGGATGGTGGCGACCCGCAGAAGTCCCAGGGAACTCTGTCCTGACTCCCAGCCGGCATCCAGGTAGGGCAGCGATGTTGCCCAGATGCTTCAGAACACGATCACCCCACCCGACACGGCACCATCGGGACGCCGTCGCCGCAGGCGGACACGCGCCCTAACCGGCGGCCTCGTCGCCCTCCTCGTCCTCGGCACCGTGCTGTGGTGGTTCTGCGGCCGCGACACCCCCGACAAGGTGAACATCGACGCCGCCGCGAGCGGCATCGCCGCGAACTCCGCCGGCACCGGCGCCGCAACCGGCGCCGGCGGACTCGACGGCACCTGGGACGTCGACACCACGACGGGCGATTTCGACTTCGACTCGGCGACCGGCACGTTCGCCGGCTTCCGCATCGACGAGGAGCTCGCCGGGATCGGCGCGACCGAGGCGGTGGGCCGCACCGGCGACGTCTCCGGTTCCTTCGTCATCGACGGCACCACCGTCACGGACGCCCAGTTCAGCGTCGACATGACGGCGATCACCACCAACGACTCCATGCGCGACCGCCGCGTCCAGGAGGCGCTCGCGACCACCCAGTACCCCACCGCCGAGTTCCGGCTCACCGAACCGATCGATCTCGGAGCCGGCGTCGCGAGCGGCGACACCGTCGAGGTGGACGCGCGCGGCGAGCTCACCATCCACGGCGTCACCCGCGAGGTGTCGATCCCGCTGCAGGCGCGCCTGGTCGACGGCACCGCAGTCGTGGTCGGCGCCCTCGACCTCTCCTTCGCCGACTACGGGGTCACGGTTCCTTCCAGCATGAAGGTCGTCTCCGTCGAGGACCACGGCACCGTCGAGCTCCAGCTCCTGCTCCAGCGCTGACCCACTCCCAGGAACCTCCTAGCTGCCTCCCAGCCGGTTCGCATACCCGACCCCCACGATGCACTCATGCAGACCATCGAGCGCCCCACCTC
>JAIBAC010000262.1 GCA_019695375.1 Acidimicrobiia bacterium
GAGATCGCGCACGGGGCGCCACTGCTCGGGAGCGAGCAGCACGAGCGCCGCGATGGCCGCCGGTGCCGGCGCGCAGGCGCGCCACCAGGCCGCCACGCGCGAGGCCGGCGACGACGCACCCTCGAGCGCGCTGCGGAGATGCTCGGCGACCACCGCCGGCACGTGGCTGCCGTCGTCGAACCACGACGCCGCGGGGCCGGCGAGGCGTGTCGCCTCCGTCGCGATCGCGGCGACCGTCGCCGAACCGAAGCCGTCGCGCGCGATCACGCGGCGTGTCGCGACGCGGAACGCCGACTCCGCCCGGCGGCCCCGGGGGGTCGACGCGGGCAGGTCGGTGTTGACCACGTGGTTTGCCTCAGGAGGCCTGCGCCGTGGGGGTACGTGCGCGAAGGAGCTCGGCGACGTCGTTGCGCTGCTGCGCGACGGCGATGTCGAGCGCGGTCTGCCCGCGGAAGTCGAGCGCCGTGGTGTCGGCGCCACCGATGAGGAGCTCCTTGACGACGCCGGCGTGGCCGCCGAGCGTCGCGATGTGCAGCGCCGTGTACCCGCCGGGGTCGACGGCATCAGGGTCGCCGCCCCTCTTGAGATAGCGGCGCACGTTGAGGCTGTAGCCGGCGCGGGCGTTCCAGAAGAGATAGGGAGCGTCGAGGGTCGCCATGGGCCAGAACCTAGATGGCGGACGCCGTCCGCGGTGAAACCCTGCGGCACGCCCCGGCGTTGACCCGAATGCATGTTCGATTAGGCTGTGGGTCATGGCCGGCACGATCCGCTTCGCCCCCGGGCCTGCTGGACAGAATGGGCGCATGGCCAGCGGAGACCTGGTGTGAGCCGCCCCGGACCGGCGTACCGCGTCGCCGACCTCGGAGCGCCCACTGGCGGCGAGACGATCCTCCACGTCGACATGGACGCGTTCTACGCCGCCGTCGAGGTGCGCCGCCGGCCCGAGCTACGCGGCAGGCCCGTCGTCGTCGGCGGCACCGGCACCCGTGGCGTGGTCGCGGCGGCGTCGTACGAGGCGCGCCGCTTCGGGATCCACTCGGCGATGCCGGCGAGCCGTGCACGGCGGCTGTGTCCCGACGCCGTGTTCCTCGCACCCGACTTCGCGGCCTACATCTCCGAGTCCGCAGCGGTGCGGGCGGTCATGGAGTCCTACACGCCCCTCGTCGAGCCGCTCTCGCTCGACGAGGCGTTCCTCGACGTCTCCGGCGCGAGACGGCTGTTCGGCGACGCCATGGAGATAGCCCACTCGATACGCGAGCGGATCCGCGCCGAGCGCCGGCTGCCGGTCAGCGTCGGCGTCGCTGCGAACAAGTTCCTCGCGAAGCTCGCGTCGCGGGAGGCGAAACCCACAGGTGCAGGAGCCGCCAGCGGCGTCTTCTGCATCCCCTGCGATGCTGCGATCCGCTACCTGCATCCCCTGCCGGTCGCGGCGCTGTGGGGTGTAGGCGACGCCACGGTGGAGCGCCTCGACCGCATCGGCGTGCGGACGGTCGCCGATCTCGCCGCAGTCGCGCCTGAGAGCCTCGTCCGCGTCGTCGGCCCCGCCGCTGCAGAGCATCTGAGCGCGCTGTGCGCCGGGCGCGACGAGAGCCCCGTCGTCGCCGGTCGCGACGCGAAGTCGATCGGCCACGAGGAGACGTTCGAGACCGACATCTCCGATCCTGACGCGATCACGGCCGAACTGCGCAGCCTCGCCGAGCGCGTCGCGCTGCGGCTGCGGCGTGCCGGGGTGTCGGCCCGTACGCTGACGCTCAAGTGCCGCCTACCCACGTTCCGCACGTTCACGCGGAGCCGCACGCTGAGGGAGCCGACCGACGCCGGGCCCGAGATCTACGGCGTCGCGTGCGAGCTCTACGACAGGCTGCAGCTGGACGGCCACGCGGTCAGACTCCTCGGCGTGTCGGCATCGGGACTGGTGTCAGGGGCGCCGGCCCGCCAGCTCGCCTTCGACAGCGCCCCGCAGTGGAGCCCGCTCATGTCCGCAGCCGACGCCGTGCGCGAGCGATTCGGCGACCGTGCGATCGAGCCGGCCCGCCTCCTCTCGCGCACACCGCCGAAGGGGCGGCAGCCGTGACGCTCGGCATCGGGTTCATCGGCTGTGGCTTCATCGCCACGATCCACGCAGGCGCGATCACCGCGCTGGTGGAGCGGGGCCACGTCGACGCCCGCCTGGCGGCATGTTGCGATCGCGACCCCGAACGCGCCGGACGGTTCGCGGCCACGTTCGGCTTCGGCGCGCACACGAGCGACACCGAGGTGCTCCTCGCGCGCGATGACGTCGACGCCGTGTACGTGTGCACGCCGACGGTCTCGCATCCCGAACTCGTGGCTCGCGTGGCGGCGAGCGGGAGGTCGCTCCTGTGCGAGAAACCTCTCGCCTTCGACGCCGCGACATCGGCGCGCATGGCGGCCGCCGTCGATGACGCCGGCGTCGTCGCCCGTGTCGGCCTCGTGCTGCGCTACTCACCCACGATCAGGGAGATCCGTGCCCGCGTCGGGCGTTCGGCGGGGGTCATGGCGACGGTGCTGCGCGACGACCAGTTCATCCCCATCCGTGGCCAGTACGCGTCCACGTGGCGCGCCGACAAGGCCGAGGCGGGCGCCGGCACCGTCCTCGAGCACTCGATCCACGACGCCGACTTGCTCCGCTGGGTGTGCGGTGACGTGAGCACCGTCACAGCCGCCACGCGGTGCGTCGCAGGCCATGACGGCATCGAGGACGCGGCGGTGGCGACGCTGCAGTTCGCGAACGGGGCGATCGGGTCGCTCGTCTCGGTCTGGCACGACGTCGACTCGCGGTCCTCGTCGCGCCGGCTCGAGGTCCTGTGCCGCGACGAGTGGATCGCGACTGACGCAGACGTGTACGGCAGCGTCACCGCCCAGACGTCGGCGGCGACGATCGAGGTCGCGGCAGCCGAGTCCGCCGCACGCGTCTGCGCCGAGCTCGGTGCGCCGGGGGACCTCGCCGCCCCCGGGAGCGTGTGGATGCTCGAGGACTGGGCGTTCTGCGAGTCCGTGGGCGGGCGGCCGGTGGAGGGGCCGACCTTCGACGACGCGGTCGCCGCTCACCACGTCGTCGACGCCATCTACGAGTCCGCACGCCGCGGTGGAGCACCGGTCACGGTGCGAAGCTGACGCGGGATGTCTCCCCGCCACGATCTGGCACTACACTTGGGCCCACACCGTGGGCGGTCGGGACGCCGTCGAGTCCTGTCGTAGTCCCGCCTGGTTCACCTATCGGGGGAGGCGGCGTGCCGCTTTCTGAGGACGAGCAGCGCATCCTGGCCGACATCGAGCGCCAGTTCCACGCCGAGGACCCCAAGCTCGCTCGCGAGGTCGCACGCACGTCGGTGTACTCCCACGCCGGCCGCCAGCTCAAGTGGGCGATCGCGGGCGTGGTGGTGGGCATCATCCTCATGGTCGTGCTCCTCGCGATGCAGCTCGTCGCCGCCAGCCTCATCGTCGGCTTCGGGATGGCGTTCGTCTGCGGGGTGTGGGCGTACTACGCGTTCCGCCGCGTGACCCAGGCCGGCATCAACGACCTGCGCCGCAAGACGCGTTCGCTGTTCCCCAAGGGGATCAGCGGCGAGGACTTCCGCCGCCGCTTCCAGCGCGAGTAGCCGCCGACCGCCTCGGCCTCAGGCTGCGCGTGCTGACCTCGGCACGCAACCAGCGCCGCGGATCGTCGGTGCGCAGGCGCTTGCGCACAGCCCTGATCGCGGCCGGTGCCGCGGCGCCTGCATCCCGGGTCGCGTCGTCGAGGGGAGGCCCGTAGCTGCCGGTCACGTACGCATCGGTGAGCGCGTCGATGTCGACACCGGCGCCCGCAGCCGCCGCGCGGACCTCCTCCGGCGTCGCGCCCGGCGCGAGCGCGACGTCGAGGTCGCGGCGCAGGTCGATGCCCTCGTCCCACGACCCGGGCACGCCACGTTCGAGCCGACGCCGGCGCCGCCACGCCTTCGCACCTACCGTGGCGCCGAGGAGCGCCGCCACGATGAGTGCCACCACCGCGACGGCCGTCGCGAGGCGCAGCCACAGCGGCGTCGGGGCCG
>JAIBAC010000263.1 GCA_019695375.1 Acidimicrobiia bacterium
CACCGCGCCGAGCAGCTCGTGCGGGCGGGCGGGCCGGCGTGGGTGAAGCTCGGCCAGTTCGTGGCCACTGCCGGTGGGCTCGTCCCCGACGCGTGGGTCGAGAGCTTCACCTGGTGCCGTGACGAGGTGCCGCCCTTCCCGGCCAAGGTCGCGCGTGAGCGGCTGCGGCACGACCTGCGCCGCCCCGTCGGGCAGCTCTTCGCCCGCTTCGACGACGAGCCGATCGCGGCGGCCTCGATCGCGCAGGTGCACGCGGCGACCCTCCACGACGGGCGCGAGGTCGTCGTGAAGGTGCGCCGCCCCGGCCTGCGCCGCCGCTTCCTCTCCGACATCCGCGCGATGGCGGGCGCCGGCCATGTCGCCGAGCGCTACAGCGCCGTCGCGCGCACCGGGAACATCACCGGCTTCGTCGAGCTGTTCGCGCAGCTCGTGCTCGAGGAGCTCGACTTCGAGCTCGAGGCGGCGAACATGGTCGAGCTCGGTCTCACCGCCGAGCACGCCCGTGCCGGCTACGTCCGCGTGCCGCGCCCGGTGCCCGGCATGGTCAGCGACGCCGTCCTCGTCATGGAGCGCCTGCCGGGCGCCTCCTACACGGTCACCGACCTCGCCGCCGTCGATCGCGAGCGCCTCCTGCGGCTCGCGATCCAGGGGGTCCTCGAGCAGACCCTCGTGTACGGGGTCTTCCACGGGGACCTGCACGCCGGCAACGTCCTGTTGGACGCGGACGGCACGTTCTCCCTCGTCGACTACGGCATCGTCGGCCGCCTCGACCGGACACAGCGGGCCGCGCTGGTGCGCTTCCTCGTCGGCTTCGTCCGCAACGACATCGACTCCGAGCTCGAGGCGATGGTCACCTTCGGCGCGATACCGCCGGGCGCCGACCTCGCCGCGATCGCTGCCGACATCGAGGCCGAAGTCGACCCGGGCTCCCTTGGCGCCGACGCCGACACCGCCGCCCTCGCCGCCGCCGTGGGGCGCCTCATCCGCGTCGTCGCAGGCCGCGGGTTCCGCCTGCCCAAGGAGCTGGTCCTGTTCTTCAAGAACCTGCTCTACCTCAACGGCTTCGCGAACGCCGTCGCACCGGACGCGAACCTCCTCGCGCAGGTCGACCCCGTCTTCGGCTACTTCGACTCCAAGTACGGCAGCGCCATCCCCCTCTTCACCGGTGGCGAAGCCGCGCAAGGCGCGTCGCCTGAGCCGGCGGTCCAGGACGGCGGCCAGCGCGACATGCTCGCCCGTCTGCTCGAAGGCAGGAGCGACGCCGACCTGTACGAGCTCGCGGGCGTGCTTGGGATGCCGAAGCTGCTGGCGATGGTGGTCGAGGCGCTCACCTCGCGGTTCCGGCCCGAACGTGCCGACGGACGTGCTGCCGTGGTGCGTTGGGAGGTCGTCGACGCGGCCGGGGTGGGCCACGACCTCGTGGTGACCGTCGACGGTGACACGTGCAGCGGATCGGTGGGCTCGGATCCGAGCGGCCGTCCGCCGCGGCTCACCCTCAGGATGGCGGTGCCGGTGTTCCTGCGCTTCCTCGCCGGTCAGGTGGACGCGATGGCGGCGTTCGCCGACGGCGACCTCGAGGTGAGCGGCGACCTGCCCTTCGCCGTGACGTTCCAGTCGTGGTTCCGCACCGACTGAGCGTCAGCGCCGCTCGGTGATGCCCGCGAACTCGGCGAGGACCTCGTCGAGCACCTCCGCCGCCGTGTCCCACGACGCCCCGACGCGTCCGGTGAGCAGCATCGACTCGAACAGCGCGAAGCAACCTGCCGTGATCACCGACCCGAGCACCCGCGGGTAGGGGTCGGTCGCCTCGGCGCCGGCCCGCGCGGCGGCGTCCTCGATCATGCGCACCCGCAGGCCGTCGATGATGCGCGCGACGTGGTCCTGGACCTCGGGGAAGGTGATGTAGGCGGCGACGTCGCGCATCTCCTCGGGGCCGAAGGGGTACTTGCCCGCGCGGCCGTTCTCGACGATCGTGGCGACGACGTCGCGGGGTGACAGCTCCGGCGGTGCCTGCTCGACGTCGGCGAAGAGGCGTTCGAGCCACTCCCTGAGCGCCGCGACCGCCGCGTCCTCCTTGGACGAGAAGTAGCGGAAGAACGTGCGCTCGGACACGTCGGCGGCTTCGGTGATGTCGACGATGCGGGTCTCGGCGAAACCGACGTCGGCGAAGCGCCGCAACGCCGCCTCCCTGAGGGCGGCGCGCGTCTCGTTCTTCTTCCGCTCGCGGCGGCCGACCTCGGTCATGGGCGCAATGCTACCGAGGCCCTAGTATTGACGGAACTGTCAATCGGCAGAACTGCCACAACAGTCCTGGAGTGGCAGTACCTCGCAGGAGGAGACGGTGATGGCAGATCTCGCGGCCCAGAGCTTCGGCGACCGGGCGTCGCTGGCGAAGCTGATCGAGAACCTCCCCGACGAGGACCTCTACAAGTTCGCCGACGTGGTCGGCATGTCGAACATGTTGGAGATGGTGATCGGCGCGCTCACGAGCCGGTTCCGCCCCGAGGTGGCCGGTGCCCAGAGCGCCGTGGTGCAGTGGGACGTCGTCGACGCGGACGGCGACGCGCACTCGTTCGTGCTCACGGTGAACGACGGCGTCATGACCGGCGAGATCGGCACCGCCGACACGCCGCGGATGACCCTGCGCACCCCGGTACCCGTCTTCCTGCAGTTCCTCGCCGGCACGATCGACCCCGTGCAGGCCTTCATGGGCGGCCAGCTCAGCCTCGACGGCGACATGGCCTTCGCCCTCTCGTTCCAGGGTTGGATCAACACCGACTGAGATCGACTCCCGGCCGCCCTAGCGGTCTCACCAGATCGTCGCCAGCGGCGCGAAGCTCCGCAGGGCCCGGTCCTTGGTCACCAGCGGGCTTCTCAGCGACATCGCCGTCGCGGCGATGATGCGGTCGGCCGCGTCGCCGTGCATGCCTTCGCGCGCGAGCAGCGCGGCATCGAGTGCCTGCTGTGCGCTGAGGTCGAGCGGCGCGATCCGCTCCTGGGATAGGGCCTGGCGGACCCAGGTGCTCACGTCGCGGTCGAGGTGGAGCTTGCCGAGCTCGGCACGCGTGGCCACCTCCCAGCAGCAGATCGACGGGACGCCCAACACGTCGGCCGTCTCGACGGCTTCGCGTGCACGCCGGCTCAGCCGGCGCGGTTCGCTCACCCACCAGAGCCACACGTGGGTGTCGATCACGATCACGTCTCGGCGGCCCAGGGCTGTGGCAGGGGATCGACGATGTCGGCCTCACTGCCGTAGCTCACCGACCCGATCAGTGTGGGAGGGGGCTCGATCGGCACGAGCTTGGCGACGGGTCGCCCGCGCTTGGTCACGACGATTGCGTCGCCTGACTCCGCGACCTCATCAAGCAGTGACAGGCAACGGTCCTTGAACTTCCCTGCAGGGATCACGCGCGGATCAGCCATGACTCAGAACCTACCATGGCCATATGGCCATGGCTGCCTAGGTGGACTCGGTTCGGTCGCGTACGATCACGCCATGAAGCTCAGGCCGATGCTGCAGGTGGCCGACGTCGAGGGCTCGAGCCGCTGGTACCAGTCGTGCCTCGGGTTGCGGTCCGGACACGGCGGTCCCGAGTTCGAGATGCTCTTCGACGGCGACGAGTTCGTGCTCCAGCTGCACCTCCTCGACGCGTGCGAGCACGGGATCCTGCAGGCCGGCACCACGGGCGAGCGCGGGGTGGGAACGTCGCTGTGGTTCGAGACCGGCGATCGTGAGCAGTTCGCCGCTGTCGTCGAGCAGGCGCGTGGGGCTGGGGCGGAGATCGTCGAGGAGCCGAAATGGAACCCCCTCGCGCATCACCACGAGGCGACCCTGCGCGACCCCGACGGCTACGTGGTCGTGATCTGCACCCCGTTCAGCGCCGAGCCCTGATCGCAGTCGGTGGCGCTGCACCCGAGCAGTCGGCATCGGGCGCCTCGTGTTCGGCAGGCGCTCTGGTGGGAATCATTCCCGAGGACGTTTCAGCTGAAACGCCGCTGCCGGAGTGTGGAGCCGAGCAGAATCGAACTGCCGACCTCTTGCATGCCAT
>JAIBAC010000264.1 GCA_019695375.1 Acidimicrobiia bacterium
AGCCGCGCTACGCGGTGCTCGACGAGATCGACAGCGGCCTCGACGTGGACGGCATCCGTGACGTCTCCACGGCGGTGCTCGCGCGCGTCCACGACCACGGGATGGGCGTCCTCGTCATCACCCACTATGTGCGCATCCTCGAGCACCTTCCGGCGACCCACACCCATGTCCTCCTGGACGGGCGCATCGTGGCGTCCGGCGGGCCAGAGCTCGCCACACGCCTCGAGACGACCGGCTACGACGCCTTCCGTCCCGCGGGCGCCGGTTCCGGCGATGCCGGCCCGGGCGCCGATCCGTTCGCGCTCTGAGCGGGCATCAGGGGCGGAAGAGGCGGCGGGCGCAGTCTTCGGCGGTCTCCGGAGCGACGCGCACGAGCTCGTCGAGAACCTCGAAGCACTGTCGCAGCGTCGACTCGGCGAGCGCGTGGTAGAGCGCGGCGTCGGAGTCGCGGCCCGTCAGGTCGGCGTCCATCGCAGCGATCCGGTGGTGCTCGTAGATCGCGACCATGTCCGTCAGCAGCCCGGTGAGCGTCGTCGCGGGCATCAACTGCCGCCGGCTTTCGCGGAGCAGGCGCCGCACGACCGGCAGGCGGGGTGGTCCGCCGCCGACGCCCGCCAGCGAAGCAGGTTGAACACGTCGGCGTCCGTCGCCACAGGTGCCTCGGTTCCCGCTGGGTCCGCTTCGGCCACGAGTGGTCCCCCAGCTACGGCCGTTGCCGCGATCGCTGCCCCCGGTGGTTGCATCGGCGTCTCCCTCGCGTAGCCCGACTAACTTCGGTAAGCCAAAGATCTACTATTAGGGAGTCCTTAGTTCAAGTCGGTCCGGTGCGGTGGGGGCGGAGACGTCGTCGACGAGTCCCCGCCGGCCCCGGCCGGCGTGACCGCCGCAGGCTCTAGGCTGGCGCCGATGGGTGGCGTCTTCGTGCTCTTCTGGATCGTGTGGCTCGCGGTGATCTCGTTCGCGATCGTCGCGACCGTGCTCTGGGTCATCGCGCTCGTCGAGGTGCTTCGCTATCCCGATGTGGTCTGGGCTCATGCACGTACCGACAAGACGACCTGGATCCTCGTCGTGGTCCTCGCCGGCGGCATCGGTGCGCTCATCTACTGGTTCTCCCAGCGCAAGGGCCTCAAGGCCGTCGAGGCAGACCTCGCGATGCGTGGCATGCTCCACGCCCCGCCCCAGCAGGCGTACGGGTACGGCTACGGGTACCCGCCGAGCGCGCCACCGCAGGCACCGCCGCCGCCGCCGCCCGCGCCCGGCACCTGAGCCCTGCGCGGCGCCCTCACGTGTCGGTCTCGGTGAACTCGTCCTCGCCCGCGAGCGCTCCCGTGAGGGTGTTCCACGACAGGGTGGCGCACTTGATGCGGCTCGGGAACTCGCGCACGCCCTGGAGGGACTCGGCGTCGCCGAGTTGACGCCCCGGCTCCCCGCCCGCCTCGAAGGCCGCCTCGCTCCCGGTCGCGCCCACGTCGACACCGAGCATCGACCTGAACAGGTCGAAGTCGGCCGCGACCGCCTCGACGGTCTTGCCGCTGACCAGCTCGCACATCATCGAGGCGGACGCCTGGCTGATGGCGCAGCCGCGGCCCTCGAACATGACGTCGGTGACGCGGCCGTCCTCGACGAGCACGTCGACGGTCACCTCGTCGCCGCAGAGGGGGTTGAAGCCGTGGCCGCGGTGCGCCGGAGGCACGGGAAGTGCACCTTTGGAGCGGGGCCGCCGATAATGGTCGAGGATGATCTCCTTGTAGAGGTCGTCGAGTTGTGTCATGTTTGGTAAGTATAGGCAGCACCGCGCTTGCAATAATTTGCAGCACGGGGCAGGTAAAGTGGGCCGTTGACGAGAAGATGTCCCCTGCGGTGGAACATTACGACCATCTCAGGGTGCACTCAGAGTACAATCGCCAGTCGCGCCGGTCGATCCGGGTCCTCCCGGGTCCCCGCCGGGACCGTCTCCAGGCCCGAACGTAGAACCGGCAGGCACGGCACCGAAGTCCCCGGTCCTCCAACCCGTGGGGTAGTACCGACACGATGGCTAAGAACCAGAAGACGCTCAAGGAGCCCGAGATCGGCCTCGTCGAGGTGAACGGCGACGACGCCGAAGCCGACGACGGCACCGACGAGGCGACCGCCACCGGTGAGATCCAGGTCGTCAAACCGCCCGAGCGTGAGAACGTCGAGCGTGAGCGCGGCGCCGACGTCGAGGACCTCGTCGCCAGCTACCTCGCCGACATCTCCAAGCACGACCTGCTCACCAAGGACGACGAGATCGAGCTCGCCCAGCTCATCGAGGAGGGCCGCGAGGCCCGTGACGAGCTCGACTCCGGTGCCAAGCACACGCCGCGCCGGCGCACGGAGCTGCGCCGCCAGGTCCACGCGGGTGAGAAGGCCCAGGAGCGCTTCATCAACGCGAACCTGCGCCTCGTGGTGTCGGTCGCCAAGAAGTACGGCGCTGCCAGCGGGATGGAGCTGCTCGACCTGATCCAGGAGGGCAACTTCGGCCTCATGCACGCGCTGGAGAAGTTCGACTGGCGCCGCGGGTTCAAGTTCTCCACGTACGCCACTTGGTGGATCCGCCAGGCCGTGACCCGTGGGATGGCCAACAACAGCCGCACGATCCGCCTGCCGGTCCACGTCGGCGACCTCGTGTACCGCGTCGCCAAGGCGCGCTCGGAGATCGAGGGTCGCACTGCGCGCAAGGCGACGCCCGACGAGGTCGCCGAAGCGACAGGCCTGTCCATCGACCAGGTGATGGACGTGATGTCGCTGCCGACGAGCCTCACGTCGTTGAACCAGTCCACCGGTGAGGACGGCGACGCCGAGCTCGGCGACTTCATCGAGGACGAGTCGACCGAGACCCCCTTCGACGCCGCCGCCCGCGCCATGGTCCGCAACGACGTGCGCGAGCGCCTCCTCGGCCGCCTCACCGACCGCGAGTCGAAGATCCTCTCGCTGCGCTACGGCCTCGAAGGTGACGGGATCCCGCGCACCCTCGAGGAGGTCGGCGCCGACTTCAACCTCACGCGTGAGCGCATCCGCCAGATCGAGACGCGGGCCCTGTCGAAGCTGCGCCACCCGAGCCTCAGCATCGACCCCGAGTCCCTCGTCAACGGCTGACGCCCGGTCTCCGACGACCTCCGCTGCGCTCGGCGCGAGCGGAACCGGGTCACCTGATGCTGCGCTAGTGTCGCGGTTGTCCCAGCGCCCACACAGACGCTCGCGCAGAGCAGAAGACCACGGGAAGAGGCACCAGCATGCAACCCGGCTATCAGCAGCCCTACGGGGCGCCTCAGGGTGATCCGACCGACATTGGCCCCAAGCGGATAGCCCAAGGCGTCATCGACGTCGTCATCCTCGGGATCATCTTCTACATCCTCTACTTCATCCTGCTGAGCGTGCTCTGCAGCGGCCTCTTCTGCGGGTTCGGGTTCGGCTTCTTCGACACCTGGACGCTGATCGCTGGTGTCGTCTCCCTCGGGCTCGCGTTCGTCAACTACGGGTACCTGCAGTCGAGCAAGGGCCAGTCGATCGGGATGATGATCATGGGCCTAAAGGTCGTCGGCCCCGACGGCCAGAGCCCGCCCACGATGGGCCAGGCGTTGACGCGCAACGTCCCGTTCCTGGCGGCCGCGTTCCCGCTGTTCTTCATCAGCTGGCTCGGCAGCATCTTCCTCATCGTCGAGCTGGTGATCCTTCTCACCAACGACCAGCACCGCCGCCTCGGCGACCAGTGGGCCGACACGTGGGTGATCGAGAAGGACACCGTCGGCTTCGTTCCGCCGACCACCGGCGCCGTCGGTTTCGGCGAGTCGTTCCAGTCGTCGTTCAACCAGGCCACGAACGCGGCCCAACAGCCCTACCAGCAGGGCTACCCGCCGCAGCAGCAGCCGCAGCCGCAGCCGCAGCCGGGGTACCCGCAGCAGCCGTACCAGCAGCCGCAGCCGGGGTACCCGCAGCAGCCGCAGCAGGGCTATCCACCCCAGCAGCCCCAGCAGGCCCCACCCCCGCAGCAGCCCTACCAGCAGCCACCTCCGCAGC
>JAIBAC010000265.1 GCA_019695375.1 Acidimicrobiia bacterium
CTACGCAAACATCTCGCTCATCACCGACTACGACGCCGGCTTCAGCCTCGACTCGGGCATCCCCGCCGTGACGGTCGACGAGGTCGTCGCCGTGTTCCGGCGCAACAACGAGCGCCTGCGCCTGGTCCTCGAGACGCTCCTGCGCGACGCCGTGGCCCAGTCCGAGTCCCCGTGCAGCTGCGCGACGGCCCTCGACGGCGCTCAGCTCTGAGGTCCCCAGAACCGACGTGGGGACGCAAAACGCGCTCACGACGCGATCCACGTCCCCACGTCCGTGGCGAGAACCGACGTGGGGACGCAAAACGCGCTCACGACGCGATCCACGTCCCCACGTCCGTGGCGAGAACCGACGTGGGGACGCAAAACGCGCTCACAGCGCGATCCACGTCCCCACGTCCGTGGCGAGAACCGACGTGGGGACGCAAAACGCGCTCACAGCGCGATCCAGGTCCCCACGTCCGTGGTACGGGCTAGACGGTCGCGGGACGGGCGCCGGTCACGATCAGCACGACGATCAGCAGCGAGAGCGCGACGCGGTAGACGACGAAGGGGACGAGGGTTCCGCTGCGCAGGTACTGCAGCAGCCACGCGACGGCCGCGTAGCCGACCACGAACGACGTGACGAGGCCGACTGCGAGCTGCGCGTAGCCGATCGTGGTCCCCGCCGCTCCGCTGCTCACGAGCTTCAGCAGCGAGTAGAACGCCGCTCCGCCCGTGATCGGGATCGACATCAGGAAGCTGAAGCGGATCGCCTCCTCACGCGTGAACCCGCGCAGCATCCCCGCAGTCAGCGTCACCCCCGAGCGCGACGTGCCCGGGATCAGCGCGATCGCCTGCGCGAGCCCGACGAAGATGGCGTCCCCGCTCCGCATCGCGGCGAGATCGCGTGTCAGGCGTGCGTAGCGGTCCACGACGAGCATCACGAGCCCGAAGAGGGTCAACGTGATCGCCATGATCCACGGCTGCGTGAGCTTCTCGGCGATCACCTGCTCACCCACGAAGCCGATGATCGCGGCGGGCACGCTCGCGATGATCACGTACCAGACCATCCGGTCCTCGAGCGTCTCCGCCGCCCGGTTCCTGAGGGTGCGCACGAAACCACGGCAGAGCTGCCACACCGTCGACCGGAAGTAGATCGTGACGGCGAGGAACGTCCCGACGTGGAGGGCCGCGTCGAACGACTTCTGGATCTCGGGGTTGGCCTCCAGAGCGGCCCAGCCGAACATCCACGGGACCAGCGCCAGGTGCGCCGACGACGAGATCGGGAGGAACTCGGTGATGCCCTGGATCACGCCGAGGATGAACGACTGGATGACCGTCATGCGCGTCTCCGCTGGGCGTCGGGACCGCCGGAGCCCGGCGTGTCAGCTGGCGGCGTGGGCGGCGGCCGGCAGCCCGTTGGCCTCGCGCACGATGTCGGTGATGTCGGTGAGGAGGTCGGCGACCTCGAAGTCCTTGGGAGTGTAGACAGCCGCGACCCCGGCCTCCCGCAGGTGCGCGGCGTCCTCGTCGGGGATGATGCCGCCCACGACGACCGGGATCCCGTCGAGGTCTGCCGCACGCATGAGGCGCACGATCTCGGCGACGAGCTCGTTGTGGCTGCCCGACAGGATCGACAGGCCCACGACGTGGACGCCCTCCTCTAGCGCCGAGCTCACGATCTGCTCGGGCGAGAGGCGGATCCCCTCGTACACGACCTCGAAGCCGGCGTCGCGGGCCCGCATCGCGATCTGCTCGGCGCCGTTGCTGTGCCCGTCGAGGCCGGGCTTGCCGACGAGCATCTTGAGCGGCCTCCCGATCTCCTCGCCGGTACGACGCACGAGCTCGCGCAAGCTCGCCACGTCGGCGGTCTCGATGCGCGGCGCCCGCGCCTCCGCGAGGCCCGTCGGCGCCCGGTACTCGCCGAAGACGTCACGCAGCACCCCTGCCCACTCCCCGGTCGTGACCCCGGCGTGGGCGCAGCGGACCGAGGCATCCATCACGTTCGCGCCCGAAGCGGCGACGTCGCGCAGGGACTCGAGGGCCGCGGCGACCGCGGCAGCGTCGCGCCGCTCGCGGTGCGCCCGCACCCGCGCGACCTGCTCGGCCTCGGCCTTGGGGTCGACGGTGAGGATCCCGCCCTTGTCCCCGGTGAGCGGCGACGTCTCGGTCTCGGTGTACGCGTTGACGCCGACCACGACGCGCTCACCACTCTCGATCGCGGCGACACGGCGCGAGTTGGCCTCGACGATGCGCGCCTTCACGTAGCCGTCCTCGATCGCGTCGACCATCCCCCCGCGTGCTGCGACCTCGTCCATCTCCGCCCGCGCCGCCGCGATCAGCGCCGACGTCTTCGCCTCGATGACGTGGCTGCCCTCGAAGATGTCGTCGTACTCGAGCAGGTCCGTCTCGTACGCGAGCACCTGCTGCATGCGCAACGACCACTGCTGGTCCCACGGCCGCGGGAGCCCGAGCGCCTCGTTCCAGCACGGGAGCTGCAGTGCGCGGGCACGGGCGTCACGCGAGAGCGTCACGCCGAGCATCTCGAGCACGATGCGCTGGACGTTGTTCTCGGGCTGCTGCTCGGTGAGGCCGAGTGAGTTCACCTGGACGCCGTAACGGAAGCGACGCTGCTTGGGGTCGGCGACCACGTAGCGCTCGGCGAGGAGCTCGTCCCACATGCGCGTGAACGCCCGCATCTTGCAGACCTCCTCGACGAAGCGCGTCGAGGAGTCGAGGAAGAACGAGATCGAGCTGCAGACACGTCCCATCGCCGACGCGTCGACCTGACCCGAGTCGCGGACCGCGTCGAGGAGCTCGATCGCGATGCCGAGGCCGTACGCGAGCTCCTGCACCGGCGTCGCCCCCGCTTCCTGGAGGTGGTAGGGGCAGACGTTGACCGGGTTCCACTTGGGCATGCGCGCGGCGCAGAACGCGATCGAGTCGACGGTGAGGCGCAGGGACTGGCGCGGCGGGAACACGAACGTGCCCCGCGACAGGTACTCCTTGAGGATGTCGTTCTGGGTCGTGCCCCGCAACGACGACACGTCCGCACCCTGCTCCTCCGCGACCGCGACGTAGAGGGCGAGCAGCCATGCGGCCGTGGCGTTGATGGTCATCGACGTGTTCATCTCCTGCAGGGGGATGCCGTCGAAGAGCACGCGCATGTCGTCGATGGACGCGACCGGCACCCCGACCTTGCCGACCTCGCCGAACGCTTCGGGCGAATCGGGGTCGTAGCCGGTCTGGGTCGGGAGGTCGAACGCCACCGACAGCCCGGTCTGTCCCTTGGACAGGTTCGTCTTGTAGAGGCTGTTGCTCGCCGCTGCCGACGAGTGCCCCGAGTACGTGCGGAAGACCCACGGGCGGTCGCGCTCGCGCTGGTCGCGGTCTTCGCCGCGCGGAGAAGGCTGCGGATCGGTCATCTGGCGTGCGCTCCCTGGCCTGCCGGAACTGCGTGGTGTGCTGTCCCGCGGTCGGACGAATGTTCCCCCACGGACCGTGGCGGCGGCAAGGTCGTGGTGACGCATTACGCTTCTTGCCGGGACCGCGGCGTCGGCACCAGGAGAGACCGGGCGTGCACGGGTTCGTGGTAGTGGGTCATGACGGGTCGCTGGCAAGCCGGACGGCGGTGAGGCGCGCCTGCCAGGTGGGCGAGCGGGTGATGGTGGTGTCGTCCACCTCGGCCACAGAGCTCTTCGACCTGCTCGACGGGCCCACAGGTGGGGTGGAGCTGCGCCTCGTCCCACGCCTGCACCTGCACGACCTGTTCGAGGCCGCGGCCGAGCGCTCCGGCGCGTACGTCGTCATGCCCCTCCACGTGGGCACCGCCGACAAGCTCCTGCGCCTCGGAGTGCAGGAGGCGGCAGCGCTCGCGCGCCACGGCGCCGACCTCGCGGCCCTGCACCTCGTGCGCGAGTTCGACGGCACGGCGCGCCCCTACCGGCGCATCCTGGTCGCGGCCGACGGCAGCGTCGGTTCGCCGGCTGCAGTCGAAGCCGCACTCGAGGTCGCGCCGGTGGGCACCGCCGTTCGCGTCGTGCACGGCGACCGGCGC
>JAIBAC010000266.1 GCA_019695375.1 Acidimicrobiia bacterium
ACGCGCGGGCGGCGACACCGCGGGCGTGCGCATCGTCCATGTTGCGGCGGTCGCCGACGAAGGCGTGATCATCCAGGTCTGGTTGTTGGGGGCCGCCGTGGCGACGGTGGTCCCGCCGAAGAGGACCGCCCGGCCGTCGTTGGTCGCGTCGAGGCTCATCATCATGCGGGCTTGCGCGCCCGCGCCTGACACCGCCTGCCAGGCGTTGCTGGCTGCGTCGTAGGTGTAGCAGGCACCCGTCGCGTACTCGCCCCAGAGGAACGCCGACTTGTCGTTGCCGCCGCAGATCAGCCCACGCCCCGTCCACGGTCCGCCCTTGATCTGCGTGGCGCCGTGGTAGATGCGGGTGGACCAGTCGGTCCAGAAGTTCGCGCGGATCGGCCGGTACTGGGTCATCGTCCAGGTGCCGCTCCACGCGGGTGCCGCCGAGACCGGAGCGATTCCCATACCCGTATAGGCCAGGATCGCGATGAGGGCGCCCACGACCCTTGCGGCGATGCGACTCCGATCGGTGTGCGTGGTCGGGTTGCTGCCTGGATGGCTGCGCGTGCGCGTGCCCATCGGGTCACCTCGTCCGGGTGCCAGGGGCCTCCCCGCCCGAGCCCGGGCCCGTGATCGAGTGGCTCCTGCATCGGCTCACGCGAGCGCGATCTTGAGCCCAAATCTCGAGTCAGGTCCTCAGAAGCGGCTCGGGTCGGCGATCACGTCGGCGGCGACCTGCGACAGCAACGTCACCATGTGCACGAAGACCGCGAAGCGCTCGTCGGTGGTGAAGCCCTTCGCGTAGCGGTAGTAGATCTGCTGGAGCACCACGGCGAGCTTCCAGAGCGCGTACACGTAGTAGTACTCGACCGCCGAGCAGTCGAAGCCCGTACGCGCCGCATAGCGGTCCACCAGCTCACGCCGGGTCGGACAGCCCTCCAGCATCGTGGGGCCGAACCCGCCGGCTTGCATCGCAGCGTTGTCACCTGCCTCGACCCAGTACCCGATCGTGGTGCCGAGATCCATGAGCGGGTCGCCGACGGTGGCCATCTCCCAGTCGAGCACGCCCACGATGCGGCCGAGGTCGCCGGTGTCGAGGACGATGTTGTCGAACTTGTAGTCGTTGTGGATGAGGGCGACACCGCGGTCGGCGGGGCGTTCGGCGACCAGCCACGCCGTCACCTCGTCGAACACCGGCGTCGGATCGGTGCGCGAGTCCTCCATGCGCTGAGCCCAGCCGCGCACCTGGCGTTCGGTGTAGCTGCCTTCGCGGTGCAGCTCGCCGAATCCGATGCCGTCCCAGTCGAGCAGGTGGATGTCGGCGAGGTTGTCGATCAGGTTCGCCGACAGCCGTGCCATCACCTCGGGTGTCAGGTCGATGCCGGGCGGGATCTCACGGCGCAGGATCACCCCGCGGATCCGCTCCATCACGTAGAAGGGGGCTCCGAGGACGTCGCCGGACTCGTCGTAGGCGAGTGGCCGCGGTGCGAGAGGGTAGTGACCGTCGAGGCGCGACAGGACCTTGAACTCGCGGCCCATGTCGTGGCCGCCTTTGGCGTGGGCACCGAAGGGAGGCCGGCGGATGACGAGGTCGCGGTCGCCGTAGTGGACGAGGTACGTGAGGTTCGAGTGACCGGAGGGGAACTGCTCGACCTCGACCGGTCCATCCGCAGTCCCCAGCTCCCTGACCAGGAACGGCACCAGTGAACCGGTGTCGAGCTCTTCGCCCGTGCGCGGCGGGCCCGCGCCGTCGACTGCTGCGTTGTCGTCGGTCACGTGTTCCCCCGTCCTGACCTGCCGGCCGGCCGGCGTGTCAGCCTAGTGCCGCGCCGGAGCCCGGACCGCTGCGCACCATCGCGACCATCGCTGCGGCAGCCGGCCCGAGCGCCGCACGCCGGTGCAGGACACCGACACGGCGGGCCACCACCGGTGCGACGCGGGCGACGACGGCTCCATGGGCGGCCGCTTGCGCCGCCTGCGCCTCGGGGAGGAGGGCCGCACCCGCGCCCGCTGTGACGAGCGGCACGAGAGCCTCGCGCTGGGCGGTCTCGACGACGATCTCGGGCTCCACCCCGGCAGCGGCACATGCGTCATCGAGATGGCGTCGTGTCGACGTTCCCGGCGGCGTCGCCACCAGTGGCATGGCAGCTAGCGACTCGATGCCGATCTGCCGGCGCCGCCTCGTGCCTGGGGGCAGGACTGCTGAGTATTGCTGTGTACCTATCTCGACCGCGACGAGGTCGTCAACTGCGCGGTCGAGCTCGGTGACCGCGATCTCGACCTCACCGCTGGCAACGGCCTCCGCCGCCGTCGCGGGGTCCTCGCTCTGGGCCATGCGCACGGCGACGCCGGGGTGAGCGCGCCTGAACGCTCCCACGAGCTCGGCAGTGGGTGCGGCTGCGAGGGTGGGGAGCGTCACGAGGTCGAGCGTGCCCGACATGACACCTCTCACCGCCGCGACCGCGTCGTGGGCGGCGCGGATCGCGCCGGCGGCCGTGCGGGCCGGACCGAGCAAAGCCTCGCCGGCAGCGGTCAACACGACCCCGCGGCGTACCCGGTGGAACAGCTCGACGCCGAGCTCGCGCTCGAGTGCGGCGATGCCCTGCGACAGGGCGGGTTGGGTCACATGGCACGCCTCGGCGGCGGCGGTGAAGGTGCCGTGGTCGACGACGGCGACCACGTAGGCGAGCTGGCGGACATCCATTAGCCATACGATATGATTATGTTTTACAGTAGATCAAACGATTGGACTGATGTCTGACTTGGGTGTTTCATGGAACAGTGAACCCACACCTGGTCATCCTCTCCACCGGTCTCGTGGTCGGCGTCCTGTACGGGATGTTCGGCGTCGGCTCCGCTCTCGCGACCCCACTGCTCGCCCTGGCAGGAGTGCCCGGCATGGTCGCTGTCACCGCCCCGCTGCCTGCGATCCTCCCGGGGTCTGCCCTGGGAGGATGGTCGCACTGGCGGCGCGGAACCGTCGACAGGCGGCTCGCGCTGTGGACGCTGATGGGTGCCGTCCCGGCGAGCATCGCGGGTGCCGCCGCTAGCCGCCACGTCTCGGGCACTGCGCTGGTCGTCGCATCTGGCGCTGCTCTGCTCGCTGTCGGCATCCGGGTCGTGCTGCCCGATCGTGCGAACGTGGCGCGAGTGCGCGCCGCACGCCGCGATCGCGCTGCACTCGTGATCCCGGCGGCGGCGGCATGCGGCTTCTTCGCCGGCCTGCTCGCCAACGGTGGCGGCTTCCTGCTCGTTCCGTTGTTCCTGTTGGTGTTCGGGCTCGAGGTCCCCGAGGCGGCCGGAACCAGCCTCGTGGCAGTCACGGCGATAACCGTCCCGACTCTCGTGGCCCACTCGCTGCTCGGCGGCTTCGACTGGACCGTGACGGTGCTGTTCGGGATCGGAATGCTGCCCGGCACAATCGCCGGCGCGCGCCTCGGCGACAGGCTTCCTCTGGGCCGGCTGCGTCCCGCCTTCGGCGTCCTCCTGCTCGGGCTCGCGGCGCTCGTGCTCGTGCGGTTCATCTGAGCCACACTCGCGGTACAGCTGCCAAGCCAGAAAGACCGGCGATGCGACGCGACGAACTGCGATCCGTTCAGGCCCCTCTGAAAGCCTCCTACCGTGAGGATCCCGAGACCGCCGTCGTGACGCTCAGAGCGCACGGATCGCTCGGCGAGGACGTCACGTGCTCGGTGCAGACGCACCGGGCGATGGTCGACGCCGGACTCCACCCCGCGTCTGGCGGCGACGGGACGCTTGCGTGCTCCGGCGACATGCTCCTGCAGGCGTTGGTCGCGTGCGCGGGCGTCACGCTCACCTCGGTCGCGACGGCGAAGTCCATCGAAGTGCGGAGTGGAACGGTCTCCGCCGAAGGCGACCTCGACTTCCGCGGCACCCTCGGCGTCGACCGTGCGGCGCCGGTCGGCTTCCGTGACATCCGACTCCGCTTCGACCTCGACACCGACGCGGGACCCGACGAGCTCG
>JAIBAC010000036.1 GCA_019695375.1 Acidimicrobiia bacterium
AGGAGCGCGAGCACCTCCCGCGCCGTCCGCGCGAAGGTGTCGACGCTGCCGGCAGGCGCGAGGACGGTCGAGGTCGGGTGGAGGGCACGCGGTGACAGCTTCGGCGGGGTGCGCATGCTCGGGCGCGACCGGTACGCCATCGAACGCGCGGCGATGGCGCCGAGGAGCAGCACCTCGAGCTCGCGCCGTGTGTCCCACCGGCGTGACCGCGTCTCCGTGACGGCTGCCGCGATGACCTCGGCCGCCGTGACGGGCTCGACATCCAGCCAGCGGGTCAGGTCGAAGGCCTCGTCGACGAGCGTGGGGGCACGATCGGCCGGCAATCTCGGGCTCCTCACCGCGGTTTCCCCCCGGGGTTCCCCCTCAGGGGGAGTGGCAGAAAGCAGAATTGGGCGGGATGCCCTCTGCGATCGTGACCCGGGCCTTGTCGAAGTCCTTCGGCGACATTGTCGCACTCGACGGGCTCGACCTCGACGTGCCTGCAGGCACGGTGTTCGGCCTGCTCGGCCCCGACGGCGCCGGCAAGACCACGGCCGTGCGCCTCCTGCTCGGCCTGCTCCTGCCCAGCTACGGCTCGATCGAGATCCTCGGCGAGGTGCTGCGCGACCCCGGCGACGCCGTGCTCGCAAACGTGGGCGCCATCGTCGACGGGCCTGCCTTCGTCCCGCATGCGACGGGACGCGACAACCTCGAGCTGTGGCGGCTGGCGCGCCGCACGAAGGGCATCGGCACGCGCCGCGTCGAGCAGGTGCTCACCGGTGTCGGCCTCGACGCGGCCGAGGACGCCAAGGTCCGCACGTACAGCCGTGGGATGCTCGCACGCCTCAACCTCGCCCGCGCCCTCCTGCGCGATCCCGACGTCCTCGTCCTCGACGAGCCGACCGAAGGACTCGACGCCCGCGGATTGCACGAGATGCGCGAGCTGCTGCGTGCGTTGAGCTCGGGTGGTCGCACGATCTTCTTCACGTCCTGTGACGTCGACGAGGTCGAGCTCGTCTGCGACCACGCAGCCGTCCTGTCCGACGGCCGACTCGTGATGTCGGGGCCGATGGACGTGCTGCGGGGACGCGAGGTGCTGCACCTCGACACACCCGACCCCGTGCGGGCGAGCGAGGTCGTCGGCGCTCTCGGCGGGCGCGCGGCCACCAACCCGCGTGGGATCACGATCGAGGGGATCGCCGACCCCGCCCTGCTCGTGCAGTGGCTGGTGCACTACGGTGTCGCGGTCCGTGCCCTCACCCCGACCCGCGTCGGCCTCGACGCGACCGTCCTCGACGTGGCGGACGCCGCTGACGAGGGCGACGACGACAACGACGCCACCGAGGTCTTCGATCCCGTCCAGCTCGGTCGCGTCCCGCGTGACGGCGCCGCGCCGCCCCGACGACCACCGGCGAGGTCCGATGTTCCGCGTTGAGATGTCCAAGACGCGCCGCCGGGCACGCACATGGGTGCTCGCGGTTGCCCTCGTCGTTCCCGTCGCGGTCGCCGTCGGCGCGTTCGGGTCACAGCTCGTCGACGCCAGTGGTCGCACCGCGACGCAGATCGGCACGGCGGCGAGCCCCGCTGCCCTGCTTCCCTTTCTCGGCCTCCTGCTGATCGCGGCACTGCCGCTGCCGGTCGTGGGAGCCGTCGTCGGTGGGACTGCGTTCGGGGCCGACACGGCGGACGGCACGCTCCGCTACTGGCTCGTGCGCCCGGTGGGGCGCACCCGCATGTATCTCGACAAGCTCGGCGTCGTGGTGCTGTTCTCGTTCCTGGTGGCGCTGGCGGTGCTCGTCGCCGCGGTGCTCGTCGTGCTCGCCGTGTTCGGCCCCGGCGAGGTGCGGCCGCTGGCGGCGACGACGGGCACGGGGGGGGTCACGACGGGCCTCGTCGACCTGGGTGTCGGCGAGTGGCTGCTGCGTCTCGGGTTCAGCGCCGGCTACGTGGCGTTCCTCGCCTGCGCGGTCGCGTCCGTGGCCGTCGCGGTCGGGCTGCGCGCCGAGTCGACCGCCGTCGGTGCCGCCGTCGCCGTCCTGGTGCTGGTGGCGTCGGCCGGCCTCGCCACGATCGAGTGGATCGGCCCGTTGCGAGGCGTGCTGTTGGGCCGCTGGCTCACGACGTGGACCACGATGTTCACCGATCCTCCACGTTGGAGCGACATGATCGCGGGCGCCACGTGCGCGTTCGCGTGGCTGGTCGTGTCCACAGTGGCCGGCGTGTGGTGGTTCCGCCGCTGCGACGTCACCTGCTGACCCAACCCGACGTGGGGACGCAAAACGACGTCACAGCGCGATCTGCGTCCCCACGTCCCGTCCCCAAGGCGCTCCAACCCGACGTGGGGACGCGAAACGACGTCACAGCGCGATCTGCGTCCCCACGTCCCGTCCCCACGCCGGGGTCACCTGCGGCGTCTGGCGGCGTTCCAGGCCGTAGAGACGTCGAGGAAGCGGTCGTTCTCGGCCTCGGTGCCGACGGTGACGCGCACGCCGTCGGCACCGAGAGGCCGCACGAGGACACCCGCCCGCTCACACTCCCCCGCGAGCTCAGCGGCGGCGCCGGGCACCGCGACCCACACGAAGTTGCCGTGGGACTCCGGCACGTCGAGGCCCGTCGCCACGAGCGCGTCACGCACACGGCCGCGCTCGGCGATCGTCCCCGCCACCGGCGCCAGGCACTCCTCCCGGTGCGCCAGGGCGGCACGCGCGGCGTGCTGAGCGAGCGCGTTGACCACGAACGGCAGTCGCACTCGGCCGAGCTGGGCGAGCACGTCGCCGTCGCCGATCGCGTAGCCGCAGCGCAGACCCGCGAGTCCGTACGCCTTCGAGAAGGTGCGCAACACGACGGCGTTGGGGTGGAGACCGCCGCGGACCACCGACGCCACCCCGTCGGCGTGAACGCATGGATCGGCGCTGCGATCGACGTATTCGGCGTAGGCCTCGTCGAGCACCACGAGCACGTCGCCGGGTACGGCGTCGAGCAGCGCAGACAGCTCGTCCGCGGCCACGGCGCAGCCGGTCGGGTTGTTGGGGGTGCACACGTACACGATCCGCGTGCGCGCGTCCACCGCCGCTGCCATGGCTGCGAGGTCGTGGCGGCCGGACACGAGTGGGACGCGCCTGACCTCGGCGCCGGTGAGCTGGGCCAGGATCGGGTACATGACGAAGCTCGGCCACGCGAACACCACGTTGTCGCCGGGATCGCACGTGGCGAGCGCGAACCGCGCCAGCAGCTCCGACGAGCCGTTCCCGACCGCGACCATCGCCGTGTCGACACCGAAGGTGGCGGCGATCGCGCCGGTGAGCTCGGTCACGTCGTCGTCGGGATAGCGGTTCGCAGCCGCGGCAGCAGCGCTGATCGCGGCGACGACCGGGGCTGCAGGCGGCTGCGGACGCTCGTTGGACGCGAGGCGGGCGGCCGCGAGCGCGGCCTCCACGTCGCGGCCGGCGCTGCCCGGAACGTACGGCGCGATGGCGTCCAGCAACCGGCGTGTGCGGATCAAGTCGGACCCAGGTTGTCGCGCAGCCACGCGACGCAGGGGTTCGCGCTGCCGAGGTCGCCGCTGTCGGCGTCGACGAGGCCACTCCGCTTCACGAGCCAGTCGAGGCGCACGTAGATGACGGCGAACCGGAACGCTGCGAACACCTCGTAGTACTCGAGGTCGCGCGCGCGGCGACCCATGCGCTCCTCCCAGCGCGCGATCGTCTCGTCGCGCCCGGGCAGAGACGCCATCCGCGGGATCCCGAACCCGTCGCTGTGGTGCCAGTCGACGAAGAGCGTCCACGCCAGGTCCCACTCCGGACTCCCGATCGCGCACATCTCCCAGTCGAGGACCGCGACCGTCCGGCAGTGCGAGTCGTAGATGATGTTGCCGATCCGCGCGTCCCCCCAGGAGAGTGCCCGTTCGGTGTCACCGGGGGCGTTGGAGCGCAGCCATGCGAGCGCCGCCGTCTGCACCGGGTAGTCGCGGCCGTCCGCCGCCCAGGTGAGGAACGCCTCGTACTCGTCCAGCGCGTGCGCGAGCGGGTCGACACCGTCGCCGGGGTCGAGGAAACCGAGTCCGGCAGAGCGCCAGTCGACGCCCGCCACAGCTGCGAGGGTGTCGATGCCCTCCTCCCAGACACGGCGCTGCAAAGCCGGCGATTCCGCCGCCATCCACCCTTCGGCGTGGTACGGAGGTGCGTCGCGGGGGATGCGCCCCGCGACGCGCGCCCCGACGTGGAACGGCGACCCGAGCACCGACTCGTCGTCCTCGTAGAAGTACATCTCCGGCACACGCACGCCGGCGGCACGGACGCACTGCATCACGGTGAACTGCCGCTGCAGGTCGTAGGTCGGGAACACCGGGTAGTCGGGCCGCAGCCGCACGACGATCCCCTGTGCGCGCTCCTCGCCGTCGACCTCGAAGCGGAGTGTGCCCAGGAGCGTCTCGTTGCTGAACCCGGCACCCTCGGGTGCGACGAGATCGTCGATGGAGACCCCGGTCGCTCCGGCCTCGTGATCGCGCCAGCGGGCGCCGAGCCACCCCTCTAGGTCGGCACGGACCTGGGCGAGATCGCGGTTCTCCGAGACTGGCATGGGCTCTGTCTATCACGACCGCCGTGACGCCAGCATCGTGGTTGGCACTCGGGTCCGCGGCGCTGGGCCAGAATGGAGGCCAACAGCCCCCGAACCCCACACCCCCGCGATGAACTTCTCAGAACTGGCAACGCCGCACAACCTCGCGGCCCTCGTCTACGGCGCGCTGTCGGTGTACCTGTCGGTGGGGGCGTCGTTGCACGACGGCACCCTCTTCCGTCCCGGTGGCGGCGGCGGTGTCAGCGGCGGCGGAGGCGGCGGCCGCAGCGGCGGCTCATCCGGGGGGTCGAGCGGCGGGTCGAGCTCCTTCGGTGGCAGCAGCACCGGCGGCAGCGCCGGTGGGATCCTCGGGCTCCTCATCTTCGGTGGCGTCGCCGCCGTCGTGATCGTGATCGTGCTGCTCGTCCTGCGCTCGCTCAAGAAGAAGGGCTTCACGTTCAGCTCGGGCCAGGGCGAGTACTCGTCTGCGATCGCCGAGCCCCAGCTCACCCAGTCCGAGGACGAGATCATCGCCCCGATCAAGGCGCACGACCCGAACTTCACCGTCGACGGGTTCAAGGAGCGCGTGGGCCGCATCTACTTCCTCACGATCGAGGGCTGGTGCAACAACGACGTCGGACGGATCCGCGGTGCCGTCGCCGACACGATCTTCCAGCAGTGGCGAGCCCAGATCGACGGATACAACCAGACGGGGCGGCGCAACGTGATGGAGCAGGCGGTGATCGGCAACGTCTGGATCACCTCGGCCGCGCACACGCCCGAGGTCGACACGATCACGTGCCGCATCCGCGCGGCCGCAGCCGACTACGACGTCGATCCGCAGGGCAAGATCATCCGCGGCGACCGCGAGGTGCGCACGTACATGGAGGACTGGACCCTGCAGCGCAGCGGTACGGCCGTCACGGCGAACGAGGCGGGCCAGCGCAACTGCCACAACTGCGGCGCCCCCTTCGACGGCGACCTCGCAGGGCACTGCAAGTTCTGCAACGCGCCATTCGTCACGATCGAGTACGAGTGGGTGCTGTCGCGCATCGAGCAGCTCTGATCCTCCAACGGCCATCGCTGTAGGGTCACGAGGGAGGATTCGGATGAGGCTCGGGATCGGTTTCGCCAACGTCGGGCCGCTGGGCACGGCCGAAGGCGCCGCGGCACTCGCGGCTGCCTGCGACGCCACCGGTGTCGAGTCGGTCTGGACCGTCGAGCACACGGTCGTGCCCGCGGGCTACGAGTCGCAGTACCCGTACTCGCGTGACGGGCGCATGCCGGGACCCGAGTCGTCGCCGATACCGGACCCGCTCGTGTGGCTCACGTGGGTGGCCGCCCACTCCGACCGTGTGCGCCTCGGCACCGGCGTCCTGATCCTGCCCCAGCGCAACCCGGTGATCCTCGCCAAGGAGGTCGCCACCCTCGACGCGATGTCGGGCGGGCGCGTCCTGCTCGGTGTCGGTGTCGGCTGGCTCGCCGAGGAGTTCGCCGCGATCGGGGTGCCCTTCGCCGAGCGCGGCCGCCGCACCGACGAGTACATCGGGGCGCTGCGGGAGCTGTGGACGAGCGCCGAGCCCACCTTCGACGGCGACTTCGTCGCCTTCGAGCGTGCGTTCTCGGAGCCGAAACCCGCACAGCAGCCGGTGCCGGTCCACGTCGGTGGCCATTCCGTGGCGGCGGCGCACCGCGCCGGACGCCTCGGCGACGGCTTCTTCCCGGCCAATCCCAGGAGCCTCGGCGACCTCGTCGGTGAGATGCGCAGGGCGGCCGAGGCGGCCGGACGCGATCCTGACGCGGTCGAGGTCTCGACCATGGGATTCGCGGCACCCGAGAGCGTGAGCGAGCTCGCGGCCCAAGGGGTCTCGCGCCTCGTCATCCCCCCGCCTGCGTTCACGCCCGACGACATCGGCCCTGCACTCGAGCGAGTGGTCGACTCCGTCGCCTGAGCCCACAGCTACGATCGCGCCCCATGCCGATGATCCGCCGCCGCACGTTGAGCGAGGACGCCCACGAGCTGCGCCAGCTCATCATGGGCGACGGCCACTTCGTGCCCGTGCTCGTGATGACCCTCCTGTCGCTGCTCTTCACGGTGATGGAGGGCTCCCTGAGGTGGATGCAGGCGCTGACGGCCCTGTTCTTCGTGGGTACGTTGATGCTCGCCCTGTGGCGGTCAGGGGTGTCACGCCCGGTGTTCCGCACGTGCGCACTGTTCTCCGCCGGCGTCGCCGCCTTCGCCGTCGTCGGCCTGTTCGTGCCCGGCGACTGGGGTGACGACTCGCACCTGTCCACCATGGTCCTGCGGGGGCTCCTCGCGCTCGTGATCCTGCTGACCTTCGCCGTCGTGCTGCGTGCTGCGGTCCGGCAGACGCGCGTCACGCTCGACACGCTCGCGGCCGCCCTGACGTCGTACCTGCTGATCGGGGTGTTCTTCTCGCTCGTGTACCGCATCATCGATGGCGCGACCGGGGGGTTCTTCGCCCAGACGCCGGCACCGACGCCGAACGACTTCATGTACTTCTCGTTCGTGAGCCTGACCACGACGGGCTACGGCGATCTGACCGCCGCGTCGGGGGTTCCCCGCGGGGCCGTGATCTTCGAGCTGATCCTGGGCCAGGTGTACCTGGTCACGATCATCTCGCTCGTGGTGAGCCACCTCGGCCGCGACCGCGTCCCCGGCGCCCTCGCGCGCGGGATCAGAGACGCCGACTCCGGACCCGACGCCGACTCCGACCCCTCCGAGAGCCCCGAGCCGACCTGAGCCCCCAGCGACACACGTGGGGACGCAAACCGGCCTGTGAGCGCGTTCCGCGTCCCCACGTCCGGGCAGCGGCCTTGCGATCCATGAGGTAACGGTGTTACGTTATCGGCGCTACTCAAGCGTCGGGTCCCGGGAGGAGCCGTGTTCGTCCGCCTCGGCCACTTCGTCGTGCGTCGCCGCAAGGCGATGCTCGTACTCACCGCCGTCTTCTTCGTCGTTGCGGCCGCGGCCGGGTCGTCGGTCTTCTCCAAGCTCTCCACGGGCGGCTTCGAGGACCCCACCACCGAGTCGCGCCGCGCCGCGGCGCTCCTCGAGGAGCGCCTCGGGGACACGAGCCCCAACCTCGTCGTGCTCGTCACTGCCGACGACGGAGCCCGGGTCGACGACCCTGGCGTGGCGGCGATGGGGACTGAGCTGACGCGGATCCTCTCCACCCACGAGGACGTCGTCAACGCGGCGTCGTACTGGAGCCTCGGCGGAGCGGCCCCACTCGCCTCGCGCGACGGCACCGAGGCGATCGTGCTCGCGACGGTGACCGGCGACGAGGACCAGCGCGAGGAGCTCGTCGCGTCCATCAGCGAGGAACTGCGTGCCGTGCCCGGTCCCGCCGAGGTGCGCGTCGGCGGCATGACCGAGGTGTACCGCGAGATCGGCGAGCAGATCGAGTCCGACCTCGCCCTCGCCGAGATGATCACGTTCCCGGTGATCCTCGTCCTGCTGATCTTCGTGTTCGGGAGCCTCGTGGCGTCGTCACTCCCCCTCGGCATCGGCATCGTCTCGATCGCGGGGACGTTCCTGACGCTGTGGGTCATCGCGTCGGTGACCCAGGTCTCGGTGTTCTCGATCAACCTCACGACCGGTCTCGGCCTCGGCCTCGCGGTGGACTACAGCCTGTTCGTGGTGTCGCGCTTCCGCGAGGAGCTCGGACGCGGCCGCACACCCCACGACGCCGTCGTGCGCACCATCGACACCGCGGGGCGCACGGTCGTCTTCAGCGCCGCCACCGTCGCGATCTCGCTCGCGGCGCTGCTCATCTTCCCGATCTCGTTCCTGCGCAGCTTCGCCTACGCCGGCATCCCCGTAGTCGCGATCTCGGCGATCACGTCGGTCGTGAGCCTCGGCGCCGCGCTCGCCATCCTCGGCCCTCGCGTCGACGCCGTCCCGATCCTGCGCAAGCGCAGCCGCAGCCCCGGCGCATCCGGGTCGGGGATGTGGCATCGCATCGCGATGGCCGTGATGAAGCGTCCCGTGGTCACCGGTGGCGCCGTCATCGCCCTGCTGGTCTTCCTCGGGCTGCCGTTCCTGCGCATCGCGATCGCGACCGCCGACGACCGCGTCCTGCCCGAGACGGCCGAGAGCCGCCAGGTCCACGACACCCTGCGCACCGACTTCGACGCCAACGAGGCCGGTGCCATCCAGGTCGCGATCGAGGCCGACACGGCCACACCCGGCTTCGACGCCGCGATCAGCACGTACGCGTCCACGCTCTCGCGGATCCCGTCGGTGTCACGCGTCGACTCGCCCGCGGGCATCTACGTCTCGGGCATGCGTGTCGTCGCGCCCGGCCCGCTGACCGAACACCTCACGGCAGGCGGCGCCGCGGAGGTGCGCGTCGTCATGAGTGTCGACCCCCAGTCCGAGGAGGCCGAGGCGGTCCTCGCGACCGTACGTGACAGCGCCGCCCCGGGTGCCGCGCTCGCGGCGGGCGCCACGGCGGAGGTCGTCGACATCCGCGCGAGCCTCTTCTCGCGGCTGCCACTCGCCCTCACTCTGATCGCGCTGGTGACCTTCGTGGTCCTGTTCCTCATGACCGGCAGCGTGCTCGTGCCCGCCAAGGCGCTCGTGATGAACGTCCTCAGCCTGTCGGCGACGTTCGGCGCGATGGTGTGGATCTTCCAGGACGGCCACCTGTCGGGCCTGTTCGGCTTCACACCGTCGGGCTCGCTCGACCTGACCACCCCGATCCTGATGTTCTGCATCGCGTTCGGGCTCTCGATGGACTACGAGGTCTTCCTGCTCTCACGGATCAAGGAGGAGTACGACCGCACCGGCGACAACACCGCCTCGGTCGCGGCCGGTCTCGAGAAGACCGGGAAGATCGTCACCGCCGCCGCCGCCCTCCTCGCGATCGTGTTCATCGCGTTCACGAGCTCGTCGGTGTCGTTCATCCAGCTCTTCGGTCTCGGCCTCGCGCTGGCTGTGATCGTCGACGCGACGCTGGTGCGCGGCGTCCTCGTGCCCGCGTTCATGCGTCTCGCCGGGCGTGCCAACTGGTGGGCGCCCGCGCCGCTGCGGCGCCTGCACGACCGCTTCGGCCTCCACGAGGGCCCCACCGATGACGACGACGGCACGGTCATCGACGTCGGCGGCGGCGACGCGGCGGCCTCCCGCGACGAGGACACGGCGCCGAGTGAGACGGCGCCGGTGCCATGACGCCCAAAGGCACGCGCACGAGGGCACGCCGCGGCGAGGGCGACCGCCTCCGCGTCGAGATCCTCGACGCAGCCGAGGAGCTGCTGCGGCGCGAGGGCGACCAGGACGCGGTCTCGATCCGTGCGATCGCGTCCAGCGTCGGCTGCACGGCGCCGTCGATCTACCGCCACTTCCACGACAAGTCCGAGCTCATGTTCGCGGTGTGCCAGCGCCACTTCGACCAGCTCCAGGCCGAGATGGCAGAGCGGATCGGCACCCTCACCGACCCCCTCGACGTGCTGCGCGCGATCGGCGAGGCCTATCTCGAGTTCGGTCTCGCGCATCCCGAGCAGTACCGGATCATGTTCATGACCCCCGGCAGCGTCCCCGAGGCTGACGGCTACCTCGACCGGGTCCTGGGCGAGGACACGACGTTCGGCCTGGTGGTGGGAGCCGTCTCCGACGCCATCGACGCAGGCCTCATCGCCGCCGACGACCCCTTCATGCTCGCCGTCGAGTTCTGGACCATGGCCCACGGCGTCACGTCGATCGCGGTGGCGGGCAGCACCTACTTCCCCTACCCCGACCCACGGGTGGTCTTCGAGCGCCTCACGGACAAGGTCCTGCGCGCCCTCGCCCCCTGACCGCGGCCCTGTTGGAGCACCACGCGGCCAGGACGTGGACTTTGGAGCACGGGGCGGCCACATGTGGCCGCCCCGTGCTCCAAACCCCGGCTCAGGGGTCGATGCCGTCCCAGAGCTGCCGTTCGGCGGCGGCAGGGTCGTCCTCGACGCGGCACTCGGCGTCGAAGATCATCGTCGCGCGACGGTCGGCGTCGTAGGCCGGCCACCGAGGGAGGACGTCGACGCCGGGATCACCGTTGCGTGCGAAGCCCACCCACGCCGCCTGCATCGCCTTCGCGAGGTCCACGGGGGCCTCGGGGCCGGCGAGGTAGGAGATCGGGCTCCCGTCGAAGATGTCGAACACGAACGGCAGCTCGATGCCGTGGCAGGCGCCGAGGCGACCGTCCAGCAGAGCGGTGGGCCAGTCGAAGCGGTACAGGAAGGTGCGCGCCTCGTGGGCTGAGTGTGCGTCGGCGAGACGCAGTGCGGGGATCGTGAACAGGGCGTCGGTGGCAGCGGCGGCACCGCCGAAGCGCCCGTGCTCGCCGCCGTGCTTGCTCATGTAGTGCGCCGCGGTCTCGGCTGCGCGCTCGGGCGGCATCGACACCGAGAGGCGGCGCGTGAGGTGCTCGACGTCGGCGGCGACGCGGAGGCCGACGATCTCGGTGAAGAGGCGGAACTCGTCCAGGGTCGTCCCGAGCAGCAGCGGGATGCCGGCGGCGGCGCCGTCGCGGATGGCGTCGAGGGGCTTGCGCGGGATCACGACGCCGTCGACGACAGGACGCGTCGGCAGCCCGAGCGGCTCCCCGTCGCCGTGCTCGCGCGCGATCTTGGGGTACCAGGCGAACAGCTCCGCCTGTGCCGCCAGGATCGCGTCGACACCGAGCGCCTCGAGGCCGGCGCGATCGCCGGCCTCGACACCGACGAAGTCGAGGAAGTGGGCGGTCACCGCCGTGGCGAGCTTCGGCGACGACACCATCGAGGCGGCGCCGGACTCGGCGACCGCCTTGTGGAAGAGGCCCGCTGCAGACGGAGTGGCCATCAGCGTTCCGACGCTCATGGCCCCGGCCGACTCGCCGAAGATCGTGACGTCGCCGGGGTCGCCGCCGAAGCCGGCGACGTTGTCGCGCACCCACTCGAGCGCCGCTATCTGGTCGCGGATGCCGAGGTTGCCGCTGCCGGCGTAGTCGTCGCCGAATGCCGCCGACAGGTCGAGGAACCCGAGGCAGCCCGTGCGGTACTCGACGCTGACCACGACCACGTCGCCGGCAGCCGCGAGCTTGTGTCCGTGCCAGCCTCCGTCGGCGGCCGCCATCGTCGAGAAGCCGCCGCCGTGGATCCAGACCATGACCGGTCGCCGCGCGTCGTCCGCTGCCGGGGTCCACACGCTCAGGTGCAGGCACGCCTCGCCCTGGTCGGGCAGGCCGCTGGTGAGCGGTGTCGGCAGCTGCGGCGGCGTCGGCCCCCACGTGTCGGCGTCGAGCACGCCGTCCCACGGCTGCGGTGGCTGTGGCGCCTGCCAGCGCAGGCTTCCCACCGGCTGCGCCGCGAACGGGATGCCCAGGAACTCCACGACCCCGTCGCGGCCGTGGCCGCGCACCGCTCCGGCGCCGGTCTCGACGATCGCCTCCACGCTTCCCCCTGTTTTCGGTGTGGTCGTGCCCGCCGAAGCTACGCCAAACGCGGGCGGAACCACGCGCCCACACGACAACCCACCCGCGTTTGGCGCCGCCGCCATCCCCAAACGCGGGCAGAACCACGCACCCACACGACAACCCACCCGCGTTTGGCGCCGCCGCGGGCGCTACCGTGTCGCCGGTATGAGACCTCTCGCGTGGGCGGGTGCCGCCGCCGGGGTGGCGCTCTTCCTCGTCACCAGCCACAGCGTGATCGCCACGCTCATCATCCCGCGCTCGCAGGCGTCACCGCTCACCCGCTGGGTGTACCGCGTGATCCGCGATCCCTTCCTCTACTTCGGCCGGCGGCGCAAGGACTACCTGGCCCGCGAGCCGTTCCTCGCGTGGGTGACGCCCGTCTCGCTGCTGGGCCTGCTGGCCGTGTGGTTGCTGCTCTACGTGATCGCCTACGGGCTGATCATGTGGCCCCTCGTGCCCGGCGGGCTCGTCCAGGCCTTGCGTGAGAGCGGCTCCTCGATCTTCACGCTCGGCTTCGCAGCCGAGCCCGATGCGGGACCCACGATCGTGATGATGTGCGCGGCCACGACCGGCCTCGTCGTGGTCGCCCTGCAGGTCGGCTACCTGCCGACGCTCTACGCGTCGTTCAACCGGCGCGAGACCTCGATCGCGCTGCTCGAGACACGTGCCGGGGCGCCCGCGTGGGGGCCCGAGATCCTGCGCCGCCATCTCCTCGTGCAGACCCTCGATGCGCTCGGGCCTCTCTACGAGCACTGGGAGGGATGGGCCGCCGACGTGCTCGAGTCCCACACCAACTACCCGGCGCTCGTGCACTTCCGCTCACCTGACCCGCTCAGCTCGTGGGTGCTCAGCCTGCTCGCGGTCCTCGACTCCGCCGCCATGTACCTCGCCCTCGCACCCGAGCGTGCGCCCGTGTCCGCTCGGCTGGTGCTGCGCATGGGCTACGTCACCCTCAACGCGGTGGCTGCCGGCATGCGGCTGCCGCACACGACCGATCCGAAGCCGGACGACCCGATCCAGCTCGGCTTCGAGGAGTTCGTGGCGGGCTGTGGCCGCGTCTTCGACGCGGGATTCCCCGCCGAGCGCTCCGTGCACGAGGCGTGGACGCACTTCCGCGGCTGGCGCGTCAACTACGAGACGGCGGCGTACGCGCTCTGCGACGCGACGATGGCCGTGCCAGGCCCGTGGTCGGGGCCGCGCACGCACCTGCCCGAGCTGATGATCATCCCGCGCTCACCGGTGGACCGGCGGCCACGCTGAGCGCGGCGCCGCTAGCGTGGCGCCATGGAACACCTGGGCTGGCTGACGATCGTGGCACGACTCGCCATGGCGATGGCCCTCGGCGCGTGTGTGGGCGTCGAGCGCGAGCTCGCCGACCGCACCGCCGGCTTCAGGACCCATTCACTCGTCGCCCTCGGCGCCGCTGCCTTCGGCACGATGTCGCTCTTCGACACCTCCTCGCCGAGCCGCATCGCCGCCCAGGTGGTCACCGGCGTCGGCTTCCTCGGCGCCGGCGCGATCCTGCGCGAGGGCATCAACGTCAAGGGCATGACGACCGCTGCCGCGATCTGGGCGGCGGCCGCCGTCGGGCTCGCGAGCGGCATCGGCGAGTACTGGGTCGCGCTCGTGACCACTGCACTCACGCTCGTGATCCTCGGCGGCTTCCAGTTCGTCGACCGCCGCCTGCAGCGCATCGTCGCCGTCGTGCACCTCGTGTGCACCACGAACGAACCCAACTCGCTCGTCGCCGACATGGAGTCCCGCCGCAACGTGCGCATCTCGCGCGTCCACCGCGAAAAGGCAGCCAGCCGTCCAGCGGAGGTGCGCATGTCGGTGCACACGACACGTACCGCCGTCCCCGCCCTCCTCGACGAGCTGATCAAGCGCGACGACGTCGCGTCCGTGGAGTGGGACGACTGAGGTGTCGGTCCTCGACGAGCACGACCACCTCGTCCTCGACTGCGACGGCGTCGTCTACGTCGGTGCCGACGCCGTGCCGGGCGCTGCCGCGCTCGTAGCGGCCGCTCGTGCCCGTGGCCTCGGCCTGCTGTTCGTGACCAACGACACGACGAGCTCGGCTGCCGAGGTCGCCGCCCGGATCGGGCGCTGCGGGATCGACACGGACGAGGCGGAGGTCCTCCACGCCGGCCGCGCCGCCGCCCTCCACCTCGCGCATGCAGGTGCCGAGCGGGTGCTGATCCTCGGCACTGCGGCCCTCGCCGACGAGATCGGAGCAGCGGGCGTCACGGCTGTGCGCACCCGCGACGCCGAGGCGTGCGACGGGCCCTGGGACGCGCTCGTTGTCGGCCAGGACAGCGAGCTGTCGATGCGCGACCTCAAACGACTCGTGCAGGCGTGGCAGCCGGGCATGGAGCTGCTCGCCGTCAACGGTGACCGCAACTACCCGGCTTCCGACGGCCTTCACGTCGGGTGCGGCGCGATCGCAGCCGCCGTCGCGTTCGCGGTCGACGTCGAGTTCGTGGTGGCCGGCGAGCCGTCGCCGATCCTCTTCGCCGAAGCCGCGGAGCGCCTCGGACCCGGTCGCACAGCGATGGTCGGCGACACCCTCGCATCCGACGTCGCAGGCGCCAACGCGGCCGGCTGGACGTCGGTGTGGCTGCGCCGCCCCGGCGCCGCCGACGACCCCGCCGTCGTCGCCGACCTGACCGTCACCGACCTCCGCGACCTCCTCGGATAGCGCCTCACCTTGGATGACGATCCGGCCAGCTAGCCGCTTGGATGACGAGGGACGCGCTTTTGGCGCGCTCTGTCATCCAAACCCGGCCTGCTGGCCGATCTGTCATCCAACCCATCCCGGCGCCTTGCGGCAGGGACGGCGTCTACGGTCCGGTCTCGCCCGCGGTGGGGCTGTCCTCGAGGATCCCCGAGATGCGCACCGCCTTGTTCAGCCCCGACAGGTAGGCCCGCGCCGAGGCCTCGACCACGTCCGTCGACACGCCGCGGCCCGACACACGCCGCCCGTCGGCGTCGATCTGCACCGTCACGTCGCCGAGGGCGTCGGTCTCGCCCGTCACCGACGAAACCTTGAAGTCGACGAGACGCGCCTCGATCCCGACGGCGGCGGACAGGGCACGGCAGGCGGCGTCGATCATCCCGTCGCCCTCCTCGACCGCGATGCGGCGGTCGCCGTTGCGGCGCACCTCGACCTGGGCGGTCGGTGTCTTGCCCGTGCCGCCCGCCACCACGAGGTCGACGAGCTGCCACGCGTCGTCACCGGAGCCGAGCTCCTCGGACACGATCGCCTCGAGGTCGGCCTCGGTGATCTGCACCTTGCGGTCGGCGAGCTCCTTGAAGCGGATGAAGGCCTGGTTCAGCGTGTCGCCCTGGACCTTGAGACCCATCTTCTCCAGCGCGTCGGAGAAGGCGTGGCGGCCCGAGTGCTTGCCGAGCACGATCTCGCTCGACTGGCCCACCGCTTCGGCATCCATGATCTCGTAGGTGCGCTTGTCGGTCAGGACGCCGTGCTGGTGGATCCCCGCCTCGTGCGCGAACGCGTTGCGGCCCACGACCGCCTTGTTGTACTGGACCGGGTAGCCGGTCATGCGCGCCACCATGCGCGAGGTCCGGGCGAGCTGGGACGTGTCGACGTCGGTCTTGATCCCGTAGACGTCGTCACGGGTCCTGACCGCCATCACGATCTCCTCCATGGCGGCGTTGCCGGCACGTTCGCCGATGCCGTTGATCGTGCACTCCACCTGGCGGGCACCGTTGGTCAGCCCCGACAGCGAGTTCGCGACCGCGAGACCGAGGTCGTTGTGGCAGTGCACCGAGATCACGAGGTCGTCGGGACCGCGCACCGTCTCGGCGATGTGCGCGATGAGGCGGCCGAACTCGTCGGGCTGGGTGTAGCCGACGGTGTCGGGGATGTTCAGGGTGCGGGCACCGGCGTCGACCGCGATCTGGAGCACCTCGCACATGAAGTCCACGTCGCTGCGCGTCGCGTCCTCGGGCGAGAACTCGACATCGGGGGTGTACCCCACGGCGCGGGCCACCGCGGCACCGGCCTCGGCCTTCACCTGATCCGGCGTCATGCGCAGCTTGCGCTCCATGTGGATCGCGCTCGTCGCCAGGAACACGTGGATGCGGGAGCGGTCGTTGTGACGGACCGCCTCCCACGCGCGGTCGATGTCGGCGAAGTTCGTGCGCGCGAGCCCACAGATGGTGGGCCCCTCGACGGCCTTGGCGATCGCCTCGACCGCTTCGAAGTCGCCCTGGCTCGATATCGGGAACCCGGCTTCGATCACGTCGACGCCCAGACGTGCCAGCTGGTCCGCGATCTCGATCTTCTCGACGACGTTGAGGGCGATCCCCGGCGACTGCTCCCCGTCGCGCAGGGTGGTGTCGAAGATGATCAGCTTGTCTCCGGCCATTTCGCTCAGTCCTCTCGTACGTGCGCTGCTGCGCGTGCGTGGGCAAAAAGAAACCCCCGGGGATCGGTCCCGGAGGTCGGCAAGGGCACACCCGTGAGACGGATGCGCCCTATGTAAGGAGGAGCAGAGCGCGCGCGGCGGCTGGGATCGCGTGGTCGCGGGTGCCGTGGCTCGTCTGCATGGTGAACAGCATAGTGACGCCGGCGCTGCCGGCTGTCAAGGCAGAATCGCCCGGTGCAGCCCTACCCCGCACCACCGCAGGCACCTCCCCCGGCGCCACCGCAGCCCGAGGTGGACGTCCACGACCCGACGCGGTGCATGTGGCGCCGCAGTGCGGCACTGCTCGTCGACGTCGTGATCGTGTCGGTCGTCGTGGCCGGCGTCTACTGGCTGTCGGGCGTGGCCTACGTCGACGCCGCCGGCAGGTTCGTCCTGAAACGCGGATGGGCGGCGGTCGCGGGCTTGTGGGCCGCCTGGATCGTCTACTGGAGCCTGTTCGAGTCGCTGCCGGCGCACGCCACCCCGGGCAAGCTCGTCTTCGGCGTGCGTGTCGTGCGCGCCGACGGGTCGCCGCGAGTCGGCGCCGCGGCCGTACTGGTCCGCAACGTGATGCGGATCCCAGACGTGTTCCTGTGCGCACCTGCCGGTCTCGCAGTGGCCTTGATGTCGGTCGGTCGCCGCCGTCCCGGCGACATGGCGGCCCGCACCCTCGTCGTGCGCCGCAGCGCCGCGTCACCTGGTGTCTCGATCGCGACCCCGTGGACCGCCTCCCGGAGCTGACGTGGGGACGCGAGACGACCTCACAGCGCGATTCACGTCCCCACGTCCCCTGCGGCGGGGTCAGAGGTGGACGGGGCCGAGGTCGAGGAAGCGGGCGTCGAGGACCCCGGGTCGGGAACGCACGGCGTCCGCGACCTCGGGCGCGATCGGGCTGTCGAAGTTGATCCCCATCAGCGCGTTGCCGTCGACGTGGCGACCTACGGTCATGTTGGCGATGTTGACTCCGGCGGTGCCGAGCACCGTGCCGACGTGGCCGATGACGCCGGGGCTGTCGTCGTTGCTGATGACGGCCATGTGCTGGGTGGGGGGAAGGTCGATTTCGTACTCGTCGACGCGCACGATGCGCGGCTGGCGCCGCAGGCCGCCGAGCGTGCCGGCGACCTTGTACGACCGGCCCGCCACCACGGCGCTCACCGTGATGAGACTCACGAACTCGTCCGAGCGCGACGAGGTCGTCTCGCGCACGTCGAGGCCGCGTTCGTCCGCGAGCAACGGTGCGTTGACGAACGTGACGGGCTCGTCGGAGACCGACCCGAACACGCCCTTGAGCACCGCGAGGGTGAGGACCCTGGTGTCGTGGTCGGCGACCACACCGGTGTGGGTGACCTCGAGCACGTCACCGGTGCCACCCGCGTACGCGGCGAAGAACGCCCCGAGGGCCTCGGCGACGGGCAGGTGCGCGGCGACGACGTCGCTGACGCCGCGGCCGACGTCGACGTTGACGGCGTAGGGCACGAACTCCCCCGACAGCGCGGCGACGACCTGCTCGGCGATCGTCATGCCTGCCCGGTCCTGGGCCTCCTCCGTCGAGGCGCCGAGGTGCGGTGTGACGACGGCCTCGGGCACCGAGAACAGCGGGCTGTCGGTGCAGGGCTCGCTCGCGTAGACGTCGATTCCGGCGCCCGCGACCTTGCCGGAGACGATGGCGTCGGCGAGGGCGGCCTCGTCGACGATCCCGCCGCGGGCGACGTTGAGGATCCGCACCCCGTCGCGCATCTTGGCGATGCTGTCGGCGTTCACGAGCCCCTCGGTCTCAGGGCTGCGGGGCAGGTGGACCGTGAGGAAGTCGCTGCGGGCGAAGACGTCCTCGGGTGTGTCGACGAGGTCGACACCCATCTGCCGTGCCCGCTCCTCGGACACGAACGGGTCGTAGGCGACGAGGGTCATGCCGAAGGCTGCCGCGCGCTCGGCGACGAGGCTCCCGATCCTGCCGAGGCCGAGGATCCCGAGCGTCTTGCCGTACAGCTCGACTCCCTGGAGGTGCTTGCGATCCCAGCGGCCTGCACGCAGGCTCGCGTCGGCCTGCGCCACGTTTCGGGCCTCGGCGAGCAGGAGCGCCATCGTGTGCTCGGCTGCCGAGATCGTGTTCGACTGCGGTGCGTTCACGACCAGGACTCCGCGGGCGGTGGCCGCCGCGACGTCGACGTTGTCGACGCCGACGCCCGCTCTACCCACGACCTGGAGGTGCGGAGCGGAGGCCAGCAGGTCGGCGTCCACCTGCGTCGCCGACCTGACGATCAGGGCCGCAGCGCCGGCGGCGCGCTCGCGCAGTGCGGCGGCATCGAGGCCGAGGGCGACGTCGACGTCGAATCCGCGCTCGCGCAGCAGCTCGAGACCGGCGCTCGCGATCTCTTCGGTCACGAGCACACGTGGGGGGCGTGCGGTGGTCGTTTCTGTCAACTCAGACGCTTCCTCGTCCGTAGCTCAGGCGCAGTTCCCAGCCGCACGCGGGGCAGAGCCAGTGGTCACTCCACAGCTGCAGACCGTAGCGGCCGCCGATGCGTTCCATCGCGCACCCGCACTTGCGGCACGGCGGGATGCCGCCGGGGCCGTGTTCCTCACGGGTCCACGGGACCCCTGCCGCGCCGCCATGCTCGGGCACCGGCTCGGGTCCGGCGGCATCGTCGGTCAAGGGCTCAGACCACTTCGCGGCGGTTGAGCCACGGCATCATCGAGCGCACCTCGGCGCCGACCTGCTCGATCTCGTGCTCGCTGCCCTTGCGGCGCAGGGCCTTGAACGTGGGCTGGCCGGCCTGGTTCTCGAGGATGAACTCGGTGGCGAAGCGTCCGTCCTGGATCTCGCCGAGGATGCGCTTCATCTCGGCCTTGGTGTCGGCGTTGACGATGCGCGGCCCGCGCGTGAGGTCGCCGTACTCGGCGGTGTCGCTGATCGAGTGGCGCATCTTGGTCATGCCGCCTTCGTAGAGGAGGTCGACGATCAGCTTCAGCTCGTGCAGGCACTCGAAGTAGGCGGACTCGGGCTGGTACCCGGCCTCGACGAGGGTCTCGAATCCCGCCTGGATCAGCGCCGTGACGCCGCCGCAGAGCACGACCTGCTCGCCGAAGAGGTCGGTCTCGGTCTCCTCCTCGAACGTGGTCTCGAGCAGGCCGGCGCGGGTGAGGCCCATCGCCTTGGCGTAGCTCATGCCGAGCTGCTTCGCCTTGCCCGACGCGTCACGGTGCACGGCGACGAGGCCCGGCGTGCCGCCGCCTTCGGTGTAGGTGCGGCGCACGAGGTGCCCGGGCGCCTTCGGTGCGGCCATGACGACGTCGACGCCCGGCGGCGGGTCGATCTGGCCGAAGTGGATGTTGAACCCGTGAGCGAAGAAGAGCGCGTCACCGTCGGCGAGGTGCTTGGCGATGACCTCGTCGTAGAGGGCCTTCTGGGTCTGGTCGGGAACGAGGACCATGATCAGGTCGGCCTCGGCACACGCCTCCTCGGGCGTCATGACCTTCAGGCCCTCGGCCTCTGCTTTCGCCCACGACGCCGAGCCCTCACGCAGTCCGACGCGCACGTCGACGCCGCTGTCGCGCAGGTTGAGGGCATGGGCGTGGCCCTGGCTGCCGAACCCGAGGATCGCGACCTTGCGCGAGGTGACCAGGGACAGGTCGGCGTCGTCGTCGTAGTGGATGATGGCCACGGGAACCCCTTGCGCGTTGGTCGGGACGGAGAGATCCGGCTGGGCGCCATTCTCCCGTTCAGGCTCCACCACCCGCAAGCGACGCCGCCCCGATCCGAGATCTCGGCGCGCACGTGGACCCGACCCGGCGTCTCGGCGCGCACGTGGCACCACGTTGCCGTCCTCGCG
>JAIBAC010000267.1 GCA_019695375.1 Acidimicrobiia bacterium
CCAACGACGGCGGCAACAAACAGGAGTCCGTCGACGTGAGCTGGCGCAGCTGACCCGACCCGGGTTCGACCCGGCCACTCCTGTTGGATAACAGGCCGGCCAGCTGAGACGTTGGATGACGAGAGGCGCGCTTTTGCGCGCTCTCGTTATCCAAGACCGCCCTGCTGGCCGGATCGTCATCCAAGCTCCGGCGCCCCGACAAGAAATCCGGGACCAATCGCGTCGCGAAAGAGGGCAGTGCCGCGTTGTGGAGGTGAGTCCACGACACCGGCAGGAGCCCTCATGGTCGCGTCGACACGGATCGCCACCGCACACCACCGTCTCGCCGAGCGCGCCCGTCGCCAGCACAGTCTCTTCACACGTGCGCAGGCGGTCACGTGCGGGATCTCGCCACGCTCGATCAGCCGGTACCTCGCTACCGGACAGTGGTGCGAGCCGTTCCCAGGCGTCCTCGTCGCGGGGACCCACACCCTCGACGACCTCCAGCGGGCGTGCGGCGCCGTCCTCGCCGCCGGACCCGACGCCGCCCTCAGCCACATGAGCGCCGTCGCTCTCCACGGGCTCGCGCCGTGGCCCATGCACGTCGACCTCACCGTGCCCCACGGCACGTTCCGCAGGCTCGACGGGGTTCGGTGGCACCAGAGCCGCGTGCTCTACGGCGACGACCTCGCATCGGTGCGAGGCATCCGCGCCACGACGATCGAGCGGTCGCTGCTCGACGCCGCGACCCAGGCCGACCACGACCTGCTCACGCAGCTGGTCGACGAGGCCGTCCGCTTGAAGATGACCAGCGTGGGGCATCTTGCCGCCCGTGCCGTCGTGGTCCGCCCCGACGGGCGCTTCGGCGGCTATCGCCTGCGCAGGGTCCTCGAAGCGGTGCCGCCGCTCCAAGACGCCGACAGCGTCCTCGAGATGGTCATGGCGCGCCTCCTCGACCAGCCGGGCCTCGACGACTACCGCCACCACCATCTGGTCGACGTGGGCGGCGTGACCTACGAGCTCGACTTCGCGTACGTGGCCGAGCGTCTCGACGTCGAGTGCGACGGCGCCGCGTTCCACGACGGACCGTCCCGGCAGCTCCGGGACGCGGAGCGCGACTCCGACCTCGTGCGGGCGGGGTGGACGGTCCTGCGGTTCCGCTGGAACGACGTCACCACCCGCGCCGCCGCCACCCGTCGTGCGATCCTCGCCGCCCTCGACCGCACCGGCGGACCCCCCGACGTTGGATGACAGATCGGCCAGCGGGGATCTGTTGGATGACGAGAGGCGCGCTTTTGCGCGCTCTCGTCATCCAACCCCGTAGCTGGCCGGATCGTCATCCAACAGAGGACCCTCAGTACTTGGGGGTCTCGCCGCGCTCCTGGGCCTCGACGAAGGCGACGACGTCGCGGCGGGGCATGTCGGTGTAGACGGGGCGGCGGCCCTCCTTGCGCGCCGTGACGGCCTCGATCAGGTTCTCGGTGTTGCCGAGCATGAGCTGGTTGCGGTCCTCGAGCTCGATCGCGGCCTGCAGGCTCGCGGTCTCTAGGTTCGTCCACAGCACGGCCTTGGTCATCTGCAGCCCGTACGCGCTGAACTCGCACATCTGCGCGGCGACGCCGAGGCAGTGCTCGAGGAGGTCGCCGTCGGCCACCACCGCCGAGACGAGCCCGATGCGCTCGGCCTCGTCCGCGTCGACCTCACGTCCCGTCAGCAGCAGCTCGCTCGAGCGGCTCACCCCGATCAGGCGCGGCAGCAGCCAGCTCGCCCCGAGCTCGGTGCTCGTCAGTCCGTTCACGATCCCGGTCGCGTTGAACCGCGCCGAGGTGGCCGCGTAGCGCACGTCGGCGCCGAGCGCGAGGCACATCCCGCCGCCGTAGGCCGGCCCGTTGATGGCCGCCAGGATCGGCTGGGGCACCGACCGCATGAGCGGCACGATCCGCGAGAACTGCGACATCGCCTTGCGGCCGATGCGCACGATCGGCATCTCGTCGATGCCGGGGATCACGCCGGGGTCCTCGAGGTCGAGGCCGGAGCAGAACCCGCGGCCCTCTCCCGTGAGCACGACCACCCAGCACGAGTTGTCGGCCGCGACCTCCTCGAACGCCGCCACGAGGTCGTCCATGAGCCCGTAGCTCATCGCGTTGAGACGTTCGGGACGGTTGAGCCGCACGACGCTCACGTGCGGGGCGGCCTTGTCGACTACTGCGTAGGGCATCGCTGCGGGTCCTTCCGGCTCAGCTCTTGGTGCCGATGTCGACGGGGCGTGCCGTCTCGGCGAAGAAGTCGTTGCCCTTGTCGTCGACGACGATGAACGCGGGGAAGTCCTTCACCTCGATCTGCCACACGGCCTCCATGCCGAGCTCGGGGTACTCGAGCACCTCGACGCTCGTGATGCAGTCCTTGGCGAGGCGCGCCGCCGGGCCACCGATCGAGCCGAGGTAGAAGCCGCCGTGCTCGCGGCACGCGGCGGTCACCGCGGCGGAGCGGTTCCCCTTGGCGAGCATGACGTGGCTGCCGCCCGCCGCCTGGAACGCGTCGACGTAGGAGTCCATGCGCCCCGCGGTCGTGGGCCCGAACGAACCCGACGCGTAGCCCTCGGGCGTCTTGGCGGGCCCCGCGTAGTAGACGCAGCGGTCGCGCATGTACTGCGGGATCGGCTCGCCGGCGTCGAGGCGCTCCTGGATCTTGGCGTGCGCGATGTCGCGGGCGACCACCATCGGCCCGCTCAACGAGAGCCGCGTCTTGACCGGGTAGCGCGACAGCGTCGAGCGGATCTCCTCCATCGGCGCGTTCAGGTCGATCGCGACGACGTCGTCGGAGAGCTCGTGCGCTTCGACGTCGGGCAGGAACCGCGCCGGGTCGGTCTCGAGCTGTTCGAGGAAGACGCCGTCGGCGGTGATCTTGGCGAGCGCCTGGCGGTCGGCCGAGCACGACACGGCGACCGCCACCGGGCACGACGCACCGTGGCGGGGCAGGCGGATCACGCGGACGTCGTGGCAGAAGTACTTGCCGCCGAACTGGGCGCCGATCCCGAAGCCCTGGGTGAGCGCGAGCACCTGCGCCTCGAGCTCGGGGTCGCGCAGGCCGTGGCCCAGCTCTGAGCCCGACGTCGGGAGGGTGTCGAGGTAGCGCGCCGACGCGAGCTTGGCGGTCTCGAGGCACGCCTCGGCGGAGGTGCCGCCGATGACGACCGCGAGGTGGTACGGAGGGCATGCCGCGGTGCCGAGCGTGCGCAGCTTCTCGTCGAGGAACGCCATCAGCCGCTGCGGCGTCAGGAGCGCCTTGGTCTCCTGGTACAGGAAGGTCTTGTTGGCGGAGCCGCCGCCCTTGGCCATGAACAGGAACTTGTACGCGTCGCCGTCGACGGCCGCGATCTTGATCTCGGCGGGCAGGTTGGTCTTGGTGTTGACCTCCTCCCACGTCGACAGCGGCGCCATCTGGGAGTACCGCAGGTTGGCGCTCTGGTACGTGTCGTAGACGCCGCGGGCGATCGCGGCCTCGTCGCCGCCGCCGGTGAGGACGTACTGGCCCTTCTTGGCCTTGACGATCGCGGTGCCGGTGTCCTGGCACGACGGCAGCACACCGCCGGCGGCCACGACCGCGTTCCGCAACAGCTCGACCGCGACGAAGCGGTCGTTGGCCGACGACTCGGGGTCGTCGAGGATGCCTCGCAGCGACGCCAGGTGGCTTGAGCGCAGCAGGTGCGCGATGTCGCGCATCGCCGCGGCGGTGAGCGCGGTGAGCACGTCGGGTTCCACGCGCAGGAACCGCTCGCCGCCGGCGTCGAAGGTGGAGACGCCGTCGGTGGTGAGGAGTCGGTACTCGGTGGTGTCGGGCCCGAGGGGCAGGATGTCCTGGTACGCGAAGTCCGTCATGTCCGGTGCTTACGCGACCGCTGTCCCCGCAGGCAAGTCGGCGCCCGGGCGTGGGTGTTGGAGCACCGGGTGGCCACATGTGGCCACCCGGTG
>JAIBAC010000037.1 GCA_019695375.1 Acidimicrobiia bacterium
GCTGCGGCCTCCGCGCCCGCGGGTTCCGGCGCGGCCTGGCCCTTCGCCTTGGCCATCGCCTCACGTGAGCGTTGGAGGAGGTATTCGGGGATCTCGACCATGACGTTTCGGTCCTCGGGTCCTTCGTCGCTGTCCGGCGCGCGTCAGAGCGGGCCGGAGATTCCTCCGTCCTTGCGGACTCGCCAGAAGTGGATCGACAGGAAGATGACGAGCACGAACGGGAACATCAGCACGTGCAGCGTGTACCACCGCAGCAGCGTGTTCGGCCCGATCTCTTTGGACCCCAACAAGATGAACTTGACCTCGGACCCGAACACAGGCGTGAACCCGATCATGTTCGTACCGACCGTCACCGCCCACAGCGAGAGCTGGTCCCACGGGAGCAGGTAGCCGGTGAAGGCGAGCATCAGGGTGAGGACGAGGAGGATGACTCCGACCACCCAGTTGAACTCCCGCGGCGGCTTGTAGGCACCGTGATAGAAGACCCGCGCCATGTGCAGGAACACCGTGAAGGTCATCAGGTGCGCGCCCCAGCGGTGGAGGTTCCGCACCAGCACCCCGAACGCCACCTGGGTCTTGAGCGCCTGGATGTCCTGGTACGCCTGCGCGTCGGTGGGCCTGTAGGCGAACATCAGGAAGATGCCAGTCACCGTCAGCAGGATGAACAGGAAGAACGAGAGGCCGCCGAGGCAGAGCGTGTAGGAGACCTTGACCGCGTGGCGCTTCACCTTCACCGGGTGGAGGTGGTAGAGGACGCTGTTCATCACCACGTAGGCGCGGTTGCGCGGGCTGTCGGAGTAGCCCTTGCGGAACACCGACCCTGGCCGGAATATCGAGGACCAGACCTGCCCGCCCTGCACCTTGTCGAGCATGGTCGAGCCGGCCCTCGAGAGCCTGCCCTTTCCGTCACCGTTGGCCACGATGCCTCCCTCTAGAAACGCATCCCGTAGGCGTAGCCGTGATTGTTGTTGCGGCCCTGCCGGCCGACAGGCTCGGACATGTCGCCGAGCTTGCCGAGGATGATCACGCCCGTTGGGCAGCGGTCGACGCAGAGCGCGCAGCGCGTGCACTCGTCCTCGTCGATCACGAAGACCACGTGGTCGCGGGGGTCGTCACCGGGCGCCTCGATCCCCTCGGCGTCGGCGACGATGCCGACGTCGAGCATCTGGATGCAGCGCCACGGGCAGATGTCGACGCAGCCCTCGCACAGGATGCACTCGGCCTGGTCGAGTGAGATGAACTGCTTCGGCTTGACCTTGCCCTGGAAGTCGGTCGGGTCCATCTGGACGAGCGTGTAGTCCGTCCGGAAAGGCGGCGTCTCGGAGATGTAGTCCTGTTTCACCTTTGCCATGGGATCACCGCCTTGGTCACTTGCCCGCCGAGAGCACAGGGCGCCCGTAGGGTGATGTCAGCTGCCGTGCAGGTCCGCCGGTCTCTCCGCTGCGCTTCATGAGCTCCTGCGCCCAGTACCAGGCCGCGAAGGTGCCGATCAACGTCACGACGTACCAGCCCACGACGAGCAGGTCGCGCACCACGAACCAGTCCCACTGCCACCCGACCGCACCGCTGCTGCCCAGCACGTTGCGCGCGATCGGCCCGGTGAGCGGCACCGTGAAGATGCCTTTTATCTTGAAGACGTTGTCCCAGATCTTGATGATCAGGTCCGGGATCATCCCGTTGATCACGATCAGGAACCAGAAGAGCGCGCCGGCGTAGGTGAGGCCCTCCGCCCACGTGATCGGCAGCGAGTCGTCGCGGAACCACAGGACCGCGGCCGCCACGAACAGCGCCAGGAACGTGAACAGCGTGATGATCGCGGTGGTGACGATCCAGCTGTTGCGGAAGATCCACGTGATGTCGACGACGGGCGACATCTTGGCCTGCAGGGCGGCCTCGTCGAGCTTGCCGGCGTCGAAGTCCTTCTGCAGCGACGGTGTCTCGAACGCCGTCTCGACGATGCCCTTCTCGCGCAGCTCCACGGCCTTGTCGTACTGGGCCTGGAGCTCGGCGTTGGTCTCCTCGGCGGTGCGGTTCGCCTGTTCCTGCGTCTCGACCGCGAGGGCGTCCTGGGAGTGCAGGTAGACGCCGAGCATGACGGCCTGGAGCGTGGTCAACGCCCCGCCGATGACGATCATCGCGATGACGAGCTTGCGCTTCATCTCTGCGGTTTCTCCGCTGTGTCGACGACCTGCGCCACCACGTACGTGAACGCGTTCACGAGTCTACGTCATGGCCTGTGCGCCCATAATCCTGGGAACCTGGGCAGCGTAGGGATTGATCGCCGTGAGGGGCAAGGCGGCACACGGTTTTCTCACTCGCCGTATCCACGGGGATGGGATTCGTGCCAGCGCCACGCATCACCGACGATCGTGGCCAGGTCACCACGGGTGGGACGCCACCCGAGCTGGGCACTCGCGCGCTCCGACGACGCCACGAGCTCGGTGGGGTCGCCCTCGCGCCGCGACGCCTCCACGACGGCGAAGTCGACGCCGGTCACCTCGTGGGCGCAGGCCACGACGTCGCGCACCGAGTGCCCGGTCCCGTTGCCGAGGTTGAACACGGCGTCCGGCCCACCGGCGCCCAGATACCGCAGGGCGTCGAGGTGGGCGGCGGCGAGATCCGCCACGTGGATGTAGTCCCTTATGCAGGTGCCGTCGGGTGTCGGGTAGTCGGTACCGAACACCGAGAGGCTGTCAACCCTCCCGGCCGCGGCCTCCATGCAGAGCGTGATCAGGTGGGTCTTGTGATGGTGGTCGGGGCCGTGCAGACCGGACGGGTCGGCGCCGGCAGCGTTGAAGTACCGCAGGATCACGTGCCGGATGCCGTATGCACGGGCGTAGTCGCCGATCGCCATCTCGGACGCGAGCTTGGTCTGGCCGTAGGGGTTGGTCGGCCGCAGCGGTGCGTCCTCGGTGATCGGCACCGACTCGGGGTTGCCGTACACCGCGGCTGTCGACGAGAACACGAGGCGGTGGACCCCTGAGTCCACCATGGCGTCGAGCAACGTCAGGGTGTTCGCCGTGTTGTTGCGCCAGAACCGGCGCGGGTCGGTCACCGACTCACCCGCCTCGATGCTGGCTGCGAAGTGCAGCACGGCGTCGACGCCATCGAGGGCGGCCCGCACCGAGGCCGCGTCGGCGAGTGACGCCTGTACCAGCGCCACACCGTCCGGCAGCGCCGCCGTGTGGCCTGTGGACAGATCGTCGAGCACGACGACCTCCGTCCCTGCGGTGACGAGGTCCCGTACGGTCTGCGAGCCGATGTAGCCGGCCCCACCGGTCACGAGTGTGCGCACGCGGGTGCTCCCCTTCGGTTCGGAGCGGGGGCGACACCGCTGATACCGTGGGTGTGCCCTTGCGGACGTCGAATCCTATGTGACCCGCCCGACCCCCCGGTCCCTCAACGTGCGTTCCGCCGCTCTCACACTCCGTCTGGTGGCAGCCGCCGCCATCATGACCCTCTCGGCCTGCACCGCAGGCTCCGGGTCCCACGCGTGCGGACCGCAGGTGGCGGACCAGGACTTCGCGCTGCCCGAGTTCTCGGGCAGCCTCGTCGACGGCAGCAGCGTCGACCTCGTCGACTACCGCGAGGGCACGGTCGTGCTGAACGTGTGGGGCTCGTGGTGCGCTCCCTGCCGCGTCGAGGCGCCCGAGCTCAAGAAGGCCGCCGAGGCGCTCTCACCCACCGGCGTGCGCTTCCTCGGCGTGGACGTGCGCGACTCCACCACCGGCGCCGCCGCCTTCGACGAGGAGTTCGCGATCCCGTACCCGAGCGTGTTCGACGACCCATCGCAGCTCGCGGCCGACCTCGGCGCCTCGTCGCCGCCGACGACGTTCGTCGTCCGCGACGGCGACGTCCGGTCGGTGATCCGCGGCCAGACCGACGCGGACACGATCAAGTGCGCCGTCGAACACGTGAACCGGGCCTGACGTGAGCGACCTCGACGCTCCCACCGGCAACACGACGGCTGAGGACGCCGGGGAGCGCAAACAGGCCGCGAGCTTCGCCGACGTGCCGCCAACGCCGATGCGGGCGTTCGCGCGGCTGCCCGGGCTGCGTGCGCTGCGCTCCATGCGCACGGCTATCTACCTGCTCATCGCGCTGGTGATCGCCACCGTGGTCCCGACCCTCGTTCCACAGCGGATCACCAACCCCGAGAAGGTCGCCGAGATCGGCCGCACGCATCCGTACTGGTTCTCGGTCGGGGAACGCCTCCGTGTCTTCGACGTGTTCACGTCGCCGTGGTACATGGCGATCTGGGTGTCGCTGCTGGTGGTCCTGCTCCTCTGCCTCCTGCCCCGGACCCGCGCGTTCGTTCGGCAGGTACGGCGTTCCACCGCCACCCCGAGAGCGGGAACGCTGCCGCGCCTGCCCCACACCGTCGAGTGGCGCACCGATGCCGGGCCCGAAGCGGCCGCCGCGCAGGTGCGGTCGGTGCTGCGCCGCCGCCTGTGGCGCCAGGGCCGTGCGAACGACGCCGGGCAGTACGTCGCCGAGAAGGGGACCGTGCGCGAGGCAGGCAGCCTGCTCTTCCACTGGTCGCTGTTCCTGCTCCTGACGGGGCTCGCCGCCACGAGGTTCCTGGGCTACGCGGGCCAGGCGGCGATCGTCGAGGGCAAGGAGTTCGTCGAGGCGCCGATCGACTACGACGCGTGGACGAACCGTGGCAGCCTCGGCGACTCGGTGCACCGCGGCTTCACCGTCGCCCTCGACCGCTTCCAGGTCGACGACCCCGACACCGCCGAAACGCCCGACTTCGTGTCGGACGTGCGCGTCATCGACGGCGGCCGCGAGGTGTTCGCCCAGCAGGTGCACCCGAACGTGCCTCTCAACTACCGCGGCGTGAAGATGTACCAGCTCTCGTTCGGCTGGGCGCCCGAGGTCGTCGTGCGCGACCCCAGCGGCAAGGTCGTCTTCGACGACTTCGTGCTCACGCGGCCGGGCGGGCCGCGCGGCTCGTGGACCGGCGTGCTGAAGGTCCCGAGCCTCGAGCCGCAAGCGGGCTTCCGCGTCTTCCTGTTCCCCGACCCGCAGGTGCTCACGCCCGAGCAGGCTGCTCAGTTCGCCGACGACGACCTCGGCGACGGGGTCCTGGTGGCGAACCGATCGCCGAACCCGGTGGCACCGCTGCTGGTCTTCGAGGAGTGGCGCGGCGACCTCGGCCTCGAGAGCGGGCCCCAGAACGTGAACGTCCTCGACGTCTCCGCCATGACCAGGGCGGACGTCGGCGCCGCGCAGCTCGGTGGCGACGGATTCGACCTCGACGACGGGCTCGCCGTTCGCTTCGCCGACCTGCGCCACTACTCGGTGTTCAGCATCAAGCGCGACCCCGGTCTCGTCCTCGTCCTGATCGGGGCGAGCCTGTTGCTGCTCGGCCTCATCCCCGCCCTGTACTCGCGCAGACGCCGGCTGTGGGTGTGGGTGCGCCCCGATCCGGATGCAGTCGACGCTGGTGCCGAGGGGAGCGCTGCGGCCACGCTGGTAACGTTGGGCGGCATCGCGTACCAGCGCAAGGACGCGTTCAGCGACGAGTTCACCGACGTCGTCACGGCGTGCCGAGCCGCCGTCCCGCCACAGGAGCGGGCACCCGAGTCCGATGTGAGCAAACCATGAGCACCGCCATCCGGCTGTCGAACGCGACGTTCCTCATCGCCCTCGTCTCCTACTTCGTGGCGATGGTCGCGTCGTTCGGATACCTCGCCTACAAGGCGGAGCCGTGGCGCAAGGGGGCGATGGCCGCACTCGGCGTCGGTGTCACCTCCCAGGCCGTCTCCCTCGCCGCGATCGTCGTCCATCTGCACCGTGCGCCGTGGGGATCCATCTACGAGTTCTGCTCGTCGATGGCCCTGCTGATGATGGCGGTCACCCTCTTCGCGATCGTGCCCCGGCGTGGCCTCGCGGCGGTTTCCGGCTTCCTCTGCGGAGTCGCGGTGGTGCTCATGGGTGCCGGATGGGTCTGGTACGCGCCGCCGTCGACGCTGGTGCCAGCCCTTCGCTCCAACTGGCTCACCTTCCACGTCTTCATGGCGATCACCGGTTCGACGATGCTGCTCGCCGCTGCCGTCGTCTCGGCGCTGTACCTGGTGCGGCTGCGCTGGGAGGGCCGCAACCCGTCGTGGGATCTCACCGCCGCGACGACCAAAGAGGTGGACGCGGTGGCTGACGCGGAATCAGGGACCCGCACCCCCGAGCTCGCGGGCCGCCCCACCGGTCCCGGCGCCGCCCTCGCAGCGACCCCGCGCGCCGGCCGCGTGGCGCGCCAGCCGGCCGCGGAGCGCCTCGACGAGCTCGCGCGCCGGCTCGTGATCATCGCGTTCCCGATCTGGACCGTCGCCATCTTCGCGGGGGCCATCTGGGGTGAGCAGGCGTGGGGCCGCTACTGGGGCTGGGACCCCAAGGAGACGATGAGCTTCATGATCTGGGCCACCTTCGCCGTCTACCTGCACGCCCGCGCGACGAAGGGCTGGCGCACGAGGGGTGCCGCGTGGGTGGGTGTCACCGGCGGAGTGCTCATCCTCGCGAACATGTTCGTGGTCAACATCCTCGTGTCGGGCCTGCACTCCTACGCGATGCCCTGAGTGCTTTGACTTGGCGTGTGCGCGGACAGCAGACTTCGCGCCTGACGAGACGACCCCGTCGGAGGACCCGATGCTCGCCTTGAGCCCGGCAATCCCCCTGCTCCTGGTAGGCATCTGCCTGGGAGCTGCCCTGGTGGCGTTCCTCCTGTGGGTGTCGCTGGCAGATCGAGCGAACGGCGTGGTCGGCTCCGGTACGGCCGAGGCCGCCGAGGACGAGTGAGCAGGACGGCAGGGACAGATGGTTGACATCCCCGAGTACCTCCTGAAGCGATCGCAGGAGGCCAAGGCCAAGGCCAAGGGCGAGGCCGCTCCCGGTGACGCGGAACCGCCGGCCGACGAGCCTGCTGCCGCCGCGGAGCCCGCTCCCGCAGCCGAGGAGAAGGCGCCTGAACCTGCTGCGCCGCCGCCTGCGGCGCCGGCCGCCGCCGAGCCGGCACAACCGGCGCAGGAGTCGGTCGCCCTCGCACCCGCGGCCGCGGCGCCTCCTGCCGTCGCTGCTGCGGCGGAGCCGCCCAAGGTGTACGCGCCGGCGTCGCAGCCGTCGGGCACGCACCACGGCTACCGCGGCTCCAAGGTGCCGGGCTGGCTCTACCCCGCGTACGTGCTGATCCCGATCCTCGCGATCGGCCTGCTGCTGTCGGTGGTGCGCATCAGCAACGAGCAGTCCGAGGCGGCGGGCCCGTCCCTGCCGGGCGGCGCCGAGTACGCCGCCCAGTGCGCAGCGTGCCACGGCCCCGACGGCGGCGGCGGCGTCGGCCCCGCGCTCAAGGACACCCACACCGTCTTCCCCGACCCCAAGGAGCAGTTCGCCTGGGTCAAGGAAGTCGCGAACACCCACTCAGGCCCCTACGGCGCCGAGAACAAGGGCAACGCCGGCAAGGGCTCCGTGCCCGGCGCGATGCCCAAGTTCGGTGGGTCGCTCAGCGACGACCAGATCTGGGACGTCGTGATCTTCGAGCGCGTCACCTTCGGCGGCGAGGACCAGGCCGTGTCGATGGCGGCGGCGGGCCGGGCAGCTCCGGCGGCGGGGGCCGAAGGCGGGGCCGGCGAGAGCAAGTGACCGGGCCTGCGATAGAGGTCCACGGCTTCACCAAGCGCTACGGCTCGCGGGCCGCTGTCGACGACCTCAGCTTCGACGTCGCAGCGGGCGCGGTGTTCGCGCTCCTCGGCACCAACGGAGCCGGCAAGACGACCACCGTGGAGACCCTCGAGGGCTACCGCGCCCCCGACGCGGGGACGGTCAGGGTCCTCGGCCTCGACCCGATCGCGCAGGGCCCCGAGCTGAAGCAGCGCATGGGCCTGATGCTGCAGTCGGGGGGGATCTACAACGGTGCCCGTGCCGCCGAGATCGTGCGCCTGTTCTGCTCGTTCTACGACCGCGCCGCCGATCCCGACGAGCTCCTCACGCTCGTCGGCCTCGACGACTCGCGTGCGGTCACGTACCGGCGGCTCTCGGGTGGTCAGCAGCGGCGCCTCGCCCTCGCGGTCGCGCTCGCCGGCACACCCGACGTGGTGTTCCTCGACGAACCGACCGCGGGCATGGATCCCAAGGCCCGCCAGATGACGTACCAGATCGTGCGCGACCTGCGCGCACGTGGGGTGACCGTGCTGCTCACGACCCATCTCCTCGACGAGGCCGAAGCCCTCGCCGACACGGTCGGGATCCTCGACAAGGGAAGGCTCGTCGCACTCGGTTCACCGGCCGAGCTCATGGCGAGCCACGGCGGCATCCGCTTCGGTGCACCGCCGCGCCTCGATGCCGGCACCGCGCCTGCGAGCCTCGGGCGTGTGGTCGAGGTGCGGGAGGGCCACTACCTCGCCGACGTGGAGGCGACGCCCGCACGTGTCGCCGACCTCGCCACGTGGGCTGCGGCACAGGGGATCCTGCTCGGGTACGTGCGCTCGGGTTCGCGCTCGCTCGAGGACCTGTTCCTGGAGCTCGTCGAATGAACGGACCCCTCGCGTCGCAAGCGGGACTGGAGCTGCGCCTCACGATGCGGCGTGGCGAGAGCCTCGTCGTAACGTTGGTGATCCCGCTGCTGCTGCTCGGGTTCTTCTCACAAGTGGACGTGCTCGGCACCAGCGAGCCGGCGATCGACTTCCTGACCCCGGGCGTGATCGCGCTCTCGATCATCGCGACGTCGATGGTGAGCTTCGCGATCTCGACGGGCTACGACCGCTCCTACGGCGTCCTGAAGCTCCTCGGTGGCTCGCCGCTGGGGCGCGGGCGCCTCATCCTCGCGAAGATCCTCGCGATCGGGATCATCCAGTTCGGCCAGCTCGCCTGCGTCGTGGCTCTCGCCCTCGCACTCGGATGGGCACCCGATTGGGGAGGCACACCTCAGGCACTTGTTGTCGTGGTGGTCGGATCGGCGACCTTCACCGGGCTCGGCCTCCTGCTCGCGGGGACGCTGCGCGCCGAGGCGACACTCGCGGTCGCGAACCTGCTGTTCATCCTCTTCATCCCCTTCGGCGGCGTGGTGTACCCCGTCGACCGGATGCCGACCCTCGTCGCCGACGTGGCCAAGCTGCTGCCGGTGACGGCGTTCGTGGAGGCGTTGCGCCGTGCGTTCGCCGGGAGCCCGGCCGTCCTGTCCGCGCCCTTCGCGCTGCTGTGCCTGTGGGGTGTCGCGCTCGTGGTCAGCGCGGTGCGGACGTTCAAGTGGGAGTGAGCGCCCGAGTCAGAGGGCGGCGACCGCCATCGCGGCCGCTGCCGCGTCGACGGTGTGTTCGATCGTGAAGTAGTCGTGCGCGAGACACGGCCACCACGGACCGGCTGCTGGGACGAGGAAGCCGCGTGAGCGCATCTCGGCCTGGAATCGCGCGGGGACACCGCGGGCCCGATCTGCCTCGGTGAAGCCGAGCTCGAGCCAGCCACCGGGCTGGACGGCCTCGACGTGCAAGCCCGCACCGGCGGCGACCTCGGCGATCCCGAACGCGAGGCGCTCTGCGCGTCCCGACAGCTGGTGCACGACGAGTGGGCCAGCGAGGCGCAGCACCACCTCGGCGGCCGCGACCGCGGCCGGCTCGGGCGGGTCAGGACGTTCGACACCAGCCAGCAGCGCCGGCTCACGCGCCAGCAGCGCCGCGAACTCGGCGCCGGCGGCGGCGGACGGGCCGATCACGCGCAGGTCCCATCCCGCCGGAGGTGTGACGCGGCCGAACAGGACGCTCTCGTCCGAGACGTTCAGGCCTCCGTGGGCGTCGCTCACGGCGGCGGCGATCGCGGTGACTTCGCCGACGTCGCGGCCGAGCAGATGTGCGACGGCGGTGAAAGGCTCACGTGGCACAGGGCCGTCGATCAGGCGAGCTGCATCGATCTCGGGGTCGCCGCGACCGACGAGGACACGGCCGCCGTCCATGTCGTAGTCAACGAGGGTCTTGCCCGACGGGAGCCGGACCCGCCCACCGTCGCCCACGCAGGGGCCGGCAGGACTCACTTCGCTGCTTCGATGGCGGCCTGGATCAGGCCCGAGTCGCGTCCCACGTAGAACGCGAGGATCTGGAGCTCGATCGAAAGGTCGACCTTGCGAAGGGTCACCTCGGGTGGAACCGTGAGGACCGCCGGCGCGAAGTTCAAGATCCCCAGGACGCCGCCGGCCACGAACCTGTCGGCGACGTCCTGGGCTGCGGCCGCGGGAGTCGCGATGATCCCGATCGTTATCCCACCGGCGCAGACGCTCGCTTCGATCTCGTCGATGCTGCTCACCGTCATATCGTTGACGGCAGTCCCGATCTTGAGGGGGTCGGAGTCGAAACAGGCGGCGATGCGGAAGCCGCGTTCGCCGAACCCGCGGTAGTTGACGAGCGCGCGGCCGAGGTTGCCGACGCCGGCTATGCCCGCCTTGCGGTCACGCGTGAGGCCGAGGCGCTGGCTGATGGCGTGGACCAGGAACTCGACGTCGTATCCGACGCCCCGCGTCCCGTAGGAGCCGAGGTAGGACAGGTCCTTGCGCACCTTGGCGGCGTTGACGCCGGTCGCGGCGGCGAGCTTCTCGGACGAGACGGTCGACACCTCGCGCTCGGAGAAGTCCAGCAGCGAGCGCAGGTACAGCGGCAGGCGCGAGACGGTGGCCTCGGGTATGCGGCGCTGCAGTGCGTCTGGGTACTCCAGGGTCATTTCGGTGCACGCTCGGGGGGCGGTGGTCGCCGAGGGTGCACCCCTGGGCGACCAGTCGGTGCAGGTCGACTCTAGCGACTTTGTGCAATCGTTCTCAAAGTTGCCCGGAGTGCCGCTTCGTCGACCGCGCCTTCGGCCACGACAGCACCGGTGTCGGTGTCGACCACCACCGGGATGCGGATCGCGTACTCGGCGACGAGGCGGTCCTCGGTGTCGATGTCGACCTCGACGAGGTCGATCTTGACCCGTCTGCCGATGCGGCTGAGCAGAACGACGGCCTCCTCGCACAGGTGACAGCCGGCACGGCCGTAGACGGTGAGGCGGATCGGAGGGTGGGCACGCTTGCGGCGCATCGCCGTCACCGTCTCCGCGGCGGAACTCTCAGGAAAAATTCACGGGCCGGGTTAATGGTGAACCGTACGCTGTCCGATAGAGAACTCAACACGGCCCCGAACGGCCCGGAAATGTTCCTCCGTGGGGGTGGGCGTCGTGACACCTCGGTTTTCCGAGAGGTCATGGAACAAGCCTCCCAGCCCGCCCCAAGCGCGCCCGCCCCCACGGACGAGCGTTTCCGGGACTCCCGGCCCCGGCCGCCCCCGGTGTTGCACCGCCTCGCCCGTCGCCGGCCGCTCTGCTCACTTGGCGAGGATCACGAACTGCACGAAGAACGCCGCCACTATCGCGGCGAGGAGCAGTCCGAGGATCAGCGCGATGTGGGGACGCAAGTGATCACCAGAACCAGGTTCGACGCTGCAACAGGTTGCGGTACAGGATCTGCTGGATGATGTCGCGCACTCCGTCCGCGATGTTGAACACCGTCATGGCGTCGCTCTCGGCGTCGGGCCCGAACGCCTCCGTGCTGATCGGCTCGCCGAACTCGACGATCCACTTCGACGGCAACGGCACCGGCATGTTCGCCGTGAGAGCGAAGTACGGCAGTCCGAACAGCCGGGCCAGGACCGGCACGTCGGTGATCGACGGGTACGTCTCCTCGGCGCCGACGATACCGACGGGGATGATCGGCGCACCCGTCTGGAGGGCGACCTCGACGAAGGTGTTGCGCCTGAAGCGCTGGAGCCGGTAGCGGTCCTTGAACGACTTGCCGAGTCCACGAGAGCCCTCGGGGAAGGCGGCCACGATCTCGCCCTCCTGGAGCATCCGCAGGGCGTCGACCTCGTTGGCGACGGTGTTCGCCGCCTTGCGCGCTAGGTGGGACACGACGGGCATGTTCATGAGCCCGTCGGCACCCTGGATCCGGACGATCGGCTTCGCGGGGTGCTCGTCGTGGAGGGCCACGAGCAGCATCGCCGCGTCCCAGGGCACGACACCGGAGTGGTTGCAGGCCAGGACTGCCGGGCCCTCGTCGGGTACGTGACGCATGCCGCGCACCTCGACACGCCAGTAGCGCCGGTACAGCGCCCGTAGCGGCGGTAGCAGCACCTCCTCGGTGAGCTCCTCGTCGAAGCCGTACTCGTCGACCACGTACTCACCTGCGTAGCGGCGGCGCACGAAGCCCGCCATCCGCCGCAGCCGCGGGTCGGCCATGACGCCGGAGACGAGCCCGCCGCCCTCCGGCAGGCGTTCCAGGGTCGCCATCCGGTTCTGACGGCCGCGCTCGCGGTTCTGGGATCGCCGCTGCGCCGCCCGCGCCCGGGCCGCGACCTCGTTCGGTGTCACCCGCCGCGCCTTGCGGCGGGCCTCGCTCGTGAGCGGGATGACCCTTGCGTCGCCACGTCCGCGTTCGGCCATCAGCCGCCCCCCGCTGTCGTGGGTCCTTCGGCGAGCTTGCGGTCGATGTAGCGGCGCAGGTCGTCCTCCCACTGCGGCGGGGTCGGCTCGCGGACGATGCGCTCGGCACGCTTCTTGAGCGCGAAGTCGTGGACGGCGTCGAGCGCCGTGTAACGCGGCTCGTAGCCGAAGACGGTCTTGAGGCGGGTGTTGTCGGCGACGTGGCCATGGGTCAGGTAGCGCGCGAGGTGGTCGGGCAGCTCGACGAACGGCAGGAACCGCAGGGCGCGCTGGGCGAGGACCGGGGCCGGCGGCAGCACGGGTGCCTGGATGCGCCCGGCCAGCCGGATCGCCTGGCTGAGGTAGACCGCGTCGTCGGCGACGACGTTGAAGATCCCGGGCACCTCCTGGCCCACCGCGTGCACGAGCACCTCGAGCGCGTCGTCCTCGTGGATGAACGAGATGCGCGGGTCGAAGCCGAACACGGTCGGCACGACCGGTTGACCCAGGTACTGGCTGACGGGGTTGTTGACCGTGTTGCCCAGGATGTTGGAGTAGCGCAGCACCGTGAGGCAGATGTCGGGTCGGCGCCGGCCGAAGTCACGCGCGTACTGCTCCACCTCGAGGACGTCGCGGTGGTAGCCGGACTTGGGTGGCCCGAGCGGACCCATGTCCTCGGTGCAGAACGCCGGGCCGTTCGGCTCGCTGCCGTAGACCTCCGTCGACGACTTGACGATGACACGCTCGAGCGTCTCGGACTTCTGGCACGCGGCGAGGAGCTGCATCGACCCGATTACGTTGACCTCCTTCATCGCACCGCGACCCATCTCGAACTCGTCGGTGACGACGTTGGCGTGCACGACCGTGTCGGCGCCGGTCGCCTGCAGGACCTTCACGAAGAGGGGGTTGCGGATGTCGGCGCGCACGACCTCGACGCGCTCGAACGCGGTGAGGGGTGGCTGGAGGTCGACACCGATGATCGTCTCCACGTCCGGATCGCGCTCGAGCCGCTTCGCGAGAAGTGCGCCGAGAAACCGGCTCACACCTGTGATGAGTACCCGTCGGCCCATATTGCGGCGAGATCGTGGGGGATGTGGAGGCAGGGGCGATCCCAGCGTACACATCTGCGTCAAGCTCCCATGAACCAGAGGCTCGCGTCGGGTGTGGCGCGGGCGCCGCAGGCGCCGCCCCGCGGGCGTCAGAGCGGAGCGCCGGCCCTGGAGATGCGCACCGGTGCTCCTGTCGTGAGACCGAGCTCGGCGGCGGCGGACGCGCCGTTGACGGCGATCGCGACCTGCCCGGTGGAGTCGACGAAGGCCAGCAGCCGCCCCTGTTCGACGTCGGCGAAGGTCCGTACGAACGCCATGCGCTCGCGGCGGTTGCCGTGGTGGAAGCTGATGTGGTCACCGGGCTCCGCTCCGGCTTCGGCGAGGTCCTCCGGCGTGATGTTGGTCTGGGCGTTGCCGAAGCGGTCGACCCAGAGGACCACGCCGTGGGCCTGTCCGCCGGCGACCTGGGCCAGCGGCACGAGCAGGGGGGTGAGCTCGGCGGGATCCACGCGGCGGCCGAGGTCGTACATCGACTCGCCCCCGCAGAGCACCGCTGCCGCGGGCGCGAAGACGTCGCGTCCCCAGAACGTCGGCGACGGATCGCCGAGACCCCAGGCCTGCGGCTCGAGCACGACTGCGGCAACTGCGCCACCGGAGATCGCGACGGACGGTGAGAGGAGGCCGTTGTCGGGGCCGACGAAGTGGCGCCCGTCCGCGGTCTCGATCACGACCGCGTTGCGGTCGGTGCCGACGCCGGGGTCGACGACAGCGAGGTGGACACCGACGGGGAAGTAGGGGATGGCGCGGAGCAGCGCGAGGGCGCCGCCGCGCACGTCGCCGGGCGCGATCGCATGGGTGACGTCGATGATCGTGGCGCCGGGGACGGCCTGGAGGACCACGCCCTTGCACACCGCGGCGAACTCGTCGTCGGTGCCGAAGTCCGACAGGAACGTGACGAGGCGGTTGGCTGTCGAACCGACAGCTGGGCTCACTTGCCCTGCTGGCGGCGCTTCCAACGCGTCTTCTTGAGAAGCTTCTTGTGCTTCTTCTTGCGCATCTTCTTGCGCCGCTTCTTCACGACTGAGGACATGAGCTCCCCGATCTGGTTCAGGCCGGCGGACGGCCCAGCTCCACACTGCGTTCCGTGGCGGCGGACACCGCATCGACGAACGCGGAGCGCACCGCGCGGCGTTCGAGGACTCCGAGGCCCGCCGCGGTCGTTCCGGCCGGAGACGTGACCTGGGCACGGAGGTCGGCCGGTGAACGTCCCGTCTCGATCAGGAGCGCGGCGGCCCCGGCCAAGGTCTGGTGCACGAGGATAGTCGCGACGTCCCTGCTCAGGCCCATCGCCACGGCGCCGTCGGTCAGGGCCTCGGCGACGAGGAACACATATGCGGGCCCCGACCCGCTCACACCGGTCACGATGTCGAGCTGGGACTCGTCGGCACGCACGCACACGCCGACGGACGATGCGATGCGCTCCGCCACCTCGAGGTCGGCCTCGGTCGCGAACGCACCCGGCGCCACGGCGGTCACCGACGCCCCGACCAGCGCCGCCGTGTTCGGCATCATGCGGACAACCCGGCGCCCCTTGCGCAGCGGGAGCTGCGTCTCGATCGCCGCGGACGCAACGCCCGCCACGATCGAGACGACGAGGGCGTCGTCGCGCAGAGCCGGGGCCATCTGCTCGCACACGTCCGCGTACACCTGCGGTTTCACGGCGAGGAGGACGACGTCGGCCGCCGCCACGGCCTCGGCCGCGCTCGGCGTCGTCGCCACACCCATGGCCTCGGCCACGTCGGCGGCCCGCCCTGGATGGGTCTCCGCCACGGTGACGGCCGCCGGCGCGACGACCTCCGCCGTCAGGAGGCCACCGAGCATGGCACTGCCCATCGCGCCGCCGCCGATGACGGCGAGAGCTTCTATGGCCGCGTCCATGGACCAGCAGGCTAGTGGGCGCCGCTCACGAGTCCGCGAGGCGCTTCTCGAGCGCCGTGAGCTGCTCGGTCATGGCGTCTGGGAGGCGGTCGCCGAACTGCTCGAGGTGCTCCCTGATCAGGCCGAGCTCCTCGGTCCACTCCGATGCGCCCACCTTCAGCGCCAGCGCGAGGTCCTCGACGGAGGTGTCGATGCCTTCGAGGTCGATGTCGCCGGGACGGGGCACGTAACCGATCGGCGTCTCGACCGCGTCGACGGAGCCGTCGCAGCGGCGCAGGATCCACTCGAGCACGCGCGCGTTGTCGCCGAAGCCCGGCCAGAGCCAGCGGCCGTCCTCCTTGCGGAACCAGTTGACACCGAATATGCGTGGCAGCGCAGCGGCGTCGGTGCGCTCGGTCATCGACAGCCAGTGCCCGAAGTAGGTGCCCATGTCGTACCCGCAGAAGGGCAGCATCGCCATCGGGTCGCGGCGCAGGCGACCGGTGGCCCCGATCGCGGCAGCGGTCGTCTCCGATCCCATCGTGGCGCCCAGGAAGACACCGTGCTCCCAGTCGAAGGACTCGTAGACGAGCGGGACGGTGTCGGAACGGCGGCCGCCGAAGAGGATCGCCGAGATCGGCACCCCGTTGACGTCCTCCCACTCGGGCGCGATCGACGGGCACTGCGCCGCAGGCACCGTGAACCGCGAGTTGGGGTGTGCGGCCGGGGTGTCGGCGTCCGGCGTCCAGTCCTCGAGGTGCCAGTCGGTCAGGTGCGGCGGCGGGTCGTCGGTGAGGCCTTCCCACCACACGTCGCCGTCGTCGGTGAGCGCCGTGTTGGTGAAGACAGCGTTGCGTGCCAGCGTCGCGATCGCGTTGGGGTTGGTCTTCTCGTTCGTGCCGGGCGCGACCCCGAAGAATCCGTACTCGGGGTTGATGGCGTACAGGCGTCCGTCGTCGCCGAACTTCATCCATGCGATGTCGTCGCCGACGGTCTCGACCTTCCAACCCGGAATCGACGGGATCAGCATCGCGAGGTTGGTCTTGCCGCACGCAGACGGGAACGCAGCCGCGACGTAGCGGGACTCGCCTGCCGGTGGCGTGACCTTGAGGATCAGCATGTGCTCGGCGAGCCAGCCCTCGTCGCGCGCGATGACGGACGCGATGCGAAGCGCGAAGCACTTCTTGCCCAACAGGGCGTTGCCGCCGTATCCGGAGCCGTAGCTCCAGATCTCACGCGTCTCGGGGAAGTGCACGATGTACTTGGTGTCGGGGTTGCACGGCCACGCGATGTCGGCCTCGCCGGGTGCGAGCGGCGCACCGAGGGAGTGCACGCACGGCACGAACTCGCCGTCACCGAGCATCTCGACCGCCTTGCGGCCCATCCGCGTCATGGTGCGCATGCTGACCGCGACATACGCCGAGTCGGTGATCTCGACGCCGATGTAGGACATGCGCGACCCGATCGGTCCCATGCAGAACGGCACGACGTACATCGTGCGCCCTTGCATGGATCCGGCGAAGAGGCCGCCGAGGGTCTCGCGCATCTCAGCCGGGGCCATCCAGTTGTTGTTGGGGCCGGCGTCGGCCTCGGCCGCGGAGCAGATGAAGGTGCGGTCCTCGACGCGTGCGACGTCGCTGGGATCGGTGACCGCCCAGTACGAACCGGGCCGCTTCGACGCGTCGAGACGCCTGAACGTGCCGGCCTCGACGAGTTGGTCGCACAGCGCCTCGTACTCGGCGTCGGAGCCGTCGCACCAGTGGACCGCCGCCGGACGGCACAGTGCGACCATCTCCTCGACCCAGTCGAGGAGACGCTTGTTGGTGACACCGAGGCTCGCTGGTGGCTGCCACATCGCCGAGTCGGTCATTGAACTTTCCTCCGGACGGAGCTGGGACGGCGGATCGAGACCGGCTCGTGGGCTCCAACCGTTCGGCTCCGACCCGGCAGCGGTTGGAAGGGTCAACCCACGAGAGGGTCTCCTTCGACGCCGCGGCCTCCGACCCCTAGCCCGCGGCGGTCGCCGCGGCGGGCTCCGGGCGGTCGGGCCGACTCGGCCGGCGCTTCGCGCGGGCCGAACCTGCGACGCGACAACGGTAACGACGCTCGCGCGTCGCGCGCCAGAAACGGCCAGGCCGCACGGACGCGCAAGAGCCCGGCGGCACAGCCCCGACAGACTTCCCCTGCCGACGGAGTCCGCGCCACCGGGCTCGGTTCAGGCAGCGTAACAACGCAGGACAACATGGTCAAGGGGACGTAACGAAAGGCTCGTAGACGCAACCAGATGTATCCACAGGGTGTTCACAGGTGCTGTCCCCAACTGTGGACAGCCATGTGGATCGGCGCCGGAAGGTGCGGGATCGTGGCCATGCGCGTCGCCGCGACATGTGGACAGCCGGTGAACAGCCGCTGCCTAAGAGGCGCCCGGATCCGCCCGGGTACGGCGCCGGCGGAACATCGACGCGTACCCGATGGCCATCGCGGTGGGGAAGTGCCGTTCGATCGTCTCCCACAACAGCCCGACGACGTGGTCGAGCGCCTCGGCGTCGACCTGTTCGACCGGCAGGTGGCCGCTCAGGAAGACGCCGAGCTCGTCGTCGCCGCCGATGCCGTACTTCACGCCGACGAGGCCGTGGTTCACCTTGAGCAGGTACAGGTAGAGGTCCGCGTGGTTCTCCTCCGGCGGCGGCATCAGGTACGACTCGAACGCCAGCGTCCGCTCCCGCACCTCGAAACGGACGGCCACGTAGTCGCGCTCGTCGCCCACGAGACGCACGTAGAACACCCACGGGTCGTCCGCGGCGTCGTGGTGCACGGCGACCACCCAGTCGCGGTCGGCGATCGACTCGAGGTAGGCCTCGAGCACGGCGGCAGCTCTGCGACGACCGGCGTCGCGTGCCGCGGCGGAGATCTCAGCCACAGACGACCATGCGCTCGGGGCTGAGCAGCTCGCCATAGGCAAGCCGGTGCCCCGCTGCCGCACGGCCCCACGAGTAGGACGACGAGAACCGGGCCGCCTCACGGCCCATGCGGCGCCGCAGGCAGTCGTGGGTGAGCAGGGTCTCGAGCGCGGCCGCGAACCCCGCCGGCGACGGATCCTGCACCAGCAGCCCGGTTCCCCCGGAGTCCACCACGTGCACGAGTCCGTCGACCGCGCTCGCCACGACGGGCACCCCGCTCGCCTGCGCCTCGAGCGCCACGAGACCGAACGACTCCGACCGCGACGGCACGATGCACACGTCTGCCGCGCGGTAGAGGTCCGCGACCTCGTCGTTGGGCCTCGCAGACACGAAGCGGACGTCCGGCACGAAGTCGGCCGCGCCGGTGACGGTGCGCATGTGCTCGAGGGTCGCGGCACCGTCCTCGCCGCTCGCCCCACCTGCCACGACGAACGTGACCCGGCGGGCGAGCCGGGGTGCGGTGCGGCCCAGGTGGGCAAGCGCCTCGGCAGCCATGTCGGCACCCTTGAGTCTCTGGATACGCCCGCAGAAGAGCACGACGAGGTCGGCGTCCTCCAAGCCGAGCCGCGCCCGCGCCCGTGCCCGGTCACCGGGCGCGAAACGTCCGTGGTCGACCCCGGGCGGGATGACCGCCACGCGGTCCGGCGCGGCGCCGTATGCCTCGACGAGCACCCCCGCCTCGTGCGGCGTCGACGCCACCAGGAGGTCGGCGTCGCCCGCGATCCGCCGCTCGGCGGCGAAGCGGTCGTGGGTGCCGTCGGGTAGTGCCCGCGCGGCGGCGAGCGTGTGCGCGGTGTGCACGACCGGCACCCCGGTCGCCTTCGTCGCGGCCAGCGCGGCGACACCGCTCATCCAGTAGTGGGAGTGGACGACGTCGTAGGCACCGTCATCGACTGCCTCGGCGAGCAGCGCCGTGAAGTCCTCGAGATGCGCCGTCAGCGCCTCCTTGGGCACGGGCGTCGCGGGGCCGGCGGACAGGCTGATCACGCGCACCCCGTCCTCGACCTCGACCGTGCCGGCCCTGGACGCGTCGCTGCGACGTGTGAAGACGTCGGTCGCTAGCCCGCAGCGGCGCAGGTACGCGGCCAGGTCGCGCGTGTAGACGTTCAGGCCGCCGGAGTCGCCCTGGCCGGGCACCGCGAGCGGGGACGTGTGGTAGGTGACGAAGGCGATTCGACGCATTGGCTGGAGCGGAGAGGGCACCGCGGACCGACGGGGGATGGTAGCGGGATGCCTCGCTTCGGAGCCGGTCGAGTGGGACGTCACCAGCTCATGTACCTGTGCGCCTGCGGACGGTGAGGCGCCGAAGCGGCCTGCGCCTCGCACCGAGACGGAACTTGTAGCGCTCGTCGCCACGCAGGAAGTCGAAGACCGGGCGTCCGGCCTCGATCTCGCGGGCGATGAGCCGCGCGAGCAGCACGTTCCCCGGCGACAGCGTCGCGACCGACGGTTCGAACGCTGAGTTGTAGAGGTAGTAGCCGTGCTCGTCGGCGAAGCCGACGGTGGACGCCACCGGGCGGCCGGCAGCTGTGAGGGTGTCGAGGCGCAGGCTCCCGAGTGCGGCGAAGCGCTCGGCGGCGGCGCGGAAGAACTCCGCCATCCCGGCGTCCATGAACTGCCCTTTGGCACCCTGGGAGAGACGGTGCATGGCCACGAAACGGTCGACCGCCGCCGACAATTCCCCACCCGAAGCGGCCTTCGCGTGCCCGACGCACTCGAGCGCGAGCTCGCCGAGCTCGCGCT
>JAIBAC010000268.1 GCA_019695375.1 Acidimicrobiia bacterium
GGGTGAGCCGGCTGACCCGGCGACAGCCACCAGGACCGTCGACATCAAGATCGTCGGCACGGCGATGGCCTTCGAGCCGCAGCACGTGCAGGCCAAGACCGGCGACGTCGTCAGCTTCGTGGTCGCAAACGACTCCGATCTCGAGCACGAGTTCACCCTCGGCGACGAGTCGGTGCAGACCGAGCACGAGGAGGAGATGGCATCCCATGCCGGACACGGCGCGATGGCCGACGACGCGAACAGCATCCTGCTCCCACCTCACACCACGAAGACCCTCACGTGGAGGTTCACGTCACCTGGGACGGTGATCTACGGCTGCCACGTCGTCGGCCACTACGCAGCCGGCATGAAGGGAACCGTCGACGTGACCGCCTGACACAGAAGACCTCGTGGGTGTCGGAGCGTCTGGCGGCCACGACGTCGAGTTCGGAGCACCGGGCGGCCACATGTGGCCGCCCGGTGCTCCAACGGGGTCGCTCAGGCGTCGGACTGGTCGACGAGCTCGCGGATCTGGAGGCTGAACGTGTCGAAGTCGACGAAGGGGAGCTGCTCCAACAGGTCGACGGCGGTCTCGTGGCTGTCCGCGGAGAGGATCACCAATCCGCCGAAGCGGTCGCTGAAGAGCTCGTAGCGCTCCACGAGGCCGCGGCTCTCCCAGTCGCTGAGGACGTCGACGGTGCGGGCGTACTCGTCGGAGCGAGTGTCGAAGGGGAGGGACTCGTCGAACTCGCCAATCACAAGGAATCGCATACCGCCACCGTAGCCCTCCGCCACGTCAACCGGAGGCGGGCGACGGCGGCGGCCGCGGCGACCAGATCGGGTACTCGATCCCGGCGAGGCGGTTGATCACGAGCGCCTGCACCACGAGCAGGAACACGGCGATCATCAGGACACCGAGCTTCCACGGCGTTGCAAGGATCCCGAGCGAGACGATCAGCGTCGTGGCACCGGCCGGCGGGTGGGGCACCCCGAGCCAGACCATCACCCCCGCGGTGAGCCCCAGGGACAGGGCCGCTGCACCCACCCGGTCCCATGTGACCGACGTCGTCAGCGCCGGCGGCGCATTCGTGAGCCCGAACACGACCAAGGACAGGTACCCGGCAGCCGCGCCGATGGCGTGGCCGCAGATCGTGTTGCGCGGACACGCCGGTGGGGCCATCGGCGTGTAGAAGACCAGGAACGCGGTCGGCCCGAGCGACGGGAAGATGAACGGCGCGCCGGTGAGGACCGCCGCCACCGACATCAAGGCGATCGAGAGCAGTCCGTTGATCGCCGAGTACGCGCCGATCACGAGGCGCGAGTTGTGGCGTGCCACGAGCGACGGCATCCGCAGCCTCTGCGCGAGCCCGTACACCTCTGCGGCGAGGTCGCCGCCGATCGGACCGGGTCGCTGGGGCTGCTCCGGAACCGGTCGCCGCTCCGGACGGGGGCGTCGCTCAGCCATCGCCACCTCGTCTGGCGTACGCGTAGAAGGCGAGCGAGCCCGCGCCGAGAACCAGCGAGCATGCAGCTGAGATCCACGCCAGAGCCGGCTCGTGGCCCAGGAGCGCGTCGAGGCCGACGGTGAGCAGGAAGATCTGCAACGACAGGAGCACGAGCACGAAAGCCCCGATCGAGGCGACAACGCGGCGGTGTCCGGTCATGTCGCGCCCCCGTGCAGCGCCCACACCTCGCCGTCGCTGCGCACCTCGACGTCGATGCGTTCCAGCGGCCGCTGCGGCGGACCGGCGAGCACGGCTCCGTCCTGGGGATCGAAGATGCCCTCGTGGCAGGGGCACACGAGCTCGTCGTGGCGTTCGTCCCAGTAGACGACACAGCCGAGGTGGGTGCACTTCTGGCTGAACGCGACGACGTCGCCGGGGCGCAGGTGCAGCAGGATCGCGGGGTCGTCCTCGGTCGGGTACCGGAACAGGTACGCGGTGCCGACGGGGACTTCGGCGAGGGAGACGATGCGGCGCGGCTCGCCCTCGTTCACACGCCGCAGCGATGCCCACGCGGCGACACCGACGCCGCCAGCGGCGAACGCACCCGACGCGAGCACGAGGTAGCGCACGAACTCGCGGCGCGTGACGTCGTCCTCGCCCTCGGACGTGTACGGGAAGTCCTCGCGCCACTTCGCGTCGGTCACATGGCCCCCTCGAGCTCCGCGATCCCGAACGGGTCGTCGCGCCAGTCTCCCAGCGCTGCCCCCGCCAGCACGTCTACGGGGCCGGCGCTCGCGTCGTCCACGACCACACGCACCTTGGTGCGCACGTGCTGGCGCCCGAAGAGCCAGGCATCGACGAGCACGCCCCTGCGGGTCGCGTCCCAGGTCGCCGCGTTCCCGAACCAGAGGGCCTGGCTCGGACACACAGACGCGCACATCGGCGCGAGCCCGATCGACGTGCGGTCGTAGCACATGTCGCACTTCATCATCATGTCGAGGTCGGTCTGCATCTTGGGCACCCCGAACGGACATGCGAGCACGCAGTTGGAGCAGCCGATGCAGCGCGGCTTGAGCGCCGACTGCACGACGCCGTCCTCGTTCTGCTTGATCGCGTCGGCGGGGCAGACCTCCGCGCACGTCGGGTCCGCGCAGTGCATGCAGACCATCGGCACGGTCTGGGTAGTGTGAGCGCGGTCGACCTCGTCGAGATGGATCATCGTGCGGCCGCGGTGGGTGCCGCACTCCTCGCAAGCTTGCACGCACGCGCGGCAGCCGATGCAGCGGCTCGGGTCGACGACGAAGAACAGCTCGCCGTGCCCGACGGGACCGACGCTCACGGCTGCCCCGCCGCGTCGACGTCGCCGGTGCGCAGCTCCATGTCGCGCACGTCGGTGGTGTCGGCGCCGGATCCGACACGCTCGAGGCGCACGGCCGACACCTTGAACTCGGGGATCTTCGACAGCGGGTCGAGCGCACGCTGGGTGAGCTGGTTCGCGGCGCGGGACCCGGCCCAGTGGTAGGGGATGAACACCGTGTCGGGGCGGATCGTGGTGACGACCTTGGCGGGCACCGTCATCGACGCCCGCCGCGACGTGACCCGGACGCGGTCACCGTCGGCGATGCCGTGCTCGCCGGCGAGGATCGGGTGGATCTCGAGCAGCGGCTCGGGGTACTGCGCCACGAGCGGGCCGATGCGCCGCGTCTGGGTCCCCGACAGGTACTGGCTCACGACACGTCCGGTCGTGAGCCACACGGGGTACTCGGCGTCGGCCACCTCCGCGGGCGGCCGGTACGTGACCGCGTGGAAGCGCGCCTTGGTGTCGGGGTGCGCGAACACCCCGTTCTCGTAGAGCCGCGGCGTGCCGGGGTGGCCGATCTCGGGGCACGGCCAGAACACGCCCATCTCGTCCTCGACGCGCTGCCACGTGATGCCGGTGTAGTCGGCGGTGCCGCCGTGCGACGCGCGGCGCAGCTCGTCGAAGACGGCTTCGTTCGAGTCGAACTCGAAGTAGTGGCCGCGGCCGAGTCGCTGTGCGAGGTCGAGGATGATGTCGGTGTCGCGGCGTGCCTCACCGGGCGGCGTGACCGCTGCGTTGATCTTCACGACGCGGCCTTCGACCGTGGTCGAGGTGCCCTCGTCCTCCTCGTGCAGCGAACCGGCGAGGACGATGTCGGCGTGCTCGGCCGACTCGGACATGAAGAAGTCGATGGCGGCGTAGAACTCGAGCTTGTCGAGGGCGGCGGCGGTGAAGTTGGTGTCGGGCAGCGACACGGCGGGGTTGAAGCAGATCGACAGCAGGCCCTTGATCTCACCGGCGTGGATCGCGTCCATGATCTCCTGTGCGGTGAGGCCCTTGCCCGGGATCTCGTCGACGTCACAGCCCCACACCGACGCGACCGCGGCGCGGTGCTCGGGGTTGGTGATGTCGCGGTTGCCGGGGAGCTGGTCGCACTTGTGGCCCTGTTCGCGCCCGCCCTGACCGTTGCCCTG
>JAIBAC010000038.1 GCA_019695375.1 Acidimicrobiia bacterium
CGCTGCCACGGCCGCGGCCGCGGGTCGAGATCGGTTATGCGGTAGTGGCGCCCTTCGAAGTCGACGTGGGCACGCGTCCACATCGCGTCGATGACGGCGACCTGCTCCGCCAGGATCTCCATCCGCTCACGCAGGGGCGGGAACGGGAAGCCCCAGCGCTGATGTTCCGCCTCGTGCCAGCCTGCGCCGATCCCGAGCTCGACGCGGCCGCGAGATATGTGGTCGGCGGTGACCACCGCCTTGGCGAGGAGCGCCGGATGGCGGAACGTGACCGGCGAGACCAGGGTTCCGAGACGGATGTGCTCGGTCACGGCGCCCAGCGCCGCGATGGTCGTCCACGCGTCGAGGCCGCCGCGGCGAGCATCTCCGGTGACCGACGAGTAGTGGTCGCTGCGGAACACCCCTTCGAGCCCGGAGCGTTCGGTCGCTGCGGCGATCCCCTGCCAATCCGACCAGTCGACGTCTTCTTGGCCCTCGACCATCAACGCGATGCGCACACACCCCCCCTTACCGCCCCTGACGCGGCCGTCGAGGCTAGATGCGCGGTCGGGAACAACGGACGTGGGAGGATCGAGGGCTCGGAAGCCGGCAGGACACCTCTGCCCGTCACCGGCATGCGCCTGCCGATGCGGGCCTCCATACCACCGCAGTAGTGAACGAGCGGCGCCTCCTCGGGTGCAGCCAGCCCGGTGGCCGCGACGAGCCCGTCGTCGAGGTGCAGCACCTTCGCACGGCTGAGACGCCAAGGCTCGTGCTCGCCGTCGATGGCGTAGAGGCCACGCCGCCCGAGCGCGTACATGCGCTCGCGCCCCGTGAGGAAGCGGTCGGCCGCCCCGAGCTCGTCCGCGGCGATCGGCTCGCCGACCTCGACGGCCACCTCGCTCGACACCCTGCGCCTGCGCGGACGACGCAGCCGTGTGTTGTAGACGACGACGTCGCCGGCGGTCTCGAGGCGTAGCCGCGACCACCTGTACGGCAGCCCGTACATCTGGCGCCCGACCACGGCCGCCGCGAGGCGATCGGCGTCGAGGGACAGGAACCACAGGCCACGTGCACCGTCGGGTCCGCGCACGTAGGTGCGCACGTGCGTCTCGAGGTAGATCGACAGCCACGGGACCGGCGGGAGGACCCGCGGCGGCGCCACGACGCGCACGAACGCCACGAGGCTCACCCACGCGTCACCGTCGAGGCGGTCGACCTCGATCGGCTCGGGCAGCATCGCGGCGACGTCCTCGCTGCTGTAGCGCCAGTGGAGGAACGCGACCCGGTCCCACCGCTGACGCATGGTCACGTGGCGGAGCCCGTCCTGGTAGCTCACGCACACCCCCACGCACGCGCCCCGCTCATGTGCCGCGCAACTCGCGGTAGCGGCGCACGAGCGCGTCCGTCGACGAGTCGTGGGCGAGGTCGGGCTCACCCGGTCCGAGCTCGGGCACGATCGCCTGCGCCAGTTGCTTTCCGAGCTCCACGCCCCATTGGTCGAAGCTGTTGATCCCCCAGATCCATCCCTGCGTGAAGACCTTGTGCTCGTACGCCGCGACGAGGGCACCGAACGTGCGCGGTGTGAGCCGTCTGGCCATGAGCGAGTTCGTCGGGTGGTTGCCCGGGAAGGTCCTGTGCGCCACGAGTGCCGGCGCCACACCCGACGCCTCGACCTCCGCGGCCGTACGGCCGAACGCGAGCGCTTCGGTCTGTGCGAGGTAGTTGGCGACGAGGAGGTCCTGGTGGTCGCCGAGCGCCTCGTTGGGCTGTGCGAACACCACGAAGTCGCACGGGATCAGCTTCGTGCCCTGGTGGATCAGCTGGTAGAAGGCGTGCTGGCCGTTGGTCCCGGCCTCGCCCCAGACGATCGGGCCGGTCTCGAAGCCGACTGCCACACCGTCGCGGGTGACACGCTTGCCGTTGCTCTCCATGTCGAGCTGTTGCAGGTACGCCGGCAGCCTCGCGAGGTACTGGCTGTAGGGCAGCACCGCGTGGGTCTGGGCGCCGCCGAAGTCGCCGTACCAGACACCGAGCAGACCCATGAGCACCGGGATGTTCGCCTGCCACGGTGCAGTGCGGAAGTGCTCGTCCATCTCGTGGAACCCGGCGAGCATCTCGCGGAACGCGTCGGCGCCGATGGCGACCATCAGCGAGAGGCCGATCGCCGAGTCGAACGAGTAGCGGCCCCCGACCCAGTCCCACATCGGGAACATGTTGTCGGGGTCGATCCCGAAGGCGGCGACCGCTCCCGAATCCGCGGAGACGGCCACGAAGTGGCGCTCGACGGCCGCGTCCGGCCCCAGGGCGCGCTTCAGCCAGTCCCGCGCCGTACGGGCGTTGGTGAGCGTCTCGAGGGTGCCAAAGGTCTTGGAGCAGACGATGAAGAGCGTCTCTGCGGGATCGAGGTCGAGGGTGCTCTCGTAGAAGTCGGTGCCGTCCACGTTGCTGACGAAGCGCACCGTGAGGTCGCGGCGCGAGAACCAGGCGAGGGCATCGTGGGCCATTCGCGGACCGAGGTCGCTGCCGCCGATGCCGACGTTGACGATGTTGCGCACCGGCCTGCCCGTGTGGCCCAGCCACCTGCCGTCGCGCACGGCGTCACTGAACGACGCCATCCGCGCGAGGGCGGCCTGCACCTCGGCCACGACGTCGACACCGTCGACGACGAGGCTGGTGCCGGCCGGCCGGCGCAGCGCCGTGTGGAGGACGGCGCGGTCCTCGGTCGTGTTGATGCGGTCGCCGCGGAACATCGAGTCGATACCAGCGCGCAGGCCGGTGGCGTCCGCGAGGCGCTGGAGCAGGTCGAGGGTCTCCGCCGTGACACGGTTCTTGGAGTAGTCGAGGTACCAGCCCGCTCCTTCGGCGCACATCCGCGTCCCGCGGTCGGGATCGGCTGCGAACAGGTCGCGCAGGTGCAAGGCCGCGGTCGTGTCGGCGTGGGCCTGCAACGCCTTCCATTCGGGCGTGTCGCTCACGAGCACGGGGACTCCAGGTGCGTCGGGCTCAGGTGGCCGAGGTTATCCGCCCGCTCGACTAGCGGCAGGGTCCGGTCAGGGGCCACCATCACCGGCCGTGGAACGCGACGAGTACCGCCGCATCGCCGGTGCCGAGACCTCGCACTGGTGGTACGGAACCACCCGCGACCTGCTGCGGCAGGTCCTCGGGCCGCGCCTCCGCCGCGGCGGGACCTTCCTCGACGCCGGCTGCGGGCCCGGGGCGACGGGTGCGTGGATGGCCGCTCACGGACGTGTCGTCGGCGTCGACTACGAGCCGCTCGCCCTCGAGCTCTACGCCGAGACCCGTCCCGAGGCCACGCTTGCCGCGGCGAGCGTGACGGCCCTGCCCTTCGCGGACGGGTCGTTCGACGCGGTCCTGTGCGTGACGGTGCTCTACCACGAGGCCGTCTCAGACCCGGCTGCCGCCGTCGCCGAGCTGGGCCGGGTGCTGCGCCCCGGCGGGACACTGTGCCTGATGGAGCCGGGCATCCGGCGACTCCGGCGTGCGCACGACCGGGTCACCCACACGGCCCGCCGCTTCTCGCGCCATGACCTCCACCGCCTCACCACCGACGCCGGCCTCCGATGTGACCGCGCGACGGGCGCGTACCTCTTCCTCGTGCCACCAGCCGCCGCCAAGGCAGTCGTCGAGCACGGCCGCACCGACAGCGATCTGGACACGTCCCCGGGCGGCATGGGCGGTGCCCTCACGCGGTTGGCGGCCGCCGAGCGCAGGCTGATCGGGCGCCGCGACCTCCCGACCGGCCTGTCGGTGCTCGCGGTCGCGACGCGGCCCGACTAGGTGGACTCGGCCAGCATCGCGTTAAGACGCGATTCGGCGCGGCCGTACTTCTTGCGATACCCGCCCTGGCGGTACGAGGCGGCGAAGACCTCCTCGACACCGGTACCGCTGGCGCAGAGCCCGACGCCGGCCTCGTACGCCTCGTCCACGAACCTCACCCACAACAGGGCGTCGCCCTGGTTCTCGATCGCGCGCATGCCGCGGACGCAGACCGTGTCGAGGCCGTCGAAGAACGCCCCGTACTGGACCGGGGGCACGCGCCGCAGGTGGACGAGCAGTTCGTCGAAGTCGTCGACGCTTACGGCTCCCGCTGCGAGCGCGATGCGGTGGTCCAGCTCGGCGTCGGTCATCGCTGCCTCGGGTGCGAAGCTGCGGTGGCGGTAGTCCGGGCCGTCGATGGTGATCACCTCGAAGTGCGACGCGATCGCGGCGATCTCGCGCTTGAAGTCGTCGGCACCGAAGCGCCCGTCGCCGAGGCGGTCAGGGAGGGTGTTCGAGGTGCACGCGACACGGGTGCCGCCGGGCAGCAGGCGTCGCAGGAACGTGACGGTCATGAGCGTGTGCGCCACGTCGTCGAGCTCGAACTCGTCGATGCAGAGGAGTCGGTGCCCGCCGAAGACCTCGACGGCGGTGTCCATGCCGAACGCGCCGATCAGCGCGGTGAGCTCGGCGAAGCTCGAGAACGCTGCGGGCCGCGGCGCCGCGTGCCACAACGACGCGAGCAGGTGCGTCTTGCCGACACCGAATCCGCCGTCGAGGTAGAGCCCGGCATCGGTTCCGGCTTCCGTCTCGCGTCTGCGCCTGAACCGCGGACGGCGCGGACCAGGTGCGTCGATGGTCGTGACGAACTCCGACACCGCCTCGAGGGCGGTCTGCTGGGACGGATGTGACGGGTCAGGCTCGTACGTCTCGAAGCGCACGTCACCGAAACGAGCATGGGGTTGGAGCCGTGCTACGAGCTCCGCAGGCCCGAGGCAGGGGTTGCGATCGACGAGGCGCTCGCGGGAGCTGTCGAGAGCGGCGGCTGCGGCGGTGGTCACGATCGCTCTAGGACGGCTTCACGCCAGCTTGAGGAACAGGCGCTCGAGCTCGGCGGCGTCCGTGTCGGACCCGTCGGGGTCGTCGATGCAGTGCCGCAACCCCGCGCTCATCAGGCGGAAGCCGGCGCGGTCGAGTGCCGCCTGCACGGCGGCCAGCTGGGTGACGATTTCCTTGCAGTCCTTGCCCTCGTCGAGCATCCGTTGCAGGCCACGCACCTGGCCCTCGATCCGGGACAGGCGGTTGCGAACGTCGCCGGTGACCTCTTCGGGGAATCGCATACCCGAAGCATACCCCCGTGGGTATGAAGTGCACGACTGCGTTCAGCCGCGCCGGCCGCGGCGTGCCGCCACCCACATGGTCACGATCGCGGCGATGATCGCGGCACCGACCTTCGTCCAGTCCACGACCGGGTGGATGCGGACGTCGCCCCCCGACACGTCGATCACCGCGACCGGGCGCCCCTCACCGGTCCCGGCGCCACCGCCGCCACCACCACCGCCGGTGGCCGGGCCCACGGTCCGCACCTCTCCCGACGGGCCGCCACCACCGCCGAAGCCGAATCCGCTCGAGTAGCTCAGCGTCGACGCCGTGATGACCGTGCGGCCGTCCACGTCGTGCACGGCGAAAACCGGAGCGTCCACGACCGCACGGCGCAGACCGTCGATGCCCGTCGACACGGAGTCACCGACGCGTGCCACCACCTCGGTGGCCGGATCGGTGCTGACACCGGCGGTCGGGGGTCGTGCATCGAGGTCGTCGGTCACGGTCGCCTCCTCGCGACGAGAGAACCGGCTGTGGACACAGCCTTGACGGCACCGAGGATCATCGCCTCGACGCTGCGGACGGGAATGCGCTCGGGCGGCAGGCCGCCACGCCGGACGTCGACGGCGACGGGGCCGGCGTTCGCGCGCGTGAACGTGAGACGCTGTCGTGGGCCACCGATCGTCACCGTCCACGCGCGGAGGCGACGCAGCGGAGCGGCATGGGTTCCGCCCGACTCGATCACGGGGCCGGCGAGGTCTGCCGTGTACGTGCGCAAGATCACCGCGCCGAACCTACCCGCCGTGGCAGTATCACGCCCCGTGCCGACGACGCCCTCCGCGATCCTGGTCCGTCACGGCGAGACCGAGTGGTCTGCCACAGGACGACACACCAGCAGCACCGATGTCGCGTTGACCGCCAGAGGACGCCGGCAGGCCGGGGAGCTGCGCGACGTCCTCGCCGGCGTCGAGGCCGCCGAGGTGCTCACGAGCCCGCTGCAACGCGCGAGCGAGAGCTGCCGGCTCGCAGGATTCGGCGAGCGTGCCGTCGTCGAGCCCGACCTGCGCGAGTGGGAGTACGGCGACTACGAGGGTCTCACCACACCGGAGATCCGGGACCGAGCCCCGGGCTGGTCGGTGTTCACCGCTGGATGCCCCGGCGGGGAGAACGCGTTCGAGGTGGAGCAGCGCGCGGATCGCCTGGTCGCGCGGCTGCGCGCATCTCAGGGGATCGTGCTCTGCTTCGGTCACGGACACATGCTGCGCGTCCTCGCCGCACGCTGGCTCGGCCTCGGCGCGGTCGACGGGCGCCGCCTCGCACTCGACCCTGCATCTGTCTCCGTTCTCGGCGACGAGCGCGGCGTACCGGCCTTGCTCACCTGGAACTCGGGGCCGCGGCGCTGGTGAGGAGCCGGGTGGCAGCGACTATGTTGGCCCCGCGGGCCAAGTGGTAGCCGAACGGAGATCCTGACGTGGCGGCCATCGACGTCGCTGGATACATCAGCAGGCTCAAGGACCATGCCGTCGAGCACGGCTTCCACATCCATGACGAGCGCCAGTTCATCGAGACGTACTCGCTGCGCCAGTCGTGGGAGGTCGACCTGCACCCAGAAGAGGGTTGCGACGGCCCCATAGACCTCTATCTGGCGCTGCAGGTGGACCCACGGGTCCTTCTCGACTTCGAGGACGCCATCGCGAACCTGCCCGAGGACGACCTCCCTCCCGACGAGTACCACTTCCCGCTCTCGTTCTCGTGGGCGATGCCACCGGTCAAGGACGGACCCGATCTTCTCGTCCTTGCCACCGAGCTGGCGGGCATCGGTGGGCCCGACCTGCCGCTGGAGGTCTCGGCGATCGACTCCTATGCAGCCGTAACGGACGCGCCGAACCGCAGCCTCACCGTAGTCGCGACCGTGGAGGTGTCGCTGGGCCGCGTCCTCGACGGTGGCGAGCTCCTCTGTGACGTGTGGGACCGCTGCCGCGACGTCAGCCTCTACCTCCTCGACAAGGCCGGCGGCTGGGACTAGGCCGGCCGGCGTCCCTCCACCTAGGCGAGGTGGTCGGGGTCGATCGCGTAGAGGACGTCCTTGCCCGAGGTGACGGCCGGTACGAGGGCGACGGCCTGCGGTAGGAGCTGATCGGCGTAGAAGCGGGCCGTCACCACCTTGGCGTCGAGGTACGCCTTGTCGTCGGCGTCGCCACTGGCCCGCAGGTCGTCGGCAGCGATCGCGCTCTTCGCCAGGTAGTAGGCACCGAGCGTGAAACCCCACACACGCAGGTACGGGGTCGCCCCGGCCGCAGCGTCGTTGGGGTCGGAGAGACCGTGCTCCATGATCCAGCCGGTGGTGCTCTCGACGGCGTCGACGGCCGCGGCCAGGCGCGTGCGGATGGCCTCGAAGTCGTCACCACGCCCGGCGAGGTCGGCGTCGATGGCGCGCATGTCGGCGATGAGACGGAACACCGGCTGGCCGCCCGCCATCGGGAGCTTGCGTCCGATCAGGTCGAGTGCCTGGATCCCGTTCGTGCCCTCGTAGATGGGGCAGATGCGGAGATCACGGTAGAACTGCGAGACGCCGGCCTCCTCGATGTAGCCCATGCCACCGAAGACCTGGATCCCGAGGCTGGCGACGTCGCAGCCGATGTCGGTGCTCCACGCCTTCGTGATCGGCGTCAGCAGGTCGGCGAACTGCTGGTACTCCTCACGCTTGTCCGGGTCGGGTTCGAAGGCTGCCCGATCGAGCGCCGCCGCGTTGACGAAGCAGATCGCCCGCATCGCCTCGATGTAGGCCTTCATGGTCATGAGCATGCGGCGCACGTCCGCATGGGCGACGATCGTGGCCGTGGTCCCCGCTGGTGACCCCAGCGGCCGGCCCTGCACACGCTCGAGCGCGTACGCGAGCGCGGCCTGGTACGCACGCTCGGCGATCGCGACGCCGGAGATGCCGACGGCGAGGCGTGCGTAGTTCATCATCGTGAACATGTATCGCATGCCCGCGTTCTCGTCGCCGATCAGGTAGCCGATCGCACCGTCGGACTCTTCGCCGTAGGCCATGACGCAGGTCGGCGACGCCTTGATGCCCATCTTGTGCTCGATCGAGACGCACTTGACGTCGTTGCGTACACCGAGCGAACCGTCGTCCGCGAGGAGGAACTTGGGCACGATGAAGCACGAGATCCCCTTGGTGCCTGGCGGCGCGTCGGGTGTGCGTGCGAGCACGAGGTGGATCTTCTGATCCGTGAGGTCGTGCTCGCCGAAGCTGATGAAGATCTTCGTGCCCGTGATCCGGTACGTGCCGTCCTCCTGGCGCACCGCGCGGGTCTTGAGCGCGCCGACGTCGGAGCCGGCGTCTGGTTCGGTCAGGTTCATCGTCCCCGACCACTCGCCCGTGACCATCTTCGGCAGGTAGGTGTTCTTCTGCTCGTCGCTGCCGTGGGCGTGGATGAGGTCGGCGGCACCGCTGGTGAGACCGCAGATCATCGAGAGCGCCGCGTTGGCGCTGATCATCATCTCCTGCACGGCGGCACCGAGTGCAGCCGGCATGCCGCCGCCGCCGTACTCGGCGTCCTGGCTGAACCCGGGCCAGCCCGCATCGACGAGCTTCTGATACGCGGGCCCGAACGCGTCGGGCGTGATCACGGCGTCACCCTCGAGGCGGAGGCCGATCTCGTCTCCGACCTGGTTGGTCGGCGCCCACACCTCCTCGAGGAACCGCGCGGCCTCGTCGATGAGGCCGCGTGCGGTGTCCTCGTCGACGTCGCTGAAGGCCTCGTAGCCGAGGATGTCGGGCAGTCCGACGAGGTTGTCGAGGGCGAACATCATGTCGCGCAGAGGCGCTGCGTAACCGGTCATCGATGCTCCTTGGAGGCTCGAGCAGGGCTTCGAGAGGTGGCGGCGCAATTCCTTGACCGCTTGGTCAAGTTTAATCGGAGGGCACACGACCGACAAGAACATGGCCGCGCTACTCCGACCGCCCCTGCGGTGGGCCAGAATGTCTCACGATGGATTCACCGGCCGCACCCGAGACCCCGGCTCGCACCGGCACGGCCGCACGCTTGGTGGCCGGAGTCGCCGATGTGGCCGTCACGCTGTTCGCGCGGGAGGGCGCAGCGACCCCGACCCTCGACCTCGCCCTCGGGGCACTCGTCCTCGGAGCGAACCGCGTCGACACGCTCGTCGACGCCACCACGGCGCGCCTCACTGCCTTCGGCGACCGCGCAGCCTCCACGCCGGTCCTCGGCACCGTCGTGACGTCGGTGCGCGAGCGCCGTGCGAACCTGAGGACGGCAGGTGCCGCTGAGCGGACTGCTGGGCGGGACGCGCTCGGGACCCTGGTCCGCACGGCTGTCGATCGCGTCGACATCGGCGCCATCGTCGACGCGATCGACATCAACGCGATCGTGGGCCGCATCGACCTCGACGTGATCATCGACCACCTCGACATCCAGGCCGTGATCGAGCGCGTCGACATCGCCGCCGTCGTCGAACGCATCGACGTCGACGACCTGATCGCCCGCACCGAGCTCGGCGCGATCATCGCGCAGTCGACGAGCGGCATGGCGTCGCGCGCACTCGACGCCGTTCGCAGCCAGACCGTGGGACTCGACGACTTCAGCGACCGCTGGGTGAACCGGATCATGCGGCGCCGCTCCGTGGCCGAGGCACCGCCGTTGCTCCTGCCACCGCCTCCGGCGGAGCCTCTCGCGTGAGACCTGCCGTGCAGATGCGCGACGACGCGACCAAGGTCGGTCACTACGCGGGCCCCGCCTCACGCCTCGCCGCGTACGTGCTCGACGTCGCGATCAGCTCCGTCGTGTACGCGGTCGCGATCGCGGCGACGGTGTTCCTGATCAACCTCGTGCTCGGCACCGACATCTCCGAGGACAGCCTGCCGGGGTGGGTGTGGCTCGCCGCCCTCGGGATCTGGCTCGCTCTCTACTACGGCTACTGCTGGGCAGCGGCCGCAAAGACGCCGGGCATGGCGCTCGTCGGCGTGCGAATCGTGCGGCGCGACGGCTCCGAGCTCAGCCCCGGACGCGGCATCGCGCGGTGCGCGGCGTACCCGCTCAGCTTCCTCACGCTCGGACTCGGGTTCGTCGGGATAGTGATCGGTCGCGAACACCGCGCCTTGCACGACGTCATCGCCGATACGACCGTCGTCTACGACTGGGACGCTCGCGGCGCGCGGTTGCGCTTCCTCGTCCGCTCGCGTGACGCCACGACTCCCCCGTCGTGACGGGCGCGCTCAGCCGAGCGCGCGTGCCTTGATCGAGTCGAACTCCTCCTGGCTGATGGTGCCCGCGTCGAGGAGCTCCTTGGCCTTGGCGATCTCGTCGGCCGGCGACCCCGACGAGCCTGCGACGGACTGCACGTAGGAGTCGAAGTCCTTCTGTGCCTCCTTCTGGGCCTCGAGGGCGCGCTTGCTCATGCTCGAGCCACGCGCGATCAGGTAGATCAGCAGCGCCAGGAACGGGAAGAAGAGCAGCGCTATCACCCACAGCGCCTTGGCCCAACCGCTCAGGTCGTGGCTGCGGAAGAGGTCGGCGAGGACGCTGAACAGCATCATGAAGTACACGACCATGAAGAAGATGATGATGATGCTCCACAGGAGCTCACCGAAGTCGATGTCGATGTCGGCCAGGAACACGTGTCCTCCAGATGCGGCACCGGGCTGCTGACGGCCCGGACACGGGCAGGTTAACCCCCGGCCGCGTGGATCCCGTGGCAGGGCTAGCGTGCGGACAACCCGACACGAGGTGGTAGATGATCGAAGACCTGTTCTCGGTCGCCGGAAAGGTGTGCTTGGTGACCGGCGGCGCGAGCGGCATCGGCCGCATGATCGCCCAGGGCTACGTCGAGGCGGGAGCGACCGTCTACATCGCGTCACGCAAGGCGGACGTGTGCCGTGAGGTGGCGGCCGAGCTGTCGGAGCTGGGTACATGCCACGGCCTCGGCGCCGACCTGTCGAGCGAGCAGGGCTGCCTCGACCTCGCCGCCGAGATCGCCGGCCGCGAGGACCGCGTCCACGTGCTCGTCAACAACGCGGGCGCCACATGGGGTGCGCCGCTGGAGGAGTACCCCGACTCGGCGTGGGACAAGCTGTACCAGGTGAACGTCAAGTCGCCGTTCACACTCACGCGGGCGCTGCTACCTCAGATCGAGGCGGCCGCCGCTCCGGGCGATCCCGGCCGCGTGATCAACATCGGGTCGGTCGACGGCCTGCACGCACCGGTGATGGAGACCTACGCGTACGCCGCGACCAAGGCCGGGGTGTTGAACCTCACGCGGGCGCTGGCCAAGCACCTGGCGCGGCGCAACATCACCGTCAACGCGGTGGCGCCGGGCCCGTTCGAGTCGCGCATGATGGCCGCCACGCTGGAGGCCTTCGGTCCTGCCATCGCGGCCGGCTGCCCCATGGGACGGATCGGCACACCCGAGGACATGGCCGGCGTCGCGATCTATCTCGCGTCACGGGCCGGGGCGTGGGTGACCGGGGACGTGATAGTCGTCGACGGCGGCATGACCACAACCATGTGATGGGCCTGCGCGACCTGTTCCGGCCGCGGGCACGTGTGGCCGGACCGCCGGCGTCGTCGAACGGTGCGTCGTCGATGCACGTGCACTGGGACTGCCCGCGCGGCACCACCGCTGTCGCGGCGACGTTGGAGGTCGTCTCGCCTCCGGCCGTGGCGAGCCTCTACTTCTGGGCGCTGCAGGCGAGCTTCACGGGTCCTGGGGGCCGCCACGAGGGTGCGGGACACATCGGCCTTCAGTGGTACGCGGCCCACCCCGGATCGACGGCGGTCAACTGGGGCGGGTACGCGGCGGACGGCGCCGAGCTCGACGGCTCGGCGTCGACGCTGGCGTCGGCGACCGCGAACCCGAACACCCGTGACTTCCCGTGGACGCCGGCGCACGCGTACCGGCTCCGCATCAGCGCGGCCGGACCGGGGCGCTGGCGCGGCGATGTCACCGACCTCGACACCGGCACGGTCACGCACGTGCGCGACCTCTTCTGCGGGGGCGACCACCTCGCGTCGCCGTGCGTGTGGTCGGAGGTCTTCGCCGACTGCGACGCACCGCCGTCGGCGGTGCGGTGGAGCGATCTCGACCCGGCGCCGCCGAAGGTGCGCGTCACCTACCAGTCCCATGCCGACGGTGGCTGCGACAACACCACGGTCCGCCTCGACGGACCCGGCGCCCTCGTCCAGGTCACCAACGTCGCGAGGGAGCTCCCCCACGGCGCCCTCCTCCCACTGCGGTGACCCCCCAAACGCGGGCAGGATGACCCGCCAGCGACACAGCCCACCCGCGTTTGCGGCGAGCCCCCCTCCCAAACGCGGGCACGTTGACCCGTCAGCGGTACAGACTGCCCGCGTTTGGGAGGCAGGTTCAGGGCCGGACCGTGACGCTTCCGGCGCCAGCAGGTACTCCGGCGATCACCGTGGCTGCCGCGGCGTCATAGCACCACCCCGCCCGCGCTGCCGTGACGGACGCGCAGTCCGCGCTGTCGAGTGCAACGGGACCCGCCTCGACGGCCACAGGTAAGTCAGCCGCGGGCAGACGGACGAGCAGGCTCGTCCCCACGGCTCCCGACCACGACAGCGACGACCCGTCCGCGGAGGACGCGAACGACCCGCCGCCGGCGAGACGCAGCTCGTCGCCCCCCACCCCCGGCCACACGGTCACGTCGAGGCGTCCCGCGGGCGTGACCGCACGCGGGTCACCGGGGGCGTCGGAGAGGCTCGTCACGCCGTCGGGATAGCGAGCGACGATCGCACCCGCGCGGACGAACAGCGGCAACGACGCGAGCGGCGCGTCGACCTCGACGTCGGTGTCACCGGAGAGGTGTTCGCCCGTGCGGAAGTCGATCCACTCCCCCGGCGGCAGCCACACGCTGCGGCCGCGGGCACCCTCGGTCAACACCGGAGCCACGAGCAGGTCGTCGCCGACCATCCACTCGTCCCACGTGGTCCACGCCCGCTCTCGATCCGGCGCCACGAGCGGGAGCGGCCGCCACACGGGCAGACCGGTCTCGTGCGCCTCCAACGCGGCGGCACGCAGATGGGGCACGAGGCTCTCGTGCAGCGCCATCGCGTCCTTCAGCGCGCCGAACGTGGCGGCGTCGTAGTTCCACGGCTGCGCGAACGCCTTCGAGAAGTACTGGAACGTCGACGACACCGCGCCGACCTGCGCCCAGCGCACGAGGACCTCGGCGTGGGGCGCGAAGCCCTCGATGAGGTCGTAGATCCCCTTCGCTCGCCATCCGGTCGCGAAGCGGGAGACGAGCTCCGCGAGCGTCGGTGGCCGCCCGATGTAGCCGCCGACGTCGTGGGTGTAGTTCGAGATGCCGGTCATCGCCGCCGACAGCCCAGCCTGGACAACCTCCCACAGTCCCGTGATCGTCGAGAACTGGTCCCCGGCCCAGGTGATGGCCTGGCCCTGCACACCGTGGGTCGCGGAGCGTCCGATGAGCGCCCAGTCGCCGCCGTTGACGTCGGCGAGTGCGTCCATGGTCGCCTGGCGGTAGCCGAGCAGGTTCGCCCACGCAGACTGCGCGCCGGTGGTGCCGTCGCCGAAGCGGACGTCGTCGGCGAAGTAGAAGCCCTCCATGCCGTCGGTCTTGACGCCTTTGATCCCGAGGCGCAGCGTCGGTGTGATGAGGTCGCGCCACGCCTGCCTGCCCGCCTCTGTGGTGAAGTCGACCGACGAGCCGCGGCCCATCCACCAGTCGAACACGAACGGGGTGCCGTCGGCCCGCTGGACGAGGAGCCCGCGGGAGGCGAGGCCGGCATACGGCGCCGCCGGCTCCGCTGCCCACTGCTGCGACTCGGGGTCGTCGATGACGTCGCCGCTGCGCGAGTCGAGGTTCTCCCAGCCGGTGATCCACACGACCGGGTTCACGCCGCCGGCGGTGAGCCCGGCGAGCATCGACGCGAAGTCACCCCACTGGTTCGGGTTCGGGACCCACGAGTTGTACTGGGTCTCCCACGGCGAGTCGATCACGAGCGCGTCGAGCGGCAACCCGAGGTCGCGGAAGCGGTCGACGTCTGCCATCGCGGCGGCGCGGTCGGGGTAGATGTCGGCCCCGCGCCACACCCCCGCCGACCACTCCGGCATCAGCATCGGCCGGCCCTCGTCGGCGGTGTAGGCGGTCACGACCGCGGCGGGATCGCCGGCGTAGACCCTGTACCGCAGCGGTCCCGCGGCGGCAGGCACCGACCAGCGCGTCACCGGCGCGCGGCTCGCCATGTCGAAGGTGACGCCGTTGCCGTAGCTGTGCACGGCGACCCCGAGACCTGCGGAGGACACGAACCACGGGACGCTGCCGTAGTCCGGCAGCGGTAGCGGGAGGCCGCCGAACTCGGGCGTGCGGAACCGGCGACTCGCCCCGATCGCGAACTCCTGGCCGCGCTGGTCGAGGCCGGGGCCCATCTTCTGGCCGAAACCGGCGAAGTGCTCGTCGGGTCGGGCCGCGAACGCGGCACCGACGCGCGAGACGCGCGGGTCGGGCCGGTCGAGGGACGCGTCGACGTCGATGCGGCCCGCGCCGGCCGTCGAGATCGTGAGGACGACGCGGTGGCGCCCGACGAAGTCGTTCGTGCCGAGCGTGAGCCGCAGGCCCGCACCGGCGGCCTCGACCGCTTCGACGCGGGTGGGCCGGAAGCTGACCAGGTCGATGTCGATGTTGACACCCGTCTCGAGGATGCCCCCGAGGGAGCCTCCACGGTGGAAGCCGTAGGAGTACCACAGGCCGCCGAAGCGGGGGGCGCCGCCGCTGCCCGGCTCGGCGAGGAGGTCGCGTCCGCCTCCGTCGAGGATGCGGAGCCGGTACGGGTCCCGCGTCACCTCGGCCGTGATCCCGTCGCCCGTGACCACGACCACGTCGTCGGGCGTGGCGCCGCTCGCGGTTGGCGCTGGGACGACGAGGACGGCCGCCACGAGCACCACCAGCGCGAGCGCGAGCCGCGGTGTCGAGACGGAGTGCATCACTCGTCGACCACCCGCTCGGGCTTGTAGGGGGGCCGCGGCAGGGTGCCGCGTCCGACGACGTCGACCGAGGCGGGCACGCCGAGGCTCGCCTCCAGCGCGGCGGCGAGGCGGACCGCGGCGGGCGCGGCGGCGCCGAAGCGGGAGCTGTCCATCTCAACACGCACGTGCAGGCGGTCGTTCTCGCGGCGCCGCACGACCTGGTACTCCATGGTCGGGGTGCGGAACGCCTCGTCGGCGAAGATCACGCGCGCCACACGCCCGGGCAGGAACCACTCGTCACCGACGAAGACGCGGTCCTTCCTGCGGCCCTGCCAGCGCACACGCCGGTGCGTCTCCCCGCACGGGCACCCGTGCTCGGGGTTGACGACCACGTAGTCCTCGACGTTGTAGCGCAGCACGAAGTTGTCGCGGTTGATCGTCGTGATCGTGAACAGGCCCATCTCTCCGTCGGGGACCGGCAGCCCGTCATCGCCGAGGACCTCGACGATGCAGCGGTCCTCGGCGGCATGGGCGCCGCCGCCCTCGGGGCACGCGCTGCCCAAGAACGCGAAGCCCTCGGTGCCGCCCGTGATCGTGCGCTCGGCGCCGTCGGGGTGCTCCACCGGCGGGTGCAGGTTGAGGTCGCCGGCGGGGTCGAGGCCCAACTCGACGGCTGCCTCGTACACCTTCACGTACGTCGCAGGGAAGATCTGGTACGCGAGGGGCGGGCAACGCCGCCACAGGTCGATGGCGCCGCGCAGTTCGGCTTCGGTGTCGAGGGACCCGACGGCGAGCACGAGGCAGCCGAACGCCTCCAGCGCGGACGTGAGCGAGCGCCCGCCGCCGTAGACACCGAGGGGGTGCGCGTTGGCGAGCACGAACCCCGGCCGCAGACCCTGACGCCAGAACATCCGCGCTGCCGCCGTCTCGTCGTCGTCGAGGTCGGCGCGGGTCCACAGCGCGAAGGTCGGCACACCGGACGTGCCTCCGGTGGAGCCGACGCGGATGCAGTCCTTCAGCGGTGCGCCGCGGTAGTCGCCGAAGGGCGGATGCTCGGCCTCGGAGCGGCGCAGTTCGTCCTTGACCGTGACTGGCACGCGAGCCAGATCCTCGAGCCCGAGCACGTCGCCGGGCGCGAACCCACCTGCCTCCAGCTTGCGCCGCCAGAACGGCAGCGGCGTCTCCCAGATCCGCTCCCCCAGGTGCTCCAGCCGTCGCTGCTGCAGCGCCTCGATGTCACCCCGTGGCAGCGTCTGGGTGACCGGATCCCACATGTGCCCCCGCGGTTGCGCCATGGGCGGATTCTGGCCGCCGACAGAAGGTCGTACAACTCCCTTGCACGACCTTCGCACATCAATCGCGATCGAGGTGGACGAGCCCCGCGGGGACGTCGCGCATGACGGCGGCGAGCGCAGGCATGAGGTCGCGGTACGCGCTCGTGGGCCGCCAGAACATCGCGATCGTGCGGCGTGGCACCGGGTCGGCGAAGCGCAGCAGCCGCACTCCGTCGGACTGCGCCGCCGGTGGCTGCACGGTCAGCTCGGGTAGGAGCGTGACCCCCACCCCTGCCACGACCATCTGGCGCAGCGTCTCGAGGCTCGTGGCGCGGAAGTCCGGCCGCTCGTTGGCGCCGCTCAGCCGGCACACCTCGAGGGCCTGGTCGCGCAGGCAGTGACCGTCCTCGAGGAGCAGGATCGGCTCCGTGGCGAGCAGCGCAGTGTCCACCGGGTCCGCGGACCCTGCGAGCGCATGGCCCGCGGGCACGGCGAGGAGGAAGTCCTCGGAGAAGAGCACCTCGTGCTCGAGCCCGCCGTCGGGAACGGGCAACGCGAGGACGCCGACGTCGAGGTCGCCGTCGCGCAGGCGTCTGAGCACGGTCTCGGTCTTCTCCTCGACGAGGAGGAGCTCGAGGCGTGGGAACCTGGCGTGGAGCTTGGGCACGACGTGTGGGAGGAGGTACGGGCCGAGCGTCGGGAACAGGCCGACGCGGATGCTCCCGCCTTCGGGGTCCTGGGCACGCGCGGCGATCCCCTCGATGCCGGCGGCCTCGCGCAGGATCACCCGTGCGCGGTCGGCCACCTGGCGCCCGGCAGCGGTGAGCATGATCCGGCGCGGGTTGCGTTCGACGAGCTCCACACCGAGCTCGCGTTCGAGCTTCTTGATCTGCGTCGACAGCGTCGGCTGGCTCACGAAGCACGCCTCGGCGGCGCGGCCGAAGTGGCGATGCTCGTCGACCGCGACCAGGTAGCCGAGGTCGCGCAGGTTCATGCGGCGTCCTCGTCGGGCGCCGTGGTGCGAATCAGGTGGTCGAACGCGCTGAGGGCGGCCGTCGCACCGCCGCCCATGGCGATCACGATCTGCTTGAACGGCACGGTCGTGCAGTCGCCCGCCGCGAACACGCCCGGGATCGAGGTGGCTCCCGCGGCGTCGACGACCACTTCGCCATGCGGGGTCAGATCGACGCTGCCCGCGAGCCACTCGGTGTTGGGCAGCAGGCCGATCTGCACGAAGACGCCGTCGAGGGGCAGGTCGTGGGCCTCCCCGGTGCTGCGGTCCTCGTAGGTGAGGCCGGTGACCTCCTCGGCGTCACCGACGACCTCGGTCGTGAGCGCACCGACGATGACGTCGACGTTGGCGAGGCTGCCCAGTTTGCGCTGCAGGACGGCGTCGGCGCGGAGGGTGTCGTCGAACTCGATGAGCGTCACGTGCGAGACGACGCCGGCGAGGTCGATGGCCGCCTCGACGCCGGAGTTGCCGCCGCCGATCACCGCGACCCGCTTGCCCTTGAACAGAGGTCCGTCGCAGTGGGGGCAGTACGTGACGCCCTTGTTGCGGTACTCCTGCTCGCCCGCGACGCCCATCGAACGCCAGCGGGCCCCGGTGGCGACCACGACGGTGCGCGAGCGCACCGTGGCTCCGCTCGCGAGCTCGACGCTCACGAGGCCGTCGGTGCCGGGGGGCACGAGCTTGGTCGCGCGCTGGAGGTTCATCACGTCGACTTCATACTCCTTGACGTGCTCCTCGAGCGCCGCTGCGAGCCTCGGTCCCTCGGTGTAGGGGACCGAGATGAAGTTCTCGATCGCCATCGTGTCGAGCACCTGACCGCCGAAGCGTTCGGCGACGACACCCGTGGCGATGCCCTTTCGTGCCGCGTACACGGCTGCGGCCGCGCCCGCGGGTCCGCCGCCGACGACGAGGACGTCGAAGGGGTCCTTGGCGTCGATCGCGGCGGCCTCGCGCTCGGCCGATCCGGTGTCGAGGCGGCCGACGATCTCCTCGAGGCTGATGCGGCCCGATTCGAACGGCTCCCCGTCGCAGAACACGGCCGGGACGGCCTTGACCTTGCGCTCCTCGACCTCGTCGGGGAAGAGGGCGCCGTCGATGGACACGTGGCTGATCGCGGGGTTGGTGATGCTGATGACGTTGAGCGCCTGCACGACGTCGGGGCACACCTGGCACGAGAGCGAGAAGTAGGTCTCGAAGCGGTGCTCGCCCTCGAGCGTGCGGATGCGCTCGAGCACGTCGGCATCGACCTTGGGCGGGTGGCCACCGACCTGGAGCAGCGCGAGCACCAGCGACGTGAACTCGTGCCCGGTCGGGATGCCTGCGAAGCTCACCGCGACGTCGGTGCCGGCGCGGCGCACGTCGAAGGACGGACGGCGCACGCCGGCGCCGTCCGTCCCGTCGGCGTGGACGACTTCGACCTGGTCCGAGAGGACGGCGATCTCGCCCAGGAGCTCGTCGAGGCGGCGCGACGCGGCGCTGTCGTCGAGGTGGGCCACCAGCTCGACGGGCCGCGAGACCTTCTCGAGATGGGTCTTCAGCTGCGCTGCGAGTCCTGGGTCGAGGATCGCCATCTCGGTCTCCTCTCAGATCTTGCCGACGAGGTCGAGCGACGGGGCGAGCGTCGCGTCGCCCTCCTCCCACTTGGCGGGGCACACCTCGCCGGGGTGGGCGCGGACGTACTGCGCGGCCTTGACCTTGCGCACGAGCTCGGCGGCGTTGCGGCCGATGCCCTCGGCGGTGACCTCGACGACCTGGATCACGCCGTCGGGGTCGACGAGGAACGTGCCGCGGTCGGCGAGCCCCTCACCCTCGCGCAGGATCTCGAAGTTGCGGCTCAGCTCGTTGGTGGGGTCGCCGAGCATCGGGTACGCGATCTTGCCGACGGTGTCGGAGGCGTCGTGCCACGCCTTGTGCGTGAAGTGGGTGTCGGTCGAGACCGAGTACACCTCGACGCCCATCTCCTGGAGGTCGACGTAGTGGTCGGCGAGGTCACCGAGCTCGGTCGGGCACACGTATGTGAAGTCGGCGGGGTAGAAGAAGAAGATCGCCCACTTGCCGGCGACGTCGGCGTCGCTGACGTCGACGAAGCTGCCGTCGTGGAACGCCGTCGCCTTGAAAGGCTTGATCTTGGTGTTGACGAGTGACATCGGCCGCTGGCCTCCGCTCTTGGGGACTGCTGTTCGATAGTCACCATATATGTGTCATGCCAGTTTCGATATCCATTGTCGATCGTTTGTGTCGATCGACGCGATAGGCGTTCCGAGTCAAAACGCGGGCGGTATGACGTGCTCGCGGGTCATCCAGCCCGCGTTCAGAGTCAAAACGCGGGCGGTATGACGTGCTCGCGGGTCATCCAGCCCGCGTTTGGGGGGGTCGTCTCGGGGTGTGGATCGCGGTGTGGACGATCCGCTGCGCCGGACGCCCGTCGGCGGTGATCACCACGTCGAGGGTCACGAAGCGGTGGCCCTTGCGCTCGAACTCGTCGGTCACGACGCCGACCACCTCGACCGCGGCCCCGTCGCCGACCTCGCCGAAGAACGT